>CAZWSL010000014.1:0-70193 GCA_964636495.1 uncultured Desulfobacula sp. | reverse complement strand
ACTATATAAACCAAAACCATTGTCAGGAGCCATTTTTCCATATTCCAGTTAATAATATATTTACATCATTTTGCAAAATTTCAAAAAATATTTGTAGAAATTTTCCGGCAGTAAAATGTATCTCCAATTTAGTTAAATAATCCGCTCATGCCGGTATTAAACATAAACTTTACCCTTGCATTTTCAAGCTAGGAGTGGTTATCTTCAGAAGTTGAATTGATTGGAATTTACAAGATATGTAGACCTGTGTAATTACTTTTTAGGTTATTGAAAAAATTAAATTGACTTTGTATTATCAAAAATAATTCATCGGGGAAAAAATGACATTGATTCTCAACATTCTATGGTTTATCTTTGGCGGTGGTTTTCTGGCTTGGCTTCTTTGGATACTGCTAGGTGGACTTCTCTTTGTTACCGTGATTGGGATACCTTTCGGCTATGCAGCATTCAGGATTGCCGGGTTTGCAGCATTTCCGTTCGGAAAAGAGCTTGTGGATGCCACTACCATGGGTGAAAAAAGGGTTGTTGGGACCTCTCTAGCCAACTTCTTGTGGATTATTTTGGCTGGGATCTGGCTTGCTGTTACCCATATCATTAGCGGAATAAGCCTTTGCCTAACTATTATCGGCATCCCTTTCGGATTTGCTCACTTCAGGCTAGCCGGAGTCTGCTTTGCTCCCTTAGGCAAAAAAGCTGTTCCCAAATAGGTGAATTTGGTGCTCATACATAATTCTAATCAACCAGAAAAAATTCGATGTTCCTGTTTTAGATGGAGCAGTATGCTCTTTAATAACAGTTAAAGAGCTGATTACAAGTTTTAGTGTCATTCAGTGAATCAGTTGAATTGCTGGTAACATAATCTTTTAACCCGTACACGAGCCGGTATAAATATGAACAGTTTTCGTTTTGTCATTATCTCTGATACACATATCCGATCGGAAAATGAAACCCACTTTGTATATCCATCCGATAAAACAGCAAATCAGCGCCACAAAGTGACACTCAAAAGAGTGAATGCCTTAAACCCTGAATTTGTCATTCACTTAGGTGATGTTGTACACCCGATTCAAGCGCTGCAGGAGCATGAGAATTCAGTACGCAAGGCCCATGAACTCTATTCTTCACTGTCATGTCCTATTCACGTCACTCCCGGGAATCATGATATAGGAGACAAACCCAACTCATGGGTTCCCGCACCAGTCGTTACAGAAGAGAGTCACCGGATTTTTGAAAAATATTGGGGAGCACATTATAAATCTTTTCACCATCAGAACTGTCTCTTTGTCATTGTTAATACATCCCTGCTTAACTCTGGAATTGAACTGGAAAAAAAACAGGAAATATGGTTGGAAAATTTGCTGGAGAAAAATACCGGCTCAAGAATTTTTATGTTCAGCCATTACTCTCCATTCATCAATGAACCACAGGAAGAAGAACATTACGATAACATTGCTGAACCTGCCCGGTCCAGGTGGCTGAACCTGCTTGAAACATATCAGGTTGAAGCAGTGTTTTCCGGTCATGCCCATAATTTTTTCTACAACCGCTACAAAAAAACCGATCTGTATGTGCTGCCATCCACAACATTTGTAAGGCCTGACTACAGTGAGTTATTTAACATAGAGCCCGGAAAAGAGTTTGGCCGGTACGATGAAAATAAGCTGAATTTTTGTGAGATTACCGTATTCCCGAATGGATTCAGACCAAGACTGATTTCATGTTTTGATAAGATATCCTGTCCTGGAAAGGGTGGTGAAAACCAGGCCTCAATTCTTCCCGCCATCAATTTTTCCCTGAATGAATCCTCAAAAATCGGGGTTACGATGAGACACAGCTGGGCTGAATCTAAAGATCTGTCGTTTGACAACCTTGATGAATTTGCCAGAAAAAAAGCCAGAAATGATTTGTGGCTTCCTCCGCTCTGGCAGCTGGGTGTTAAAAAAATCAGAATTCCACTCTTTGATTTTTTAGATATTGAAACAAATAACCGGATTTCAACATTAGTCAATAAGGGATTTAAGTTTACTGTTTTCAGTATTGGAAAGCCTTCAAAAAAAATTGAGAAAACAGTAATAAAATATAATGAGTTGATTGATTCATGGGAAATAATTATTCCGGCACCCTATATGGATGAGACCTTGAATAGTATCAGAGAATTCAGAAAAAAGGATCAGTCAGTCAAAATATTTCTTTCTAAAATAGATGATATTACAGGGAAAGATGAACAGGGACAGACATTTTTTGAGCACTTTCCAGGACAGGGATTCCGTGAGTCAGATTTCGGGTTTTTAAATAAAATCTTAACCCGGGAAGATCATAAAAATATCATTGATGGTCTGGTTTTTAACGCTGGCGGCAAAACTGAAATTCAACAGCCGGTTACTGATATTCAAAACTGGATAAAAGGAAAAAATCTGTTATTAAGGCTGAATGCCCAGCTTCCACGGATGGATGAAGGGTTCCGATATGAGGATGATCATCAAACCGGCTGCAGCCTGTTAATCTTTTCACTGTTTGCCAATATGGGGAACTGCTTTGATGTGTACATTGACACCTATATTGATCACGATCGGGGTTATAATGCCAGAAACGGTATTCTTGACCGATCCTGCAATCCAAGGCTGGGGTATTTTTTATTGAGTAATTTAAATCACTACCTGGATCAGCTGGGGCCTTTTGACACTCTTTTGAATGTCAAATCTGACAAGAAGCTGCAGCTGTATCAATTGGAGTCCGCGACCCACTTATGCTGGCTTATCCTGTCGTCAAAAAAAGAGTCTGGTATCTGTTTTGAAAGATCTCTTTTTGATGGATGTGATATAAATAAATCTAAACTGATTCACCTTGCAACCGGGGAGGAGGTTCCAGATCATAAAATAAAAAAAACACTTGACGATGGATCTGTTAAAATAGTGACCCCATTAAATCCCACAGGACACTCTCTTTTGATTATCAAAAAGTGAGCAGCTTCATTCAATTGTATCCTGAGATGCAAATGATGGTTCATGCAGGGGCAGCAGAATATCTGCCATCTTTTTTACCTTAACCATCATATCATATGATTCATATACATTTACATGGGTGCCGGGCGGTATGATATCCATCTCCATTGCCTTAATCTCTACAGGGGGATCAAAATTTTCCATGATTACACAAAACCCTGTTATTACAGCTGTTCCAGTTATAGTATCAATTAACAGACTCATTCCGCCATCTGTGTGAACCGGTGTGTGCATACAGCTGATACCCGGAAGGATTTCCTGATCATGGGATAAAATCCTGAGTTGGCCGTTTTCTTTTACATCATCAATGTAATCTTCCAGGTATCGATAATCCAGAGCATGCGGATGATAAATCCTCTCAAGCTCTTTTTCATGCACATAGATGTCCGCATTTATACATTTATAATCATTTTCACAGTGGTCATTATGAAGATGTGTATGAATTATTATATCAATATCTTCAGGTGTTAATCCCCAGCGGGCCAGTCCCTGTTCAAATGTATAAATTTTACCTCCTATGGCTTTTTCCCTCTCCTGAGATATGATAGGACTCATCTCACCGGTATCAACGAGGATATTCTTATCTGATCCTTCTATATACCAGCAGTAAATAGGGATTGTATACTGCTCACCATTTCCGTACTGGTATGTCATCATGCTTTTGTCAAATAGTTTCGTACCGGTAACAATGGGATGAATTTTATATGTTGTCATACCTGCCTCTTTTAGACGAGCCATTTTTGCAATGGCTCCATACCCTGGATTATTCTATTTAAACAATTTGTTTCCTATGAGTGGGCTTCTCTGTTTGGCCCGGTTGCAAAGACTGCTGTACGGTAATCAAATTTTGTAACAACATCCTTTACCTTCCCTGAAACATCATTTACCACTTTTATATCCACTGAATCAAGAATCTTAAATGCTTTAGGTCCGCAGTAACCGGTAAGCAGAACCGTGGCCTCATTATTCCCGACAAGGCTTGCAGCCTGAATACCTGCACCTTTAAATGCATTGGCATTTTCTGAATTATCAAAAGCGTTAAACGCTAACGTATCTGTATCAACTATCAGAATATATTTAGCTCTTCCAAATTTAGGATCCACGTCTGAATCAAGTGTATTCCCCTGTGATGTTATCGCAATTTTCATATTCACCTTCCTCTATGGTATATTGGGCTGGCCGCCGCCCCCGCAGATCTGATGATTCTGGATTTTATTCAACTTACCTGCTATCAGATCTTCTACTACCGGTTTTATCTCTGCTCTCTGGTCCTCGTGATATACATCTATTCCGACCTGTTTAAAACCCATTAAAGGCCGCATGCCGATACCACCGACTATCAATGCTTTGACATTATGATCAGAAAGCAGATTAACCGGTACCATGCAGCCGCCCTGTTCATGTCCTTCATTATTCAGTACAGAAACATCTTTAATTCTGCCGTCTTCAATGTCAATAAATGTAAATGTGTCGCAATGACCGAAATGTCCGGCTCTGGTGCCCTGCAATCCACCTTCACCATTTGACGGGACTGCTATTCTTCCATTTTTCATAAAAAATCACTCCTTGTTAAAATTAAATATACTGGATGTCATCTCCTTTGATGAAACTATTTTTTCCCAGATCTCTTTTATTTTCATACTGATATCTGAGTTGTCATCAAATTCAATAATTGTTTTTGCATCTACCATTGACCTTGTAAAATCAGGATCAAAAGCAATTTTACCTATAAATGTAAAGCCGTTTTTCTTTACATCATTTTCAATTGCATCTGCCATGTCAGGATTTAAATCATACTTGTTTACAAGAATCATGGCAGGCACTTTAAAAAAATCGGCAAGATCAAGTACCCTTTTCATATCATGAATTCCCGACACTGTCGGTTCTGTTACAACAAGGAGTGCTGCAGCTCCGCCAATTGATGCTATTACAGGGCAGCCAACCCCTGGAGGTCCATCTGTCAGGATAAGATCAATCTTCTTTTTTCTGGCTGTTTTCCTGGCTGCCTGTCGTACAAGAGCAACCAGTTTACCTGAATTCTCTTCTGCTATCCCCAGTCTGGCATGAACCATGGGGCCGAACCTTGTGTCTGAAATAAACCAGTTCCCGCATATCTGAACAGGGAAATCGATTGCATTGTCAGGACATAGATCAACGCAGACGCCACACCCTTCACAATTTATTTTATCAATAAAAAAAGCACTGCTGATTGCATCAAACCTGCAGAGTTCAATACAGAGACCACACTCCGAGCACTTGTCTGAATCAATCCGTGCAATTCCACCACCTGTAAACTCATTTCTATATTTTATTTCCGGTGACGTTAAAAGATGGAGATCTGCTGCATCAACATCAGCATCACACAGAATACTCTCCTCTGCAATTGCCGCAAAGGCTGCTGTCAGGCTTGTTTTACCTGTACCTCCCTTACCACTTAAAATAACAAGCTCTCTCATCTGCTCCGCTCCCTTGTTCTTTTCTCAGCAGCAACCTCATTTTCAATCCGGCTGTATAACGTTAAAAATTTTTTTATATATTCAGGAGTGTGTGTTACAATCAGTTCCCCTTTTGAACAGCGCTTTGCTATACTCTTTTTGAAAGGTATCTCAAGAAGAGTCGGAATATTTTGTTTTTCTGCATATTCTCTTACATCACTGCTGCCGATATCTGATCGGTTAATGACAAGCCCGCAAGGTATTCCCAGTATCCTGACCGCCTGAACTCCGAGTTTTAAATCATGCAGGCCAAATGGAGTCGGCTCTGTAACCATCAGAACAAAATCAGAGGTTTTCACAGCCGTAATTACAGGACATGATGTTCCTGGAGGCGCATCAATAATATTGATTTTATTATGATCAGCTCTGGAAATTACCTTTTTGATCAAGGGCGGTACCATGGCTTCCCCCACTCTCAGTCTGCCATGAACAAAATCAATCTTTTCTGACCGGCCGGATTCAAGGATTCCGAGTTCGCGACCCTGTTCTGTTACCGCATTTTCCGGACATATAACCTTGCAGCCCCTGCAACTGTGACACAGTTCGGGGAAAGTCATCACTTTTTTACCGATGATTGTAACTGCATTATACCGGCATATATCCACGCATTTGTTACAAAAGGTGCATCTTTTTTTATCAATAACAGGAACCGGAGTAAAAATTTTTTCAGTTTTCACAATATCCGGTTTTAAAAACAGGTGGGCATTTGGCTCCTCCACATCGCAATCTAGAATTTTCACACCCTTTTCAAGAGCAGCGGCTAAATTTACAGCAACAGTTGTCTTACCTGTTCCCCCTTTTCCACTTGCAACACTGATTATCATCGTCTGCTCCTTTTCAGTATCCCTTTTAAATATTCAACAACTCTTTTTCCATCTTCTGCCACAGGCTTTACAGGGACCTGCATTAAAACACCAAATCCTTCACTTTTTTCATGGAATTCTTTTTTTGACAGAGAACTTACAGCTGCTGTATTAAGAAATGCATCTACCATTATACTTTTTTCAATACACTCCAGCCCTGTTGTGTCTGTCAGCAATTCATCAACAACCATGAGATCAAATTTGCCTTTTCTAATTTCCGGCAACGCATTTTTACAGTTTTTTACAGAATAGATCTCAACATCTTCACTCTCTTTTAATCCAGTTGAAAAATCGCTTAAGGTATCGATTTCAGAACTGACTATTAATATTTGATACATTTATGATTCCTGTTTTTTCCTGTAGTGTTTGTTCAAACTTCCCGGCATGAAAAAAATTTGAGAAACATAACTCTTTTTAATATATGACTCGAGCACGACTTCTGCATTTCCTGAAACAAATGGAATTAATTCAATGGTACTGCTATCAAAAAAATGATATGCCTCCTTTGAGATAGCACCACATATAAGGACTTCCGCACCGGTATCAGTGAGTTTTTCACACATATTACCTCTCAGTTTGAAATTAAATGATGTGTACTGCCTTGATTTTATTTTACGATTCTCTATCTGTACGATGAGAATTTTTTTTGCAGAATCAAAAACAGGTGATATCCTGTTTCCCCAGACTGTCAATGCTACTTTCAAATCAATTCCCCCAGCTGAGTTCTATCTCTGTATGAAATATATAGCAATTGGTATACCAGCTCATTATATAATATGTAACATATTGAAATTACAGTTTATGTTTTAACTTGACCTGATTGATTTCATCCTGAAGAAAAAAAGAGTTGCAGTCATGCAACCATTAACTATGCAATCCTGCAACTATTAAATACATCCTCTGGATTTGTTACAGGCGTGTTTTATTTCACATGACACTGCCCGCACATCTGGGGTATATTTTTATTTTTATTCTCTTTTATCTCTTCTGCATGGCACTGTTTACACTGTATGTGAAAAGCTTCCATCAGAGGGATCGGGTTTTCTTCAGAATCTTTTGTATGGCAGTCTGAACAATACCCGCCATCTCCCCCGATATTCTCTCCGTCCTCATCATAATCATGGTGGCAGACCATGCAATCCATACTCTCTTCATGAACCATATGTGGAAAAACAACCAGAGATCTTGTGTGAACGTTAAATTCATCACTGTTTATTTCAAGGAATTCATCCTGTGAAAATATGGGGTCGCTCATGATAAAAAACAGGAATATCATTGCCAGATGATAATAAAATAATTTCATAACTCTCTTTCCTTAAAACTGGTTTCTCCATAGTTTCATTATTTGCCAATGGTATCTGTCACAATTTTTAGCAGAACATCCTTATCAAACGGTTTTGTCAGGCTTGCTACAGCTTTATGGATGGCGTACCGATTGCCTGAAAGACCACTTATTACAATCACTGGAATATTCTTGAATTCTTTCTCTTTAGAGAGTTTTCGATAAAACCGTGGTCCCCACTCTTCCGGCATTTCAAGATCAAGAGTGATAAGATCCGGTTTCTCCCTTTTCACAATATCTATACCCTCAGAACCATCTCTGGCTACACAGGTTATGTAACCACTGTTATGAAAAATGGTTTCTAAATATTTTACAATCACAGGATCATCATCAATAATCATTATTTTTTTTGTCATAATTTTATATCTCCTTTTGAGAGGATATTTTTTAATAACAAGGTGAAACTGTTAAATATCTCTCTTTTTTCTGACAGGATGGTTAAAACTGATAACGGGTGCATTGGAGCGTAGAACAATCTGTTCAACCGTGCTGCCGAATACTTCTTCTTCAGGAATCATTTTTTTTGTATGGTGCGCCACAACAATAAGATCTGCAAAATTCTCCCTTGAATATTTTACAACCTCAACATGGGGAATTCCTTCCCAGACATCAATTTCATAGTCGGCGTAACTCCCCATCCTGCTGATATATTTTTTTCTGATCATTTTTCTTACTTCTCTTATTCTATCTTCAATCACCTCCTGATTTTTTGTGTTTTTATATGGATCTGATCTTATATCAATGGCATGAAAAATATGCAGGGATGCATGAAACATCAGCGTCAGATCAAATGCGAATCCAAACGCACGATCTGATGCTTTTGAAAAATCTGTACCCAAAACGATATTTGAAATTCCTCCCCAGAATGATGCGGCAGCACGGCCGATAATCAGTACAGGGCACTTTGCAGACCGGGCTACACCCTGGAGGGTGCTCCCAATGATATTCCTGCTTAATGGACTCATTTTTTTCGCTGTTGATGTTCTTGCACCCATTACGATTAAATCAATATTTTTTTTCCGTGCAACTCTCAATATTTCAGTGTGCGGTATACCGTTTGTAACAATGGTTTCACAGGGAGTATAATCTTTAATCTGCTGCTCATATGTCTCTTCCAGCTCACTTTTAATCTTTCCCAGCTGGTCGTCGTGAAGATCTATCTCGTTTCCTGTTCTGATATCTTTGAGAACCTGGCTGAAACTTCTGGAAGGAACACCAAAAACATGAATAGTAAAAAGTTTGGCATTATAGCGTTTTGCCATGTCAAAGGAGACCCTGGCTGCAGCATCACATGATGGTGTTCCTGCTGTTGCAAATAGTATTTTTTTAAACATAAGTCCCACCTGTTTTAATGTTTTTGTTATGCTGTTCAGACAGCTGTAACATATTCATGGTTGATAATCTGATCATCATTTCAGCACTTCTTTTGACTTCATATGTTCAGGAACGATGACCATCCCGAGAAGAATCGGTTTTAAGAATGACCACCTTATTCCGATTTTATACTCTTCCTCAAGATCACGGATGGCATCCCAGCAGTTATGACAGGGAGTAATAACTAATTTTGCACCCGTTGCAAGAATCTGATCTTTTTTTACTCTCTGTGCAATATTACGCTCTTTGCGATATTTACCGATACCATTCAATCCACCACCGCCACCACAGCAGAAATTGTGTTCACCACTGGGTGTCATCTCTCTGAAATCTTCAGCAATATAGCTCATTATTTCTCTGCCGCACCGGGAAAGCCCTCCATTACGGATATAGTTACAGGAGTCATGATAAGTTACCGGTTCTTTTATCTTTTTAGATGGATCAATTTTTAATCTGCCAGATCTTAGAGCCTCAGCTACCCATTCAACATAATGTTGTGTTATTACAGGTGTTCTGCCTGATTTCAACCCGGCCCAGTATGGACCTTCAATGACCGTTGCCCGGTATGCATGCCCACACTCGGTAACCACCATTTTTTCAGGTTTCAGGCGATCCATGGCATCGTATACTGACTTCACCTGGAGCGTGGCACCCTCCCAGTCGCCTGCAAACATTGCAAGACTCGTCTCTTCCCATCCTTCACCGGGAACAGTCCAGTCCTCGCCTGCAATACTGAAAAGCAGTGCTGCTTCGGCAATATCATCAGGATAGTGTTTTGCTTCTCTTGCATTAACCGTGTACATTATCCTGCTGTTTTTTTTATCAACTGGAATCTTTAGTTCAGGCCACTCATCTTCGTATTCTTCCACCATCCATTCACAGGTATCAACCCAGTCCTCAACAGTAACATCCATCTGTGCTCTATATATACGATGCATGCCAGAACCGATTTTCATCTCCCAGGGAACAAATCCCTGGGAAAACAGAAGTCCTCTCAGGTAACTCATTAACACCCCCATATCAATGCCGAAGGGGCAGTACAGACCGCACCTGTTGCAGCAGGTGCACTTACCCCATGCGACATCCATTGCATACCGCATGAAGGAGTTATTCACTTCTCCTTTTTTCTCAACAATTTTTCCCAGTGTTGATTGAATTTTATAAGAAGGCACCTGTTCAGGATCGTTATCATTGGAAAGATAGAAAGCACATGCATCCGCACACATACCGCAGTGTGCACAGATTCCAAGCCAGGTGCGGATACGTGAACGACAGGTATCATTAAGCAGTTGCTGCAATGCTGCCGTGTTCACTTCAAGCCTTGTCATTTCATCGTAATACTGCTCTCCTCTCCTGTCCTTTAACAGGGCATTAAGGGTCTCCTTGTCATCTACCGGATTTGATGTACACAATAGGTTTCCATTCATTTTTCACTCTTTTTGATTAAGGATTTAAGATAAAATTTTGTTACCATGCCATTCCTTTCTGCCGGTTCATTCCACCGCGTTTGATTCCGTAATCCATACCCAGCTGAGCTCTTGTAAAAAAGAAGAGAAAACTGTGGGAAAGTTTTGTAAAGGGGATAACTACAAGCAGAAGTTCTCCTGATATAATATGAGTAAGCATCCAGAATTTGTAGTTCCCAAACTGGTGAAAAGCCAGAAAACCAGTTAAAAATGGCGCAATGGAGATAAAAAGAATCAGGTAATCAGATAGTGTTGTCAAAATTTTCACCTGTGGAAGTAACAACCGTCTGAGAACCATTATAAAGGCCATGGCCAGAACTGTAACCGTAAGATAATCAGAGATGGCATCAGGTATGGTAATGATACTGATACCCCATCTCTCTTTTAAAATCATGTTATGTGCTTTTAAAAATAGAGTGGATGTCAGCAGGCTGATATGAAAAATAAAAAACACTGCTGTCATCAGGGACTGGGTACGCCAGCCCCTGGTGAAAAAAGGGATAAGCCAGAAAAATATGGATCTTACGGCCTCTTTTAAACCTCTGGAAGTGTTGACCCGGTATGTAACCCTGTCAATACTGGAGTCAAGTCCTTTTAAGTAAAAAAAAGAGCGGATAAACATTCCTGTAAAAAATACAATAAATGAAAACCATGCCAGAGGTCCGGTCAGAAAATTATACATTGTTTACTCCTGCAGATCATAATAGATTACAACTGCAATTATGCAGCCAAATGTTTATTGTCAGCGTATCAGCCAATAGCATCTTTTACGGCTGCCATCAGTTTATCTGAATCAAAAGGCTTCCCGAAAACCCCTATGGCCTTTCTGATTGAATGATCCCGGCTGCCAAGGCCGCTTATCACAATAACCGGAATATCTTTGCACAATTTATTTTTAGTCAGTTTTCTGTAAAATCTGGGTCCCCACTCTTTTGGCATCTCCAGATCCAGAGTAATTAAGTCAGGAATGATATCCTTTACAATAGTGTCTGCTTCCAGGCCGTCATAAGCTGAGATTGTATCATACCCATTGTCGTTAAACAGCTTTTCAAGGTATTTGACAATGACGGTATCATCGTCGATGATTAGAATTTTTTTCTTTTCCATTTTTATACCTCCTTTGAAATATGCTTTTTGGGAATTTTTATATGGAAATACGTTCCCTTTCCTATTGCTGAATTCAGATTGATTCTCCCATTATGCTGTTTTATGGTGCTGTCAACGATAAAAAGACCAAAACCTGTACCGTTGTTTTCTTTTGATGAGTAAAAAAGATTGAAAATCTGTTCTCTTGTTTCAGAGGTCATCCCTATACCATTGTCATTAATCTCAAAAATAAGATTACACCTGTCCTGAGCCACTTTAAAAACAATTTTATGGGATGATCGGGTTTTGTCTGAAATACATGCATCAACAGCATTATCCAGAATATTGATAAGTGCTGAATGGAGAACCTGGGGATCTATTTCTCCTTCAATATCTTCCTGCCCGAAATCACAGTGGAGTTCAATATTGTTCTTTTCCATTTTCTGGGAAACAACTTTAACGACATCATGGGCAAAGGCTGTTATATCTGTTTTTTCAACTTTGAGATTCCGTTCTTTGGCAGAATAGAGGATATCCAGAACCATTTTTTTAATTTTGGTTACCGTCTCTTTGAGAATAGAAAGACCCTCTCCGACTTCGTTAAATTCTCTTTTCTCATATGCTGATTCCATTAAATAGACACCACCGTCCAGTCTGGTGAGCAATCCTTTAATTCCATGAGATATTGACCCTATCATTATACCAAGAGATGAAAGATGATCCTGCAGTTCGAGTTTTTCACGAAGCAGCTTCTCAAGGTTTCTGGTGTATTCTTCCAATTGATAACGGGTAATAATCTTATCATTAGCCCTGTTTAACGCAATTTCCAGTGAATCACTGCTGATTGGTTTTGTGATAAAATCAATTGCCTCATGTTTAAGGCTTTTTATTGCCAGATCTGTATCACCATGTCCGGTTATGATAATGACTTCAGTATCTGGGTTGATATTTTTTATTTTGCTCAGAAGATCAATGCCACTCATTCCAGGCATTTTGATGTCTGTAATTACAATTAACGGTTTTTTTTTTCTGAAAATTTCAAGTGCCTGTTTCCCATTTTCAGCTGTCAGTACACGGTAACCCATGTCTAAAAGACTTATTTCAAGGACCTCACGCAGATCCTGTTCATCATCGACAAGCAAGATCTCTTTTTTTAATTCTGAAGCTTTCAATTTTTATTATCCTTTATGGGAAATTTGGTAATAAAGGCAGCTCCCTCTTTTTTCCCCGCTTCAGTATAGATGATACCTCTGCAGTCCTTGATAATACCGTAACTGATTGAAAGACCTATTCCTGTACCTTTTCCGACCTCTTTTGTTGTGAAAAACGGTTCAAAAATTTTTTCTGAAATGGTTTCATTGATGCCAGTGCCTGTATCAATAATTTCTGCAATGACATACCTCTCATCTCTGTAAGTTTTAACAGTAATATTTTTTTCATCCGGGTTATTATCACCATCTCCCCATTTTTCTTCTATTGCATCTCTTGCATTCAAGATAAGATTGATGAAAACCTGTTCCAGCCGATTGGGATCCGCTAATATAAAAGGAAGATCTGGATTTGTTTCCCATAACACATTGATTCCCCTGACTTTTAACTGTTTCTGAAAGATATGAAAGGCTCTCTTGACTACCTGGTTGAGTTGAATTTTTTCCATCTGGAGGCCGGAGTTTCGTGAGAACTGTCTCATATGGTTAATGATGCTGGATGCTCTATCCACATTGTTATCAATTTTTTTTAACAGAGTGTAAAAATTGTTTTCATTTATCTGCTCATGCCTGTCTGCCTTTTTCATGATAAACGTGCTGGCTGTTTTTATAACAGAAAGCGGCTGATTCAGTTCATGGGCAACACCGGTTGCCATCTCCCCTAAGGTGGTCAATTTACTCGCCTGTATCAGCTGCTGCTCAGTTTCAATTTTTTCAGTTATGTTGGTGCAGGAGATAATCAGTTTGTTTTCTTTGTGGTAATCAAGCAGTGAGACTCTTATATTGGTGAATAAAACTGATCCGTTTTTATGTCTGTGCTGAATTTTTTCTAATTTTTCCTCTGTTTTTAAAAGGTCGGCACACTTTTTTTTATTTTTCTCCATAAAAAGATCAGTAAACAGTTTGTCTATCAACTCTTTTTTGGGGTAGCCATAGTTGACCTCTGCACTTTCATTGCAGTCTTTTATTCTCAAGGTATCAAAATCAATCACAAAGATGCAGTTAGGGATATTGTTGAAAATGGCATGATATTTTTTTTCAGATTTTTTCAGTTTCTCCTGAAGCTGCTTCTGTCTTGTGATATCAATGCTCATCTCCATTGCAGCAAGGACTTCGCCTTCTGCATTTTTTATAGGGGCTGTTTTTACAATCCAGTGAAATGTTGTTTTATCTTTATTTAATCCGGTCTGCTCGTCAAAATGGACACTGCCGTCAAGAAATGTTTTCTCCATCGGGCAGTTATCACATTTTTTTTTACGGTTCTTATAGGCTTTAAAACAGTAATCTCCCTCCTTTGAATCAAAATTATTGGTGAACTCCTGGTTAAATTTTAAAATTTTAAAATTTCTGTCCTGGACAGTAATAATACAGGGAACCAAATCAAATAAATTGATGTACTCATCAAAGTGGTTATCAAAATCTAAACTATTATTTTTTAAAATATCTTTCATTTGTTACCTGAACAGTGCCTGGATGATTTGTTTATCCTCTGGTAAAGAGAGATTGACTTTGTTACATGTGCGGGCAGACAGGAAAATTAACATTTTACAACAGAGACAAAATGTCTGGTATTCAGAAATCTTATCGGTTGCGGAAAATTTATTTTGAACGCTCACCTGATGCCCCCTGATTCCTGAATCTGCACTGGTTTGCACTGTCTCCTCTTCTCTGTTCCTGTTTTTTCATGAATTTAGATCTTTGCCTCTTCCTTCTGCCTGTTTTTTCTCCCTGCTGGCCATTGGGTCCTGTTCCATCTCTATTGGGCATAATCACTTCTCCTATTTTGGAATTACTCTTAATAATTTATATAGCAATTGATATACCAGTATGATTTGATATTTATAACATATTGAAATTACATTAAATGCGTACAAAAAATTCTCTTGATGCCCTTTGGGGAGGATAAATCATTGCAATAGTGCAACCATAATGGGTGCAATTTTGCAATGTTCAGGAGTGGATAACAGAGGATGAATTTTATATGAAACTGTTCATGCGGTATTGAAATCGATTACCGGAAGCGCCCGTCAAATAGAGGCAGCTCGATATTAAATTTCTTGATCTTTCTAAAAAGAGTACTTTTATGTATGCCGAGAGTCCTGGCAGCTTTCGTGCGGTTATAACTGTTCGATTTAAGGGCATCCTTAATCGCTTTTATCTCTGCCGCTTTAACAGGGTTGCCCGAGTCTGACTTTTTATCAATTTTAAGGGAGGAGAAAAATATATTTTCGGGCAGATGTTTTTTTTTGATTTTTCCTTTGGAGCAGAGTACAAATGCGTATTCTATTATATTTTCAAGTTCGCGGATATTTCCCGGGAAATCATGTTTTTTTATCAGTTCAAGAACATTTTCATCTATCTGGGAAATCTCTTTATTCTGCATTCTGTTTAACTTCTTAATAAAATGTTCAACTAAAAAAGGGATATCCTCCATACGTTTTCTAAGGGGCAAAAGATTTATTCTGACAACATTTATCCGGTAAAAAAGATCCTGGCGGAAATTTTCTGCGGCTACCATTTCATAAAGATTTTTATTTGTGGCCGTAATAATCCTCACATCAGATTCAATTTTTTTTATACCACCAAGCGGTATAAATTCTTTCTCTTCAAGGACTCTTAGAAGTTTAACCTGGAAAGCAGGAGATGTATCCCCGATTTCATCTAAAAAAATAGTACCGCCGTCTGCAAGGGAAAAGTGCCCTGGCTTATCTTTTTCAGCATTGGTAAATGCCCCTTTTTTATACCCGAAAAGTTCAGATTCAAGTAAACTGTCAGGAAGTGCTCCACAGTTAATGGCCACAAATGGTTTTTTCTCCCTTGAACTTAAATTATGAATGGCCCTTGCCATCAGTTCTTTGCCGGTTCCGGTTTCACCTTCAATTAACACATTGGAATCACTCTGTGATATCTGGGGAAGTGTTTGAAAAATCTGTTTCATCTCAAGGTTGTTACTGACCATATCACAAAGGCGGAATTTGGCTGATATCTCTCTTCTCAACTCCTCTACAAGGCTGTGGTCTCTGAATATCTCAACACCGCCTAATGTTTTACCTTTTTTATCCTGCAGCAGTGAAGTGGATACTGTAACTGGTATTTTTTTCTGGTCAGCATTAACAATATAGGTAGAAGTACTTATAAAGGATTTTTCCTCTTCCATGGTTTTTTTCAGGGCACAGTCAGCCTCGCACATGTTGGATTTGAACACTTCCCAGCAGTGTTTTCCCATGGCTTCCTTCCGTGATACTCCGGTAATCTCTTCTGCAGCCCGGTTAAAGAGTATGATCTTCCAGTCATTATCAATTGAGAAGACACCGTCTGATATGCTCTCAAGTACAATTCCGGTTATATCACCTGATGGAAACCCCTGTTTTTTATCATCTATGTTCACTGTTTTTCCTGTGATAACCTTTCATGATTAAAAGAAATATACATAACACTGCTTCTAATAAAATAAAGGAATATGCAGAAGATATCAATGTAAATATCAGGGTAAATATCTGGATGTTCTGCGGGATCTCCGGGAGAAGTGTACAACACCCTCTACTTTACCTTAAAAAACCTTTCATCAAACTCAGGCCTGTCTTTATATCTTGCCATCAGCAATCCCGGCAGATGGTCAATATTATCAAAGATGGCTGAATTCACATTGATACCGGCTTTATGGAGTCCCTTGGCAATTTCAGCGGGCTCGGGAGGACACCCTTTAACCGGAATCATTATATTGATATCCGGGTTTTTCCGGTGCGCCGTAAACATGCATTTCCCCAGCAGTATTGTCTTTTTCATCCCCGGTGTCGGCTTCATCTTCTTGCCGGTAAGGACCTCTATCCGGTCAAAGTCTTCACCTTTCCAGGCATCCCTGATGGCCGACAGTACAACACCATTTATGCCTGAACAATAGGTGCACATGGAGGTGTCAAATTTCCTGTAGAAGATGCCTTTTATACCCTGTTTTGCCAGTGGATAGGGAAGGCATTTTTCACTATCTTCCTGGTAAGGAAAATCAAATTCATGTTTACAGCATATCTTATCCATGGATTCACCCACCACTTTAACATCAGAAAAATCAACAGCTCTCTGATGATTTTCTGCCGCATAGAGAAGATGGGGTACTTCTGAAGGTTCAAATCCAAGTATTTTCGCTCCTGTTTTATCAGCGCCAAGTATATCCCATGATGCAATCAGAATATTTCTTCTATGCATTTTTCCGTCAAATCCCGGCCCTCTTTCCAGGGAATAAATACCATCAATCAGCGTAAATAGAGGCGGCATTTTATCGGCCAGCCTTGCCACATGATAGTGAAGATCCTTTTGCGGGTCAGGATTATGACATAGTTTCCGGGATCTGATATCAATCAGGCCCTTAAGATTTTTAATTCCAAGACTGACCATTGTCTGGTTATGGGCTTTCAAGGCTGGCAGATCTATGATAAAATCACTCTCCATCACATCCTGGTTGAAATTGAGGACCACATCACCTCCAAGGTCAACCGGGCAGAAAGGCCGCTCCATGATATTGATAAATTTTACCCCGTAGCGTTTTTGAAGTCTGTCATAACCGAGATACTCAAATGCATGGGCAGGAGTTGCCCTGTCTTTTGGGCTTCTGGTCATAACTCCCTCACCAATGGTGATATCGTCTACTCCGTTGTTCTTGAGCAGTATAATCATATCCTCTACGATCCTGGAGGTTGTAATTACTCCCCATTTGGGGAATACAACCTCTTTTGTCCAGAAGACTATATTGGGTTTGATAAATACTTTTGACCCTTTTTTTATCCTCTCAATTCCTCCGCACAGCTCAACTGCCTTTGCAGCAGATTCAAAAGATTTTTCATATTTGACCACAGATACAATAGAGTGTTTCATGGATACTCCTGTTTTAAATTGATTTACCAGAAAAGTTTATAGCACAAGTTTAAAAAAGAGAATAGGGAATAAAGCATCAACCAGGTCCTGTTTTGTGAAAATTCAAGTCCTTTTATTCTTACCTGTTTCTTGACAAAAAACAGAAAAGCATTTACTGGTAGAGATCTTTGCATCATGCTCAATTTTGTTATAGTGCAAGGCAGATGGAAATTATAACCGGAGGAATACATTGAGTGTTTTGAGGATTATAATTTTCATATTCCGTGGTAATTGGGCAAAAGAGGGAGTTATGCAATGGTCTCTGGTAATTGGTTGGAATTTCACCAGACCCGGATCAGTGAAGAAAAATTTTATTTTTAGGAATTTAATTTATGAGTCAACAAAAGCCCAATATTCTTTTTATTATGTTTGATCAGATGACAGCCACTGCTCTGCCCAGCTATGGACATCCTGTTGTAAAAACACCCCATATTTCACAACTGGCACAGGAGGGAGTGGTTTTTGAGAATGCATACTGCAACAGCCCTCTGTGCGCACCTTCCCGTTTTTCCATGATGTCCGGCCAGTTGCCTTCCCGTATCGGAGCCTATGATAATGCTTCTCTTTTCCCGGAAGATATTCCTACCATTGCTCACTACCTGAGAGATATGGGATATTATACCTGTCTTTCCGGTAAAATGCATTTTGTGGGAGCCGATCAGCTTCACGGTTTTGAGGACAGACTGACAACCGATATCTATCCGGGTGACTTCGGGTGGATACCGGACTGGGATAATTTTCAAAACCGTCCCACCTGGTATCATAACATGCTCAGTGTGGTTCAGGCAGGTCTCTGTGTGACCAGCAACCAGATTGATTTTGATGAAGAAGTGGGATTTACTTCGATCCGGAAAATAAACGAACTTGCCCGGAAGGATGATGAACGTCCTTTTTTTCTGCTCACTTCTTTTACCCATCCCCATGATCCGTTTGCCATCACTGAAGAATACTGGAACCGGTATGATCATGATAAGATCGATATGCCTGAAATTCCTTCAATCCCATATGATGAACTTGATCCTCACTGCCAGCGGCTCTACCATGTCAGCGCAATGGGTGAATATGAACAGACTGAAGAGAGAATCCGTAATGCCCGCCATGCATATTACAGTGCAATCAGCTATGTTGATGACAAGGTGGGTCAGCTTCTGGCAACCCTGGAGAAAACCGGTCTTAAAGACAATACGATAATAGTGATCGCCTCTGATCACGGAGAGATGTTAGGTGAACGGGGCATGTGGTATAAAATGTCCCATTTTGAAAATGCAGTGCGGGTGCCATTGATCATTCACGCCCCTGAAAAATATACTTCCAGACGGATCAAACAACCGGTTTCCCTTGTGGATCTGCTTCCAACCCTCACACAGATAGCTGCAGGAAAAAGCAGCGTTCAATTTGCCGACACCATAGACGGACAAACTCTTCTGCCACTGCTGGAAGGCGGGAAAGAGAGTGAAAATGCATCTGTCTTTGGAGAGATTCTTTGTGAATGAGCCATTTCTCCAGTGATCATGATCAGACAGGGTAAATATAAATACATCTATTGTGATGAAGATCCTGAGCAGCTTTATAACCTTGAAAATGATCCCAATGAAATGGATAATCTGGCGGGACAGGCTTCCTATGAAACACTGCGGGAATCATTCCGGAGTCAGGTGATGCAGAAGTGGGATACCCGGGTTCTGCGTGAACAGGTGGTGACCAGTCAGCGGCGCAGGCGGCTCCTGGACAGGGCTGTGAGACAAGGATCATTCACCTCCTGGGATTTCCAGCCCTTTGAAGATGCTTCGGAAAAATTCATGCGTAATCATCTGGACCTCAATGTGCTTGAACGTAAAGCACGGTTTCCATCTCCGGAAATACCTGAACCGGATGGAACACCGATAAAAAGAGATAAAGAGTAGCAGCAAAAGAGAACCGTGAATAAAGAGAAGTTTGATCCGGCATTTTCCAGGAATAAAACAGCGTTGGTCTGCATTTATGATTTTCCGCAGCATTTTTTATACTTAAAGCCGGAACCACACGGACAGGGCTGGTTGCGGCCTGTTTTTCGAGTGCTGCCGGACGGGATGATGCTGTTCTGCCGCCTCTGTAAGATCATGGCAGTTAATTTGTCAAACCGCGCCTCTGTCCGGTCAAAAAAATATTTTAATCCCGGGCACAGCAGACTTAACTGCTCAGGTGAACGACCGGCATAAAACCGGTTCTTCAGACAATCTCCGGCACACAGTTCCAGATGCCTGCATGCCTGGCATTTTTTATTCCAGTGTTTTTTTTGTGATCCAAACTGCCTGTAGCGACGACTGTTCTGTATCTCATGCCAGGAGTCTTCCATGATATTTCCCAGTTTATACGATTTTTCAACAAAGAAATCACATGGATAAATATCTCCGTTGTATTCAACCACAAAGTACTGGCAGCAATTATCTCCCGTAGTACAGACACTGTTTATATTGTCAGTTTTTTTTGAAAGAATTGTCTCGAAATTCCGGACCGACACCGTATCAATATCCTGAGGATACCAGGCATTGAATATATCGCATAAGAAGCGACCCCATTCATCCCCGGTGATTGCACAGGAAAGGGGGTTCCCGCTGGAGTCATATTCAACGCAGGGAATATATTGGTGATATGTGAATCCCATTTTTTTTAAATATCGATACACCCTGGCGGCATGGGTCACATTTGACTGGCTGACAAGAGTTAAAATATTGAATGGTATGTGATGGTGGTTCAGCATTCTGATACCTTTCATTACATTCCCATGGGTGGGTTTTCCGGAAACGGTCCGACGGTACCGGTTATGGATTTCAGCCGGTCCATCCAGGCTGCATCCGACCAGAAAGCCATAGCGTTTAAAAAGAGACGCTATATCATCATCTATCAGTGTGGCATTGGTTTGAACCGCATTGCTTATCCTTGAATGAGCACGCCTGCATTTTTTCTGGTAGTTGACGACATCCTGAAAAAAATCAATACCAGAAAGGGTCGGTTCTCCCCCCTGCCAGCAAATTGAATAAACATCCTGATACGTTGCCATGTAGGATTCAATCAGCCGTTGAAGTACTGAATCAGGCATCCGGTGTTTTTTTTTTTTTGGATAAAGATCGCTTTTAGGCAGATAAAAGCAGTAATCGCAGGATAGATTACAATCTGCAGATACCGGTTTTACAAGCAGTGTGAACGGCTGCATGGAATATCCTTATAATTTAAATGAAAGCGTTGCTGTACGCTCCTGTTTTAAATTTTCTTACAAAAAAGATTTATAGCACAAGTTTAAAAAAGTGAATAGAGTATAGATGAAATGCGGCTCATCATGCTATATGTTGTGGTTGAAAAATTTCGAGAAAAACGACAGATGATACCATTATTCATCAGTTTCAACTATTTAAATTTCAATAAGATTTTTGCAATTTTTGAGCTGCTTGATGTAATATAGTGTTGATTCATGGCTGAGAAGCAACCAACAGGACGATGATATATAAGTCTTTATTTGTTTTATACACCCAGCGAGCATAGCTAAAATGGAATAAAAAATTCAGCAAAACAAGCCTCATGGTGGATAGTTTTGTTGAAGGAGCAAAGAGCGAAGGAGCAAGTGTTAATGAGTTCAAGCTTTCAAAATATGACATCCATCATTGCACTGGACATTTTGAATATATTCATACAAGTGACTTGATTTATCCATTGTGCTCGGCTAATAACAGTGTTGCAGGTTTGATTTGGGATTGCTGATATAGTGGTCATGGAGCACCTGGGTAACGGGTCCGGCTGCTCCTTAATAAAGATTGAAACGTGAGGCCTGGATGACCGGTATTTTTTATAAGAAAAATAGAGAGGCAGGATAAAGGGAATGCAGTTTCCAGGTGCCGTGCCGGGAATCAATTACAGAGAGCTGCTTTGATGGATGTCATGTTTACCTGCCGTATAAAAAGGAAATCTGTATGAAAAATGTTAGGGAGCAAGTGGATGTTCTGGTCGCCGGCGGCGGTACCGCAGGGCATATAGCAGCTCTGCAGGCTTCACGTGCAGGAATCAGGACATCTGTTATTGAAGCCGGCAGCATGCTGGGAGGCACCATGACAGCCGGTGGTGTGTACATGCCAAATCATTTTTACAGTACAAAAAAGCCGGTAGTCCTTGGAATTGCGTGGGAACTGTATACAAAATCAAAGGAGATTGAAGGCCTGCCGGTTCCAGATTATAAAAAACGCAGACCAGTCGAAACACCAGGATACTACTCCTATATCAATGTGCCCATCTATGCAGCCCTTGCAGAGCAGGAAGCGGTAAAAGCAGGTGTCATTCTCCATTATCATGAATTTGTATCCCAGGTCGCACAAAATGGCGACTTCTGGGAAATTACATCTCTTGGCCGTGGAATCCGCCGGACCACGCGTGCAAGGGAAATTATCGACTGCACCGGAGACTGTGATATCGTCCGGATACTCGGGCTTGATGTTATACGGGACAATGAAAGGCAGCCAGGCGCTTATCAGTATAAAATCGAAAACATTGAACATGAACAGATATGGGAAAAAGAGGTCCAGGCTGTTTATGATGAGGCCATGGCAGACGGTACTTTGAAAAAAGGGGATTTTGCCTATCCCAATATGCTTCCGTTTAAAAATTTTCTGGACAGCGGTGGTCATAATTGTACCCATGTTTATGAATCTGACACCTCTGATGCCGAAGGGCAGACAAGGGCCAGTATTGAAGGCCGGACGCGGATGCTTCGAATGTTTAAGTTTTTGACCCGTTCGATTCCAGGTTGTGAACGTGCAGTTTTAAAAACGATGTATCCCCACGCCCTTGGAAGGGATACCTACAGGGCAGTGGGAGAATACGTGGTCACCAGACAGGATTTTCTTGAGGCAAAAGACTTTGAGGATAAAATCTGTAATGCATTTAACTATATTGACATGCACAGTGAAAAAGAGGGATGCAGTGTCTCATTTTTAAGAACACCGGATCTTTTACCTAAGGTGCCGTTCAGGGCCCTCATTCCCCGAAAAAGCAACCGCCTGACTGTGGCGGGTAGGATTCTGTCTGCTGAAAAACTGGCTTTTGCAGGAATCCGGGCACAATGCACCTGCATGGCCATGGGCCAGGCCATGGGTGCTGCCGCTGCCCTGGCTGTCAAAAGAAAGGTCTTTTCAAGAGATGTCCCTGCCAGTGATATTGTTGCATTGACAAAAGAACACGGTGCAGCAGAAATATGAGCAGGCGTGTAACATATATATGATTGAAAAGGGAAGAGTGATCAGAAATCATACAGTGAGGAATTTCATGGATGAAGTATATAAAAGAGCCCTCTAAAACAATTCCCGTTATGGCGCAGACAGATGTTCTGGTCGTGGGAAGCGGACCGGCCGGCCTTTCAGCGGCCATCGGATCGGCCAGGGAAGGTGTGGATACCATGCTGGTCGAGCGGTATGGCTGTTTTGGAGGGAACATTACCCAGGCAATGGTGGAATCCATTGGCTGGTACAGGCATGAGGGCACAGTAGAATCAGAAGGTATTGGTCTTGAATTTGAGAGTGAAGCGATTCGGTTTGCAGGGGAGCGCAAAGAACCCCAGTCCGCAAGTCAGGCTCTGGAAGCTGATATCTTTAAATGCGTTGCCGATAAGATGGTGGAAATTGAAGGTATTGACAAATTTCTGCATTGTTTAGGGGTTCAGGCCATTGTCCGGGGAGGTGAAGTCACCGGTGTGATTACGGAAAGCAAAGAGGGGCGGAAAGCCATCCTGGCAAAACGGGTGATTGACTGTACAGGAGATGCTGATATCGCATTCAGAGCAGGTTCTGCCTGCATTAAACCGCCCAGATCTGAACTTGAAGGTGTTTCCGTCAGTTTTGGCTGCAGTGGCGTGAACCGGGAAGCGTTTATGGCATATGTCGGGCAGAAAGCGGCAACACTCGGTCAGTGGGCCGTGGAGACAACCGGAAAAGAGAATGAGCTTTTCAGTCCCTACCTGGAGGAGCCGTTTTTAAAAGCCAGGAAAAACGGGGAAATACCTGATGATATTCTCACCGGTGGTTACTGGAGCAGCCTGACCGATGCCGGTGAGGCAACCTATCTTAACATGGTCCACATGTACGGGATTGATCCCACCGACCTCAAAGATTTAACCCATGCTGAGATAGAAGGCAGAAAACAGGCCATGCTGGCCATTGATGCCTTGAGAAAATACACACCTGGTTTTGAAAATGCACGGTTAAGGACTTTTGGTTCCTCCCTGGGAACAAGGGAGTCCCGAAAAATCATCGGGCAGTATACCATAACCGGAGATGAAGTGAGAAACCAGGCCCGGTTTCCAGACTCAATCGGAATCTTTCCTGAATTTTTAGATGCTTACGGTATTGTTATTATTCCCACAACCGGCAGATATTTTCAGGTGCCGTACCGGATTCTGATACCCGGAAACATTGACAATCTGCTGGTGGCAGGGCGCTGCGTTTCCGGTGATAAAATATCCCACGCAGCGCTGCGACAGATGATGTGCTGTACCGTGACCGGTCAGGGGGCGGGTGTAGCGGCTGCGGTTTCAGTAAAAGATAAGGTTTCAACCCAAAATGTAAATATAAATCGGGTCCAGAATGCCCTGAAAAATCAGGGTGTACGGATCCTTTAACCTGTGAATTGTTTTTAAAAGGGGAAAATTATGAAAAATGTATTGGACAGTATTGAAAATATAACGCTTATGGGGCCTGGACCTTCCTGTGTGGATCCATCGGTCTTGAATGCCCTTTCAAAAAGTACACTGGGACATCTTGATCCCGGTTTTATCCAGATCATGGATGCGATAAAAAGAGAGCTTAAAAATCTGCTCCATACCGGCAATCAACTGACCATACCGGTTTCAGGGACCGGCTCCGCAGGAATGGAGACGGTTTTTGTCAATCTGATTGAAAAGGGTGATCCGGTCCTCATACTCATTAATGGTGTTTTCGGCATGCGCATGCAGGATGTTGCAACCCGGCTGGGTGCAGAGGTGGATACGCTGGAGTTTGAATGGGGTACCCCGGTTAATGTGGATAATGTAAAGTCAGCAGTTTCAGAAAAAGATTACAAAATTGTGGCCGTGGTTCATGCTGAAACGTCAACCGGTGTTAAAAATCCGGTATCTGAAATAGGAGAACTGCTCAAAGGAGATGATACCCTCTTTCTTGTGGATGCCGTGACCAGTTTCGGCGGAATTGAAATCTATATGGATGCCTGGGGCATTGATGCCCTCTACAGTGGAACGCAAAAATGTTTGTCCTGTCCTCCGGGGCTGTCACCTGTCTCATTTTCCGACAAAGCGGTATCAGCTGTGAAACAGAGAAAAACAAAGGTTCCCAGCTGGTACCTGGATCTGACGATGATCATTAATTACTGGGAAGGCGAAACAAGGGTCTATCATCATACAGCACCCGTCAATATGCTCTACGGACTCTACCAGGCCCTCTATCTCATTTCAAGAGAAGGAGAAGCCAATGTGTATAAACGGCATATGGACAATCACCTCCTTCTTGTTGACGGCCTGAAAAATATTGGTATTGAACTTCTGGTAGATGAATCCTGTCGTCTGCCCATGCTCAATTCGGTTTATATCCCAGAAGGGGTGGATGATGTGTCTGTCAGGATGAAACTGCTGAAAGACCATAAAATTGAAATAGGTGCCGGTTTAGGGCCGCTGGCAGGAAAAATCTGGCGGATTGGTCTCATGGGGCATACGGCCAGATCTGAAAATGTTGAAAAGCTGTTGAATGCTTTAAAAATAATTCTCTGACAGGGGGACAGAGTGTCGATTTTGAATCAGGATAAACAGTCAGTCTGTTTTGTGGCTGACAGAGAGCAGATTCTTATTTTTTAATCGGCACCTGAATAGTTTACTGCTTAATCCAATGAGGGTGAAACCATGCGATCCAAAAAAACAATTATCACGGCAGCTGTGACCGGTGCGAGCTTTACACCGACAATGTCGCCTCATCTTCCCTATAAACCCGAGCACATCATTGCCGAATCCATTGCAGCGGTCAGGGCAGGTGCGGCCATTGTCCATATTCACGGGCGCGATACAGAGAATGGCTGTCCGTCGAGCAATCCTGAACTGTTCCGGGAGTATGCCGCAGGTATCAAATCTGAAACAGAGGCCGTCATCAACATGACCACCGGAGGGGCCACCGGCCAAACCATAGATGAACGACTGGCCGTGGTTCGACAGCTCAAACCCGAGCTGTGCACATGTAATCTTGGAACCATTAATTATGGGAGCTTTCCAATGATTCCCAAATACCATGACAGCTGGAAGTTTGACTGGGAAGAGCCGTTTCTGGAAAGCACCCGTCAAGAGCCGTTTTTCAGCAGTTTTGCTGACCTTGAGTATATGCTCAAATATCTGCAGCAGGAAACCGGTACGCGTCTGGAATTTGAGGCGTATGATGTGGGCCATTTATACACACTGGCCTATTATCTGGATATGGGTCTGGTCAAACCGCCCGTTATGGTGCAGATGGTGATGAATACTCTTGGAGGAATTGGACCGGAAGTGGATAACATCGTTTTCATGAAACGCACAGCCGAGCGGCTGCTTGGCAGTGAGAGCCATTTTTCAATCCTGGGAGGCGGCCGCCATCAGTTTGACATTGTCACCGTGGGAGCCATTATGGATTGTAATGTCCGGGTTGGACTGGAAGACAGCCTTTACCTGGCCAGGGGTGAAATGGCGCAGTCAAATGCCGACCAGGTTGCTAAAATATCCCGTATTTTGAACGAATTATCACGGGAAACTGCATCACCGGCTGAGGTGAGGCAGATGTATGACTTAAAAGGATCTGACCAGGTCGATTTTTAGAAAGATAAGTTATGACCTGCATGTAAACAGAAGAATTGAGTTGTTTTTAAAGAGAGATAAACAGGAGAACACTACCATGAGCGTATCAAAATCCATCCAGGCACAGTGTATCGGTATCATTGGTACAGGCGTGATCGGCAGCGGCTGGACAGCCCATTTTTTAAGGCGTGGTCTTGACGTCGTTGCATTTGACCCTGCTCCGGGCGCAGAAACCCGGCTGCGAAAGAGCATAGAAGACGTATGGCCCACACTGGAACAGATCGGCCTCAATGAACAGGCATCACCATCACGCCTCTCTTTTACCTCAAAGCTTGCTTCTGCCGTTACTGATGTCGATTTTATTCAAGAGAGCGTGCCTGAGCGGGAAGATCTTAAATGTAAGGTAATTAGAGACATTGATGCTGCAGTACCGCCTGACGTCGTTATAGCTTCAAGCACCTCTGGTATTCCCATGACCGAACTCCAGCACGACTGCCGTCATCCTGAACGCTGTATCGTGGGGCATCCATTTGTTCCCCCCTATCTTGTTCCCCTGGTCGAGGTGGTAGGCGGGAAAAAAACCTCTCCTGATGTTGTTGCCTGGACAGTTGATTTTTATACGGCAGTGGGTAAGCACCCGTTGCGGCTGGACCGGGAGTATCCCGGTTTTCTGGCTGACCGCCTGCTGGAAGCTGTCTGGCGCGAGGCATTGCATCTGCTTAACAATGGCTGGGCTACAGTTGAGGAGATTGATGCGGCAATGGTCTATGGTCCCGGCCTGCGATGGGCCATATTCGGCCCTTATCTCACCTATCATCTGGGTGGAGGAGAAGGCGGGATGACTCATTTTCTTGATCAATTCGGTCCTGCTCTGGATCTGCCATGGTCGTACATGGATCCCCCGGAATTAACCCCTCAACTGCGTCAACAGCTGATTGACGGCTGCCAGAGAGAAGCTGCCGGCCGATCTGTCAAAGAACTGGAACACGAGCGCGACCAATGCCTGATTGCCATTTTAGAGGCATTAGAGCGATGCCGGAAAGGAACAAAGGCCAATAATAATGTCTGATTCTGCTTTTCACTCCCTGCTGAACGCCAAATCTGTCACCATTGTCGGTGCAAGCGAAAAACCAGGCAGTTTTGGAGGACAGGTCGTGCGCAACCTGGTTGATTTCGGCTATCCCGGCACTATCAGCTGTGTTCACCCTTTTCATGATACGGTATATAAACTGCCCTGCTACCGTGCTCTTCATGAGATCCCCGACCGTCCGGACTGCGTTGTTCTGGCAATATCCAATCATCGGCTCATGCCTGCTCTGGAGGAGTCTGTTGAACTCGGGATTCCTACTGCCGTTGTCTTTGGCGACCCTCACATCGGCCATGACAGAGACCCGCACCTGGAAGCACGTATCACTGCCCTGGCCCGGAAATCTGAAATGGTTATCTGCGGAGCCAATGCCATGGGGTTTCTCAGCCTGCATCATAAACTGATTATTTCAGGTTATCCTGTACGACCGGATATGCCTGCCGGCAATATCGCCCTGATCACTCACAGCGGCACTGTTTTTGATGCAATGACACAAAATAACCGCGATGTCTGTTTCAACTATGCCATATCCAGCGGAAATGAAACCGTAAACAGTGTCAGCGATTATCTGCAGTTTGTTGTGAACGATCCGACAACACAGGTTGTAGCCTGTTATCTGGAAACGGTCCGGGATCCCCGTGGCTTTGTGAAATCGCTTCAACTGGCAGCGGAGCGGCAGATCCCGGTGGTGGTCCTGAAAGTGGGTTTAAGCAGACACGGTCAGAAAATGACCCAGGCCCACACCGGTGCGCTGGCCGGACGGGCCGAGACTTACAGCGCACTTTTCCGGCGTTACGGTGTCTGCCAGGTGAATTCACTGGATGAAATGATGGACACCATAGAATTGTTCAGCCGTATACAGCGTGTTTCAGGCCCGGACATGGCTGTGCTTATGGAGTCCGGTGGCGAGAGCAGCCTGCTCGCAGATCACGCTGAAACCCTTGAACTCTCTTTTGCCAGACTCAGCTCTCAAACCCGGGAACGTATCCTTTCCGTACTGGAACCGGGCGTTAAACCGGATAATCCTCTTGATGCTTTTGGTACAGGATATGATGTGGTAAAAATTTACCGCGAGTCCCTGCTGGCACTGCACGACAACACCCATACCGATTTTTTGCTGTTTGCCGTGGACCTGGTTCCTGATTCCAGTCTTACGCCTGAATATATTACAGCAGTCTTAAGTGTTCTGGACCGGCTGGACAAACCCTTCATCAGCCTGGTCAATCTGACCTCAGGGGCCTCTGAAACCTTTGTGGCTCAGTTGCGGCGGCATGGTGTGCCGGTCTTGATGGGGACGGAAACCGGGCTGAGAGCTATACGTCATTTGATTGTATTTAATGATTTTTCCGGCCGGTCCCCTGCTGTTCCAGTGTACAGGGGGCGGCCTCTGCCTGAAATTGTGGCTCAGCTGCGCGTTCAGTTACAAAACGCTCCAGGCCCGCTGGATGAATATACAAGTAAAAAAATCCTGGCCGCATATGGACTGTCCATTGTGCCTGAACAAATTGTCGATACAGTTGAAACAGCAGTGGAGGCAGCAGCTGGCATCGGTTATCCCGTGGTATTGAAAACAGCTGCCCAGGGTGTACTCCACAAAAGCGACATGAACGGTGTCCATCTGAACCTGCAGCATGAAAATGCGGTGCGGAAAGCCTATAAGGACCTTGTCCGCAGGTTCGGGCCTGAGATTCTTCTGCAGAAAATGGTATCAGATGGGGTGGAGATGATTTTAGGAATGAATGCCGACCCTCAATTCGGGCCTGTTATTGTTGCAGGTCTGGGAGGTGTGTTTGTTGAAATCTTCAAGGACGTTGTACCTCTCCTGCCCCCTCTGTCGAAGATTGAAGCAGAGGAGCTGCCAGAAAGCTTTCAGGGCCGTGAACTGCTTAATGGTATCCGTGGGCATACAGCTTCAGACCGGAAAGCATTGACCGATGCTCTGCTGCGGTTTTCCACTTTTGTTACCGATTTGGGGGATCTGATGGCTGAAGTGGATATCAACCCGCTTGTCCTGCTGCCCTCGGGAGCGGTCGTAGTTGATGCTTTAATTGTACCTGTACAGACACCGTTTACAGGTGAATAAAACTTAAGCTGAAAAGCGATAGTGTTAAATTATAGTAAATTACACAAGTTTTTAGACAAATAAAAAAAACAGAACGTGTCACTTTAAAAAAGCGCTTAAGATTTTATGAAATAAACAGGTTTGATGATGTTATATGCCGATTTAATAATATGTCTTGTGCAGTAATCTTTTCAGGGGTACCTGTGGATCTGAGGACATTACGCCCGCATAGAATAAACACTTCATAAGCATCAAAGATTGCATAGCGGTCATGGTCAAAGATAATAAGCTTATTGCCGTTTTCTTCTTTTACTTTCTCACGAAATTTCCTGATCCCAGTATTTTTGCCTTTCAATGGAAGAGCTCTGTGAAGTTTAAAAAATTATTCAGACACCAGGGTGGATAAGACAACCTGCATCGTAACGGGTCGAAGAAATTATTTGAGATTTGAACCTTATAACAAACATCCAGAAAACAAAATTGTGCATTTGACAAATCTTTTAGTGTTAGATATGGTCCTATTGAAATCAGTGTTAATAAAAAAAATTGGATTCATTTTATGAAAAAAGTTTTAATGTTAATTCTCAAGCGAACCGGTGCAAGCCTGATTACCGTATTCATCATTTCACTTATTATTTTTATCGGAGTAGAGATACTTCCTGGCGATGTTGCAGAGACTGTTCTGGGACAATCTGCCACTCCCGAGACTGTGGAAGCTTTTCGCAAGGAACTCAAACTTGATCTGCCGCCTCATGTCCGGTATGTTACCTGGCTTAATGATTTTGTACATGGTCATTTTGGAAATTCCCTTGCCAATGGCAGACCGGTTGCAGATTTAATCAGCACGAGGCTTTCCAACACACTGTTTTTGGCCATGTCCACAGCCCTGATTGCCGTGCCTCTGGCAATTTTTCTGGGAATGCTTGCAGCATTTTATCGTAATACATTTTTTGACAAACTGATTTCAACAACCACTCTTTCCTTTATCTCTTTTCCGGAATTTTTTGTAGCCTATATTCTGATTACCCTTTTATCTGTTCAATTAAATATTTTTCCCAGCCTTTCCATCATTGAAGAAAATATGGGGTTTGCCAGTAAAATATATACCATCCTGCTGCCTTCGCTGACACTCACCTGTGTTGTGACAGCACACATGATGCGCCAGACCAGGGCTGCCATTATAAATGTGCTGGCCGGTGCCTATATTGAAATGGCTGAAATAAAAGGAATAAAAAAGTCAAGAATCATTCTGCTGCATGCATTCCCCAACTCTTTGTCCCCGGTAATCAATGTGGTTGCAGTTAACCTGGCTTATCTGGTTGTGGGTGTTGTTATTGTGGAAGTGGTTTTTGTATATCCCGGACTGGGACAACTACTGGTTGATTCAGTATCCAAAAGGGATCTTCCTGTAGTTCAGGCATCTGGATTGATTTTTTCCATAGCGTATATTTTTTTAAATATGGCGGCTGATATTCTCTCCATGCTGTCCAACCCGAAACTCAGACAATCAACAAACTAAAAGGAGTGCTTTTTGATACAGCTTTTAAAACAGTCGCCTCTCTCAGCTCGAATTGGTATGGGAATTGTTCTCTTTAACATCCTGATTGCTGTTTTTGCCCCCATTATAGCACCCTTTGGGGAAACCACGATAGTAGGAGATGTGTGGGAAAGTCTTTCCAGTCAATTTTATTTAGGCACCGACCATATTGGAAGAGATCTTTTTACCCGCATGGTATATGGTGGCAGAAATACGATTGCCCTGGCATTTATCACAACAACTCTCTCTTTTTTTCTTGGATCAATTCTAGGCTTTATTGCTGCTGTTAAAGGCGGTTGGACTGACCAGCTGTTAAGTAGGATCATAGATATTCTCATGGCCTTTCCAACTCTTATTTTTGCCTTGATGATATTATCCGTTCTTGGATCATCTATCCCCACCCTGATTTTTACAATTGCCATTTTGGATTCTACCAGAGTGTACCGTTTATCCAGGGCTGTTGCAATGGATATAGAGGTGATGGAGTTTGTGGAAGCCGCCAGATTGAGAGGAGAAGGGCTCTGGTGGATCATAAGGCACGAGATCCTGCCCAATGCCCTGCCGCCTCTTATTGCTGAGTTTGGTCTGCGGTTCTGTTTTGTTTTCCTCTTTATTGCCTCTTTAAGCTTTCTGGGCCTGGGTCTTCAGCCTCCCCTGGCAGACTGGGGTGGAATGGTCAGAGAAAATGCCGGAGCTATTACCTTTGGCATATATATCCCCTTAATCCCGGCCGGGGCAATTGCACTCCTAACCGTGGGTGTCAATTTAATTGTTGACTGGTTTTTACATTTATCAAGTGGTCTGCATGAATAGGAAGGAAAATAGAATGGACAACCTGCTGGAAATAAAAAATTTGAACCTGGAAGCCTACTATGAAGATAAATGGCAACCCATTGTCCGTAACATCAGCCTGAATCTGAAAAAAGGAAGAGTTCTCGGACTCATAGGTGAATCAGGTGCCGGCAAATCCACCATCGGTCTTGCTGCCATGGGATATTGCCGTCAGGGATGCAGGATAGCCTCAGGATCCATAAACCTTGACGGGCGGGAATTATTTAACGCCTCTGAAGAAGAGTTAAGGACGATCAGAGGATCCAAGATCGCCTATGTGGCCCAGAGTGCGGCAGCTTCCTTTAATCCATCCCACAGGGTTATAAAACAGTATGCAGAAGCACCGGTTCAGCACGGGCTGATGGCCCAATCTGATGCTGAAAAGGAAGCAATTGAAATCTATCGACGTCTTTTTTTGCCAACCCCGGAAAAAATAGGATACCGTTATCCCCATGAACTTTCAGGTGGTCAGCTCCAGCGAGCCATGGTGGCCATGGCCATGTCCTGCAAACCAGATATCATTGTCTTTGATGAGCCCACAACTGCTCTGGATGTAACCACCCAGATTGAAGTGTTGGCTGCTGTCAAAGAAATTACTGAAAAAATGAACAAAGCTGCCCTGTATATCACCCATGACCTGGCCGTAGTGGCACAGGTGGCCCATAGAATCATGGTATTAAGAAACGGCCGCCTTGTAGAAGAGGGTGAGACCAGGGACCTGCTCGAGAATCCAAAGGAAATATATACCAGAGAGTTATTAAATGTAAGATCTCTGCGGGAAGATAAGACCATTACCGATAAAATGGATGTCATCCTGGAAATTAAGGATGTTGCAGCAACCTACACAGGGGATAAAAATGTAGTTGAAGATATTGATTTAATCATTAGAAGAGGCAGAACAGTTGCTCTGGTAGGTGAATCCGGCAGTGGAAAATCTACCCTGGCAAAGGTGGTTACAGGTCTTCTACCTGCCATTAAGGGATCCATAAAATTTCTTGGAAAAGAACTTCCCATAAAATTAAAAGACCGGGAGAAACAAGACTTAAGAAAAATGCAGATGATCTATCAGATGCCCGATACTGCATTAAACCCAAAACAGACCGTCAGAAAAGTAATTGGCAGGCCTCTGGAGTTTTATTTTGGAATCAGGGGGAAAAAAGCCGATGCAAGAATAAGAGAACTTTTAATAAATATTGAATTGGATCCGGATTCCTATATTGATCGTTTAACCACTGAACTTTCAGGTGGAGAAAAACAGAGGATCTGTATTGCAAGAGCCCTGGCAGCCGAACCAGATCTTATCATCTGCGATGAAGTCACATCAGCCCTGGATCAACTGGTGGGTGAAGGCATACTCAACCTGTTGCAGGATCTGCAGAATAAAACCAATATGTCCTACCTTTTTATTACCCATGACCTTGCAACGGTTAAAGCCATTGCAGATAAAATTGTAATCATGCTCCAGGGCAAAATAATTGAGCAGGGAGAAAAGAAAAAAGTTTTGAACCCGCCCCACCATGAATATACGGACAAGCTGCTGGCATCTGTGCCGGAAATGGACCCGGACTGGCTGGACAAACTTTTGGCCGAGCGTGCCTCAACTTTTATATGATTTGTTTAATCCAATAACCTAAAATAATTTGACAAGGAGGAATTATTATGAATGACTTAACATGTTTAACACAGATGTTTAACCAGAAAAAAATCAGCCGGAGGCAGTTTATCCGCGGACTCTCCGCTCTGGGCATTTCAGCAGCCGCAATCCCTTCCTTTTTAACGAGCAAGGCTTTTGCAGCCACCCCAAAAAAAGGCGGAACTCTCAGACATGCAATGACCGGTGGTGCCACTTCTGACTCCATTGATCCTGCAACCCTTCTTGCCAACCATGCTATTAATACCAGCGGTCAGTTGGCTAATTGTCTTGTTGAGATTGATCATAATTTCAAGCCTATTCCGGAACTTGCAGAATCCTGGGGTGCTTCAGCAGATGCAAAAAAATGGACGTTTAAGCTGCGCAAAGGTGTTGAATTCCACAATGGCAAAACATTGACAGCAGAAGATGTCATTTATTCTGTCCAGCATCACAGGGGTAAAGACTCCAAGTCAGCTGCCAAACCCCTGTTAAAAGACATTACCAGTGCAAAAGCCAATGGAAAGTATGAAGTTGTATTTGAACTTGCCAGCGGTAGTGCTGACTTTCCTTTTATCATGGGTGATTATCATTTGAAAATTCATCCCGACGGAACCAAGGGCAAAGATTGGGACAAAGGAATAGGTACGGGCGGATATATACTGGAAAGCTGGGAACCAGGAGTAAGATCCCTCACAAAACGCAATCCAAATTATTGGAAAACTGGCAAAGCCCATTTTGATGCGATTGAAACCCTGGCAATTACTGATGTGAATGCCAGAACCAATGCCTTAAAAACAAAGCGGGTGGATGCCATAGACAGGGTAGATGTTAAAACAGCACACCTGTTAAAGAGGATGCCGGGTATTGATGTGACTGCTCTGCCCAGCCTTATGCATTATTCCATTCCAATGATGACAGATATGAAACCCTATGACGATCCCAATGTCCGTATGGCATTAAAACTTGCAGTTAATCGGGATGAAATGCTGAAAACCATACTAAAGGGGTATGGAGAAAAAGGGAACGACCATCCCATTTCAAGTATCAACCGGTATCATGCAAGCAATTTGGAACAGAGAGCCTATGATCCGGAAAAAGCGAAATTCTTTATGAAAAAAGCCGGGATGCTGGATCATACATTTAATCTCCATGCTTCAGATGCAGCCTTCTCCGGTGCTGTGGATGCAGCGGTACTCCTGCAGGAAAGCGCTAAAAAAGCCGGTATTAAAATCAATGTAGTGCGGGAACCCAGTGATGGTTACTGGAGCAATGTCTGGACCAAAAAAGAGTGGTGTTTCTGTTATTGGTCAGGACGTCCGGTGGAGGATATGATGTTTTCCATAGCCTATGCAGCAGATGCACCATGGAATGATACCCACTGGAAGCATGATAGGTTCAATAAACTGCTCGTGGAAGCCCGGGCGGAGCTGGATGACGCCAAACGAGCTCAGATGTACGGTGAAATGCAGGAAATCTGCAGAAATGACAGTGGAACTATAGTTCCCATGTTTAATAATATTGTGGAAGCCCGTTCCAGTAAAATTGCCACTTCCGGACCAGTGTCTGCTCATATGGAACTGGATGGACACCATAACACAGAGCGCTGGTGGTTTAAATAAAATAGATATCTGAATTAAGAGTGTTAGCAGGCCGGAAATATTTTTCCGGCCTGTTTTTTTACAACTCACATGTAACCAGTTATTATTGGCTTGTATTTTAATTTTGCAGCTGTGGCCTCAAAAAGAATTTAAAATGAATGAAATACGAGTAGTCTGGAATGGATTTTTCTGACCTGATCTTACTTTTTTGTTAAAAATTTTCATATATCGCCAGAGTTAAATATGGCAGATCACCATATAATTAATTTTTCCTGTACAGGAAAATTATTTATCTCAGCCTTGATATATGATACTCTCTGAGCCGCAAATAAAATTAACCATGTATATATAACAGGAGAGAATCATCAATATTTTTATTCATACACACTTTGACAAATGCTCTGGATGCTGCATCTGCCAGCTGGCATGTTCATCCGCGCTTTTTGAGGGATATAATCCAAGATTGTCACGACTGGTTATTAATCAGAAAAATGAAAATTTATACCACATTCCGGTGGTCTGTAATCAGTGTGAAAATGCCTATTGCATGAATGTCTGCCCGGCAAAAGCTATTCAAAGGAATAACCAGGGTGTTGTAGAGATAGATGAGGAGCTGTGCGTCGGATGCGGTCTCTGTTCAGAATACTGCCCTATGGGTGTCATCCTTTTTATCCCGGAAAGAAAAAAGGCTTATAAGTGCGACCTGTGCCAGGGAAGTCCTTTATGTGTTGAGATGTGCCCGACAGGCGCCCTTGAATTTGTTGCTAAAGAGAAGAACCGGGAGAAGATCAATGACTGAAAGCTATACGAATAAACTGCTGCTGGTTGATTTGACCCGCAAATCATTTGAAATCATTCCAGTTTCCAGCGACCTGAAGCAGGATTATATCGGCGGCAAGGGATTTGGAGCAAAATTTCTTTCTGACCTGCTCAATCCCGGTACAGACCCGTTCAGCCCGGAAAATCCTATCATGTTCATGACCGGGCCTCTCACCGGCACCATGGCACCAGCCATGAGAGGATGTGTTGTCACCAAGTCACCCCTGACCAATACTTTCCTGGATTCTTATTTCGGGGGCAGTTTTTCAGCTGAAATCAAATATGCCGGGTATGACGGTATTATTATCCGTGGTTGTGCTGAAAATCCTTCATATATCTGGATTGATGACGACAGGGTTGAGATCCGGGATGCAGGTGATATATGGGGAACCGGGACCCTGACTTCCAATCGCCTGATCAAGGAAGCGATTGGAGATGACAGTGTAAAGATCGCCGGTATTGGTCAGGCCGGTGAAAACAGGGTCAGATATGCGCTTGTTGCCTGTGAGTATAATCGTCAGGCAGGCCGGGGGGGTGCCGGTGCCGTCATGGGCTCTAAAAATCTGAAAGCGGTTGCCGTCAGAGGGACTGGAGTTGTAAAAGTGAATGATCAACAACGGTTTTCCAGAGCCTGTAACAAAGCTTTCAAAGAACTTGAAAAGAGTCTGGATGTGGATGCCTTTCGTCAGGCAGGTACAGCATCTTCCGTTGACTTTGCCAACGAAACAGGGCTTTTACCTAACAGAAATTATCAAAACGGCACCTTTGCCAAAGCAAAAAACCTGTCAGACACAGGCCAGGCAAAACATTTATGGCTGGGTAGTAATGCCTGTATGGGATGTCCTATCCGGTGCAGTAAAATAGGCGCCGTCCGTACCGGAAAATATAAAGGGATCGTTTCTGATATTGTAGAGTATGAATCAGCCGCCCTGATGGGTTCAAATCTGGATATTTCCGATATAAAAGCCGTAGCCCATCTGACCAAACTCTGCGACAGATATGGCATGGATTCCATGTCCACCGGAGCAGTGATCGGTTTTGCCATGGAAGCTTGTGAAAGAGGAATGATTCCTCCTCCCGGGGACATGAAATTGAAATTTGGAAATATAGAAGCGGCAGAAAACCTGATTCATGCCATTGCCGGAAGAAAAGAGGGATTAGGCGAGTTATTGTCCAGGGGTGTAAAGAGAGCTGCAGCAGAAATAGGCCAGGGAGCTGAAGATATTGCCGTACACACCAAAGGGCTTGAAGCACCGGCCTGGGGACCCAGGGGCGTGTCAGGTATGGGACTTGCCTACATGACAACGGACAGAGGCGGTTGCCACCAGCGTGGATTCCCCCTGGCCTATGAACTGGTCGGGGAGTGGGAGGGCATTGAGCTTGATCCTGTTTCAACCCGAAACAAAGCTGCCATGGTAGCCTCTTTGCAGAATTATTCCGCTGGAACCGATACCCTTGTAAAATGTGACTTCGGCACCTATGGCATCTCTGTTGAAACTTATGCAGAACTTTTTCATGGAGCCACAGGCAGGCGTGTTTCTCCTGATACTTTCATGGAAACAGGAGAACGAATCTGGAGTTTGACCCGGCTCTTTAACCTGGCTCAGGGGATAGAGGCATCCCAGGATACACTGCCCAGCCGGTTTGTTAAGGAACCCCTGCCGGACGGGCCGTCAAAAGGACATAGGATCTCTGCCGGGGATATGGCAGCCATGAAAGAAGCGTATTATAAGATCAGAGGGTGGAATCAAAATGGGACACCTCTTGACAGCACCCTGGAGCGTCTGGGCATCAAACCATATGGATCGAGAAACAGACAGAAATCATAGTGCGTGTATCAAGACTCCAAAATAAAAAAAGAATCTTCAAGGAGAGATATTGAAGCACTGGCCTGATAAAGAGGCAGCCATACTTGAGAAATTGATAAAGCGGCATGCCCACAATGGAGAATATGCGGTCTTTGATGCGGACAGAACCATCTGGCACCAGGATATGGAAGAGGCTCTTTTATCCTATCTGGAGTATAAATGAGTTCTGACAAAAGATACAATAGACCCGTCACTGCGTCTTATTCCATTTCACGATGATGATACATTGATTTCCTATGGAATCAGACTTAATGAAATTGACCACAGGATCGGATATCCCTGGTTCGCTCAGGTATTTTCCGGGTTAACGCTTGCCCAGCTTAAAGAATATGTGGATGAATTATTTTCTTTTAACGGTAAAGTGATACCTAACAAATACTGGGAAAGAGGCTTCCTGGTTGATTATCTGCCCCAGTCTCCTAAGATTTTTCCAGCCCAGCTGGAACTGATCAATACGCTGCATGATAACGGAATTGATGTTTACATTATAACTGCGGCTCTTGAAGATTTAACCCGGATGGTGGTTTCAGATCCTAAATACGGATTAAATGTAAAACCCGAAAACGTCATTGGTGTTTCCTGCCTCCTTAGAGAGCGGGAAACACTTAATGTAACGTATGCCCGTAAACAGATTGAAGAGGGGCATTTCTGGGATGATACTTTTTCTAAAAAGGATCATTATGCCATGGAAGTCACCCCGTATATTTTAAGCCCTGATCCTAAATATGTGGGTAAATTGGCTGTGCTCAAAGAGTATATCCATCCTGTTAAAAATCCCATTCTGGTGGCTGGAGATACTCTCAGCGACCATTTCCTGCTGTTCTGCTCGGATTACAGTAAAGGAGGTGTAAAATTATGGGTCAACCACAGTGAAAACGAATGGAAGATAACTCAGGAAGTATACCGGAGCCGTGCTGACCAGGAGAGGGAACTCGGACTCGAGGTGACGGGGAATAAAAACTGGATCATGATACATCCCGAAGATCTGGAAATCAAATCTAAATGAACGGGATAAACTTGCTTCCCATCATAAGCCTTTATTTATCATAAAGAAAAAAAGGGGAAATCACTGTGGAAAACAGACCTAAAATTATTGTACTTCCATTACAGCCTGATACAGGCCAGTCGTTTAGCGGAATCGGCCTTGGTGTTCATTTTTTACTTGGAAACCTTCTGGCTGTACATACTGGATTTGTTGAATTCTGGTTTGGATGGCGGATAAAAAAATTATTTCCGGAAATTGAAATGTTAAGATCTTTCATCCGTGGGGAGGGGCCTGGGTTTAATATGGCAGAACATGCCGACAGAGAAAAAATCAGGTTCTGGGTTTCGGGTAAATACAGAGAATGCAAAGATCATCTGACTGTTTCAATTAAAGTGAATGATTTTGATATGAATAGAGAACATATCCGGGAACTGCATATTGATCCATCAGATTTCCTTGTCGGGTTTTCCAAGCAGTTTTTATCATTTGTGAATGACGATATCATGGATATGCCTGAAGGCCAGTTTGAAAAAGCTGTATGGTCTGAAAAGATCAGTTTAAAAGGTCTTGATTTTCTTGGTTCTGCAGTTGATGCAACCTATGAAGGTATGATCACAGGAGAAGAATTGAGTCTTGGCTGGTTTGAAAAAGCAGTTTCAGATTCACCAGACTCTTATCTGATCAATGATCTTAAAGGGTGGGCTTTGTATAAAAACAGAAATTATGATGAAGCTGCTCAATCCTTCAGCAGAGCCATCAATATGAATCCAGATGGAGTGGGTGCTCTTGCCGGAATGATGTGGTGTTATATTTCAAAAAAAGATAAAGCGTCTGCAGTGAGGTTCTCTACTGCCAAAGCAGATGTCAGAAACGGGAACCATGAAAAAGCAAAAGCGTTTGTTGATAAAAAATTCAACACTGCTTAAGCTGTGATAATCCCTGATAAAGCCTGTGTCAGCCGGGCTGCAGATGTTGTTGATGCACAGAAGGTAATGGAAGAAGTTACAGGATTGTGATAAAGGTATCTCTTTTTTAATTTAAACCTTCAGTATTGATCAGAAAGCGCTCAGGCAATATCTTTTTGACGGTATATATTCCAGCTTATGTGGCTGAGCAGTGCAGTGAAAATGATCAATCCGCCTGTTAATGTCCTCATTGCAGGGACTTCATTATGAATTATCCACATCCACACGGGTCCCAGCATTGTTTCAACAGTTCCTAAAAGAGCGGCAAGGGTTGAAGGAATGAGCCGTGCTCCAGTGGCAAAAAGTGCAAGGCCAAGACCAAAATTCAAACATCCAAACCCCATCAGGATTCCCATATCAGGCAGTGTTACAATTAAAGTAGTGGCCAGAAACCCGGATACACAGACTGCTGCTACCGTACCAAGGCAGACTGCCGGAATCATTCTCACATGTGAATATTTTCTGGTAATTACAGTGGCACAGGCAAAAGCAAATGCGATCAGCATTGACAACGTGTCACCTATGGGAGAAACTGTGCCGGTAAAAGAATCAGATACCATGACTGCCACACCTGTAATAACAAAAGCGATGGCAATCCAGGTCGGGGTCTCCACCTGTTCACGATATACTATCCAGACGATTAAGGCAGCAATCAACGGGACACCTGCCTGCATAAGCATAATATTGGCCACAGTTGTATGGTCCAGTGCTATAATGAAACACGAGGATGCTGTGGCAAAGCAGCCGGCAACACAAACTCCTGGCAGTCCCATATTTGAAAAGAGTTGAAAAGTACCGCGGTAGCCTTTTTTAACAAGCATAAACATCAGTAGAAAAAGAGCAGCCCAGAGAGAACGCCAGAAGACAATTGTCCAGCTGTCTTCAGCTGAAATAAAGGGTTTGATCGCTCCTCCAAAACTCCAGACAACTGCAGAAGTGAGGACTAAAGCAAAACCGAGGCGATTAACGTTTATTTTAAATTCTCCCTACTTTGTGATGAGAATATCTGCTCTAAATATATTCAGATATTGTATGGATTTTTACTTTTTAGTTTCAAAAACCGGTTCTGGCTGCATTTAAATTAAAATTTCAAATGGTCTGTCTGATTTTTATCTGAGTAATTACATCTTCAAACCTGAAACTGTCAATAATTTTAGCAGATTTTGTCACATTTAATATCCGTATAAAACTGTAGTGTTACAGATATAGCTGATTTCAGATGATTATAGATGTGCAGTTCAATTTAAACTTTACTGAATCGTTATCCTGAAGGTGTTTATGTGATGAAGATTGAATGTTATACTCATATTTAGCTTTACACTTTTGCAGGTTTCGGTTAATACAGGCTCATAAATAAAAAATTTTTGGAGAATACAGATGACAGATTCCATGGATAACAATAATGAATTTGATGATGGAGAAGATATCAGTTTTGCCGAATTGTTTGAGTCTTATGATTCCAATGTGGGACGGGAGCTGAAAGATGGAGATAGGGTTGAAGGAGAGATTATCTCCATCGGCAGTGCAAGGATATATGTTGATACAGGAACAAAAAGTGATGGTGTTGTTGAAAAATCAGAACTGCTTGATGAAAACGGTGAATTTTTATTTAAAGTGGGTGATAAGATAAAACTATATGTTGTTTCATCAAGTGAGAGTGAAATCATTCTGTCCAAAGCGCTTTCCGGGGCCGGGAAATCCAATATGCTTGAAGAGGCCTGCAGGAACAGAACTCCTGTTGAAGGCAGGGTGACAGGAGTGATAAAAGGTGGTTTCAGTGTTGACATTTTAGGAAAAAGGGCTTTTTGTCCGGTAAGCCAGATGGATGTGAAATATGTTGAAATTCAGGAAGATTATGTGGGAGACAGCTATCATTTTCTGATTACAAGATTTGAAGAGAGTGGGAGGAATATTGTTGTATCAAGGCGGGAACTGCTCAATGAAGAGATAAAAGAACAGCAGAAACAGTTTTTTGAAAAAGTTAAAGAGGGGGATGTTGTTCAGGGTGTTGTAACAAAATTAATGTCCTATGGCGTATTTATAGAGTTGACTCCTGGAGTTGAGGGAATGGTACATATTTCAGAACTGTCATGGTCCCACCTGGAAAAACCTGAAGAGGTGATTCAACAGGGTGACAGTGTGACAGTGAAAATCATGAAAATTGAACCGGCAGAAAAGTCAGGCAGCTTTAAAATTTCCCTCTCTATAAAACAGATATCATCCAATCCGTGGGAAAGCATTGAAAATAGCCTGAATGCAGGAGATCAGGTCACCGGCAAGGTGATAAGACTGACTTCTTTTGGTGCATTTGTTGAGATAGCTCCTGGTGTGGACGGCCTTGTTCATATAAGTGAAATGAGTCATACAAAAAGAGTGTTAAAACCAGAAGATGTTGTCCAGAAAAATGATGTGGTCCAGGTGGTCATTAAATCAATTGATATGGAGAACAGAAGAATTTCCCTGAGCATTAAAGATGCTTTAGGTGATCCATGGACAGGAGTTGCAGCCAAGTATGAGATAAATTCAGTTGTGGAAGGATTTCTTGAAAAAAAAGAAAAATTCGGTCTGTTCATTAATCTTGAACCAGGAGTGACCGGCCTGATGCCGGTCTCCAATATCCGGCAGGCAGAAAATCCTTCAGAATTTGAAAAACTGAAAACAGGAGATTCTGTGCTTGTGATGATCCAGGCTGTTGATGAAGATAAGAGAAGAATAACACTTGCATCTCCTGATCAGAAAGAGGGAGATAACTGGAAAACGTTTGCAGACAGTAAAAAATCCAAATCTTTCGGCACGATGGGAGATCTACTTAAAAAAGCACTTGAAAACCAAAAATAATTAAGGGGAGCTGCAGTTCCATATACTCTTTTTTACAGCTGAAGCAGGATCAATAAAGAATATGCCCAGATTAAAAATTCATACCGTGGTCATCCAAAAAGGCAGCCAGCCTTTTTGTTTAAAATCGTATCAGCAATGCAGAGGGTGTTTCGGGTGGAGCAATATGCTCAGGGCTGCTCAATCTGATATTGCCTGGCAGGGTTTTCCCTTTAAATGCCAGTTGACAGGATTGGCACTTAAAGTTGAAAGCAGAATCAACACGTGAAATGTCCGGATTGACTGACAGATTATGATACTGTGATGGAGACAGAATTATGCCTCATCAATATGATTTAAAAACCTACAGTAAACCTGAAAATATGCAGCAGGCAGTTGAACTGCTGTCAAAATCAGGCAATTCAGCCAGAGTGATTGCAGGTGGAACTGATATACTGCCCAGGAGGCAGGGCACAGTAAAGTTTGGTAACATTAAAAACCTGATCGATATTTCAGAGGTGGGGCTGAATTACATCAAAAAAAGCAAAAATGATATCCGTATAGGAGCAGCAACAGATATCAACACTATTGCAACAGAGGTCCTGTTTAACTCAAATCCGTATCAGGCACTGATAGAAGCTGCTCTGGCCCACTCGACACATACCATAAGAAACCAGGCCACCATTGGAGGGAATCTCTGTAATGCTTCACCATGTGCAGATCTTGCATTGCCATTACTGGCACTCTCTGCATCTTTAGTTATCAAAGGGGTAAAAAGAGAGTACAGTGTCACGGCGGACTCTTTTTTTAAGGGTCCGGGTTGTACCATACTTCTGCCGGATGAGATCCTGAAGGAAATCATCATTCCCCTGCCCGGGGAAAACAGCGGTACCTCTTTTATTAAACTGAGACGCCATCAGACCGATGTTGATATGGCGATTGTCAATGTGGCAACATCCCTTTCATTAAATGGAAATAACTGTATGAATGCCGTGATTGCTCTGGGAGCAGTGGGTCCGACTCCTTTTCTGGCAGGAAAATCTGCTGCTGTACTTTCAGGCCGGGACCTCAATGAAAAATGGATTGAAAAAGCTGCAGTTACAGCAGCAGGTGAAACTGCACCCATAAATGACAGCCGTGCAACAGCAGAATATCGGAGAGAAATGGTAAGCGTACTGGTAAGGAATTCTCTTGAAAAAAGCCTGCAAAGGAGCAGGAGATGAGAAAAAAAATTATAAAAGTGAATATCAACGGGGAGTGGCATGAATTAGCTGTTTCTCTCCATGACAGGCTGATAGACACGCTAAGGGAACAGTGCGGGCTTACAGGGACAAAAGAGGGTTGTGGAGAGGGAGAATGCGGTGCCTGTACAGTAAATCTCAATGGTAAGGCGTTCCTTGCCTGCCTGCTGCTTTCGGTTCAGGTGGATGGCGCTCAGATTCTGACTATTGAAGGACTTCAGAACGGTCTTGATCTCCACCCTCTGCAGAGAGCTTTCTTAAGTGAATCAGCTGTCCAGTGCGGGTATTGCACACCTGGCATGATCATGGCCGGTCATGCACTGATACAGCAGAATCCTGATCCCGATGAAGCAGCGGTAAAACAATCTCTTTCCAACAACCTGTGCAGATGTACAGGCTATGAAAAGCCTGTAAAAGCAGTTCTAAAGGCTGCAGTGGAAATAAAGGGTAAAGCTGATGAATGATGGCTATACAACTGTGGGAAAATCTTTCCAGAGAGTCGATGGTATTGACAAAGTTACAGGTGCTGCTAAATATGCCACTGATCTCAAATTTGAAAATATGCTCTATGCAGGTTTGCTTCGCAGTCCGCATGCCCATGCCAGGGTAGTAAGCATCAATGTGTCAGCAGCTGAAAAATTACCAGGAGTGAAAGCTGTTACAACTGTTTTTGATGTGCCAAAAGTAGTGCAGTACTGGTTTTTTTTGAGAACTGAGAAAAAGAGAGAGCAGATGTTTCTGTATGACAATATTGTCAGGTTCATAGGAGATCCGGTTCTGGCGATTGCAGCAACCAGCCGTGAAATTCTTAATCAGGCACTCTCTCTTGTAACGGTTGAATATGAACCGTTAAAAGCAATATATGATCCGCAAGAAGCTTTAACAGAGAACAAAGTCAATATACACAGAAACGGTAATATTGCCTTTAAGGTCAAAAAAGAGTTTGGAAACCCCTGGAGAGGGTTTGAAGAGGCAGATATTATTGTAGAAAATACCTATCAAACTTCCAAACAGAAACACGCCAGCCTGGAACCCATTGGAACATGTGTGGCAAATTTTCAATCCAGTGGTAAACTGACGGTTTACTCTTCGACCCAGCTTCCCCACTGGAGCCAGCATTATCTTGCAAAGGCACTGGATCTGTCCCTTAATAAGGTCCGGGTTATAAAACCGTATACCGGAGGCGCTTTTGGTGGGAGATGCGGACTTATACACGGACTTGAAGTGATGTGCAGTTACCTGTCACGACAAGCTTTGCAGCCTGTAAAAATGTCTTTTACCAGGGAAGAAGATTTTCTGGCAACTGAATCACGTCATCCCATGACTATCCGAATGAAAACAGGCGCAACCGCTGAGGGTGTGATTACTGCAAATGAAGTTGAAATCCTTTCAGATGCAGGGGGGTATGGGACGCATTATATAGGTGTGATCGCTGACTGCATGTCTACCGGTATTGGATTGTATAACATACCGAATTATGCTTTTTCAGGTACAGCTGTTTATACGAATAAATCACCCTGCGGTGCACTCAGAGGGTATGGGAATCCACAGATGAATTTTGCACAGGAGTCACAGATTGATATAATTGCCCTGAAACTCGGTATGGATCCTGTAACCATCAGACTTAAAAATTACAGGGGTGAGGGAGAAATAGATCCTGTACTTAAAGAGCGGATTCTAAGCAACGGGCTGGAAGATTGCCTCAGGAGAGGTGCCCGATCCTGCGGCTGGAAAGAGAAACGATTGAGATCACCCGGAACAGGCTGTATCAGAAAAGGAATAGGCCTTTCAATTATGCTGCACGGTACAGGTGCTGCAAGGGCACTTCCCGATCCCGGATCTGCTGCAATTATCATCAATTCCGACGGGACTGCCAATCTTCAGACTGCAGCCGCAGATGAAGGACAGGGGAGCCGTACCGTGTTAGCCCAGGTTGCCTCGGAAATTTTAGGGATCGAGTTTGATAAAATATCTGTTTCAGACACAGATACAGACATTACCCCACTTGATTGCGGAACCCATGGAAGTCGTCAGGCTTATTGCGGCGGCCTGTCTGTCCGCAATGCAGCAATGGATGCCCGCAATAAAATGCTGGCGCATTCCCAAAGATATCTTGGGGTTGAAAAGGCCAAGCTCACAGTTAGAGATGGTGTTATCTTTGAAAAAGCAGATCCTGTTAACCATATTTCCATCAGAGAGCTTATGCAGAAAATTCAGATTCAGGAGATGGATATCTGTGAACAGGTTATTGGAACTGCAAGTGGTATTGCTCCTGCCATGCCTGGTTATTATGGTGCTGTTTTTGCCGAGGTGGAAGTAAATGTGCAGACCGGCGGGGTCAAGGTTATTAAACTGACAAGTGCCTATGATGTGGGAAAGGCGATCAACCCTGAAATGGTTAGAGGACAGATTGCAGGAGGAGGTGTGATGGGAATTGGATTTGCCCTGACAGAAGGTCTTCAGGTGGAAAAAGGATATATTTTAAATCCAAATTTTACAGATTATCGTCTCTTAAGATCGTGTGATGTTCCGGAGATTGAAACCATTATAGTTGAATCAAATGAACCCACAGGACCATTTGGAGCTAAAGGGATAGGGGAGGGCAGCATGGTCAATGTCGCGTCTGCTGTTTCAAATGCCATATGTAATGCAACAGGAGTACGTCTTACAGAGCTGGGCATAACACCGGAAAAAATTCTTCGTGGTATGAAAGAGAACCTTTAAATTTTCAACACTGTTCACCCTTCAAGATGGACAAGACAATCTGTATGGGGGCGGACCGGTGTGAACGGTTTGACATTTTTATCCGGCAAATATAGAGATCGGTCTGGATATTTGCCATAAGATTTTTCTATAACCCTTTCCAGGAAATTTGTCTTACAGTCGCTTATTGGATATTGCAACAAGCTCTAAAGCTCCTTGCACTAACCACCAAAACTCCCTGCGGTCAGACAGTTGGTGGTTTTAACGCTTCAGTCGCCAAGAGCTTGTAAGCAAAATCCATAATACTCCCTTAAAGACAAATTCCCTTCCACTGGACTATAGCAAGTATTGAGATATATACTATGAAATCGGTTTTTCATTCTTGACAATTTTTTAAAAAAACTCTATTATATATTGTTTATGGTAAGACTCTATATAATTATGTAATTTAAAGTTAAGGACACTAAGATTTATGAAACGAACATTTCAGCCAAGCAATCGAAAAAGAACAAGAAAGCACGGCTTTCTTAAAAGAATGTCTACTACTGGTGGACGTCGTGTGATTAATGCCAGAAGAGCAAAAGGAAGAAAAAGACTCGCCGTTTAATTAAGGAGTTTATTGAAGAATTTTTGTTTTCCAAAAGAAGTCAGACTTCTGAAAAGAGGTCAATATTTAAAGCTTTCGAAACAGGGGAAAAGAGTATATTCAGACTGCTTTATAGCAATTGTGCTTAAAGGAACAGCTCAAAACAATCGAATTGGAATTACAATATCAAAAAAAGTAGGAAATGCAGTAGAGCGTAACAGGATAAAAAGAGTTATCAGAGAATATTTCAGACATAATAAAGAAAAAATTTCAAAACCCATGGATATAAATATCATTGCAAGAAAAGGTCTGACTGCGCTATCTAACAGGGAAATTATTGAAAAGCTTGATAAACTTTTTTCAAAAATAACAGTAGCAGAATTATGAAAAAGTTATTATTAATACTTATTAAATTTTATCAATATTTTATTTCACCTTTAACAGGACAAAATTGTCGTTACTACCCGACATGTTCGGCATATGCCATTGAAGCTGTTGAAAAACACGGGAGTTTCAGAGGCACAATACTTTCCGTTAAGAGGATCATGCGCTGTCATCCATTCCATGCAGGAGGATTTGATCCAGTTCCATAATTTATCCTGGTACCATACTGTTTTTCTCTTGAAAATTTATCATTAGGAGAGAAAATGGATGAACAAAAAAGATTATTATTAGCAGTTGTGCTTTCTGTGGTAGTTCTAGTGGGCTATCAGACATTTTTTGTAAAGCCGGTGCCACAAAATAGTCAGCAGCAAGTCCAAAATCAGCAGTCTCAAAACGAGAATCAGCAACAGGTTGAAGAGAAAGTTTCAAATATCTCTGACTATAAAATGCCTGTTAAAAAACCGCAGCCGCTTGTCAGACCTGAAAGCAAATTCAGAACCATATCTGTATCAACACCACTGTATAATATCTCTATTTCAGAATATGGTGCTGCAGTTAGAATGTTTGAACTTAAAAAATTCAAAAAAACTAACCAGTCTGACTCTCCATTGAAGCAACTGGTTTCTAAAGACCTTCCCCATGGTGTATTCACACTGGATTTCGAGAGAGAGTCTGTTCCAGAACTGAAAAATGCAGTTTACATAGCAGGTATTGACACGGATAAACTTTCAGTTTCGCAGGGCAGCAGGAGTATTGAATTTGTTTTTGTAACTGAAAGGGGTCTTGTAATAAAAAAGATTTTCACCTTTAATGCAGACTCTTATATGATCGACTGTGATGTCGTTCTGCAAAACGGTTCTGAAATGTCCTTAAACGATTCCATTGTGATTTCAACACCTGGAATTTTTAATGATGAGGTGAAAAAGAGATCAAGATTTGCTTTTGAAGGACCGGTTGTTTTTCTTAATGATGAATATACCACTATTAAACCGAAGGATATTGAAGAGCAGAATACCTATAGCGGCAGTATTGACTGGTCAGGATATATGGAACGTTATTTTATGACAGCTGTTATGCCGGGAGCGGCATCCGGATCAACCGGAGATGTGGCGGTCAATCTTGATACAAAAATAAAACTGTCCTATGCAAATGATATTATTACAAACGATTTCATACAGATGATGGACAAGCTGGATCCTGGTAAACAGGCAAGCTATCCTTTTATTTTTTACCTGGGACCCAAAAGTTTAAGAGTTTTGGGACAATATAAAAACAGCTTTAAAAATGCTGTCAATTTCGGGTTTTTCAATATACTTGCAAAGCCGCTTTTAATCACAATGAATACGATCTATGATGTGATTCCAAATTATGGAGTGGCAATTATTCTTTTAACGGTTTTGATCAAACTTATTTTCTGGCCCCTTGGAACAAAAAGTTACAAGTCCATGAATAAAATGAAAAAAGTCCAGCCCCTGATGACAGAACTCAGAGCGAAATATAAAAATGACAAGCAGAAAATGAATCAGGAGATAATGGCACTCTATAAAACATATAAAGTCAATCCGGCAAGCGGTTGTCTTCCAATGCTTGTTCAGATGCCCATCTTTTTTGCCTTGTACAGGATGCTTTACCAGGCGATTGAATTGCGGCATGCCCCGTTTTTTGGCTGGATAGCTGATTTGTCTGCTCCGGACAGGCTGTTTGAATTTGGTTTTTCAATTCCAATGATGCAGGCTCCATATGGTGTGCCGATGTTAACGCTTATCATGGGAGCATCTTTTTTACTCCAGCAGAAAATGACACCTTCAACAGGAGATCCAATACAGGCAAAAATGATGATGTTAATGCCCATATTTATGACAGTTTTATTTATTAATTTTCCGGCTGGACTGGTTCTGTATATGTTTGTGAACAATATCATTTCAATGGGGCAGCAGTATTATATTCAAAAGAAATTTGCTTAAGGCAGGAGGTAATATGACTCAAACTCAGGAATTTTCCGGAAAAACAGTAGATCTCGCTATTCAAAACGCTTGCTCGACATTAGATATTTTAGCTGATGAATTAAAATATGATGTTATTTCTGAAGGAACATCAGGAATTTTTGGAATTGTCGGAAGAAAGGATGCGAGAATAAAAGTAAGCCTTCCGGAAATCAATATTGAAGAAGAGGCCAGAGTCCGGTCAGAAGGTGTTCAGTCCATTGTGGATGAAGCATTTGGCAAAGAAACAAGAATAAAGACACCACAGCAACCTTTAGTCACAGATGTTTCAGAAGAATCTGTAAATCTCGGTGTTGAAACATTACAGAAAATGGCAGATCTTATCACAGATGATGCCAGAGTAAAAAGTGAAACCAGTAATGACAGATTGACTTTAAGCATTGAAGGCGGCAATGCGGGTATTCTGATTGGCCGTAAAGGACAGACACTTGATGCCATGCAGTTTTTGACTGATAAAATCATTAACAGGCATAGTGATACAAGGGTAAGAGTGAGAGTTGATATTGAAGGTTATATGGAAACCAGAAAAGATAACCTTCAACATCTTGCATTTAAAATGGCTGACAAGGCAAAAAAGACCGGGCGACCTGCTACTATTAATCAGATGAGTGCCCAGGACAGACGTATTGTTCATCTGGCACTGAAAGAGGACAATCAGGTCAGAACCCAGAGTATGGGGGATGGATATTACAGGCGGCTTGTGATTTTTCCTAAAAAGAAAAATTCATTTAAAGGAAGAAAACGGTCTAAAAGATAGTGGTGACATGAACGATACAATTGCTGCCATAGCTACTCCATCAGGAAATGGCGGTATAGGTGTCATACGCATATCAGGTGATATGGCCTTTGATATTGCGTCAAAACTTTTTTCAACAGAGAAGTCAAATCCTGGGAAATGCCCTGTTTTCAGATCTCACACAGTCTATCACGGATATATTTTTGACCTGGAAAATCAAAATGTGATAGATGAGGTTCTGCTTATACCGATGCAGAAACCCAGATCTTATACTGCTCAGGATGTTATAGAGATTCAGGCCCATGCAGGCGTTATTGTCTTACGTGCCATCCTGGATCAGATTCTCTCCTGCGGGGCAAGGTTTGCTGAACCTGGGGAGTTTACAAAAAGAGCGTTTTTAAATAACAGGATCGATCTGACCCAGGCAGAAGCTGTGGCTGATATAATAAATGCAAAGTCTGTGAATGCTCTAAAATTTGCTTCGTCTCAGAATCTTGGAGCCCTGAAAAACAGGATAGATCATTTAAGAGAACTGCTTATCGATCTATTATCTTTAATTGAGGTCAATATAGATTTTCCCGACGATGTGGACTCTTTTAACGCTTCTGAAAAAGAGATTGAAATAATTGATACCGTACTTGCAGAATGCCGGGAGTTTATTAAACAGCATGATGATGCCTCTTTTTTAAAAAATGGTATAAGAATTACTATCTGCGGCGCTCCAAATGTGGGTAAGTCAAGTTTGATGAACAGGCTGCTTGAACAGGACCGCTCAATTGTCACACACATTCCGGGAACAACAAGGGATCCTGTTGAAGAGGGGATTAACATTGACGGGATACCATTTGTAATAGCTGATACTGCAGGGATCCATCAGACAGATGATCTTGTTGAAATTATAGGTATAGAAAAAGCCAGAGATCATATCAGCAAGTCAGATATTCTGTTATTCATGAAAGAGCCGGGTACGTTTTTTTCTGATATTGAATTTGAAAAAACACTGCCGCCAGATAAACAGAACAGTGTAAAAGTGATTTTTATTATTAATAAAATAGATCTTGAGGAAAACAATCTCCCAAAGCTTTCAGAAAAATATCAGCATATCCCCCAAATCGAGATTTCAGCACTTTTGAATAGAGGTATTAAAAAACTGAAACAGAAAATTGTTGATACCTGTATAAATGATCTGAACTTGGGAACAACATCAATTGTTCCAAACCTGCGGCATAAAAAAGCTCTTGAGCAGGCTGTTAAAGGTCTTGTTGAAGTAAAAACAGGATTGAGAAATGACCTGGCTGAAGAGATGATTGCCATTGATCTTAAAAGCAGTATTGACTGTTTAGGAACAATTACCGGGGAGACAGCTTCCCTTGATATACTGGATAATATTTTCAATAATTTTTGTATTGGTAAATAAAGGAAAAAAATATGGCACTAGACTTGAAAAAGCATTTTGTTAAATATGAGGCACTGGTCCATCTGGTGGACGGGGTGTTTGAACGTGTAAAAAAAGAGTATCCCAAAGAGGTTTTCTGCAGGGAGAAATGCAGTGATTGCTGCTATGCAATTTTTGATCTGACAATTATAGAAGCACTCTATTTGAATCATCAATTTTTAAACAGATTTTTAGGCGGAGAAAAAAATTCACTCATTGAAATCGCAGATAAAACTGACAGAGCTCTGGTGAAAATGAAGAGAGATGCATTTAAAGAGATCAAAAAAGGTGCAGATCAGATTGAAATTTTAGGGAAAATGTCCAAAGAGAGAGTCAGGTGCCCCCTGCTGGGAGAAGATAATCTATGCGTCATGTATGAGCATCGCCCCATTACATGCAGAGTATATGGCATTCCAACTTCCACGGAAGGATCAAGCCATATCTGCGGAAGAACAAATTTTAAACAGGGTGCATCATATCCAACATTGAATATGGATAAGATATATTCCCAGTTGCAGCTTCTTTCAATCGAGCTTATAAAAGATATCAAATCTGAAAATATTAAGATGCATGAACTTTTAATTCCGGTTTCAATGGCCATGATTACACATTTTGATGAAGCGTATCTTGGAGTTTAAAAATAATGGAAAAATTTACAAAAACTCAGATAGAAGAGAAGAAAAAAGCAATCTTTGATTCCATGGGTAAAAGGGGACAAAAACAGATAATCAAAAGAGGTTATGAAACCTGGGATCCTTTTCAGGAGCCTAAAGATCCCATTGATATCAGAAAGGATAAAACCAAACGTACCAGTCAGGAGTTGATCCGGGAGTTTTTATCAGGGATTGATCATGATGATTACTCCAATGCTTTTGCACAGGGTGCCTTTGAGATGTGCCTTGGTATTATAAATGATGATGAGAAAATCAAGGGAATGTACGAGTTTTCAATCTTTTACACTGAACTTTTAAAAAAAGACGGCCTGAAAATATAGTATCCGCAAATACGGTATGCAGGGTTCAACCTTAAAATCTCTCTATCCCTGTAAAAGTCCGGAGCGTATTGTGGCATCTGTTACGCCTGAATTGTTATTTGATGATACCGTATGAAACCTGCTTTTAAGGTAATCAGGTGCATTACTGACCACATAGGCATGTCCCGACCATAAAAGAAGATCTTCATCATTATAATCATTGCCAATGGAGGTTATATTTTTATTCATGATTCCCAGCCTGTGTGACAGCCAGGAAACAGCCTGGCTTTTTGAAACATCTTTATGAAACACCTCTATCCATGATGATTTATGGTCCAGGGGAGAAGTTGCCTGTATGACACTGAAATCTGACAGCTTTTCCTGTATGACATCTGCGGTGTAAGATGCCTCTGTATGCGGGATAATTCCAAGCACCTGAGTGGCATGACCAAAATCTTTAAAATATGCTGGGAAAGGCTTTGCAAATTGTTTATAGAGCCCGAGCCGGGCGGTAAAATCTTCATTATGGTTATTAAAAGATTTATAGAAAAAAGTATTGGTGTCAGGGATGGCTTTATGCACCATATAATCAATCCGGCAGGAATCAAAATATGTTGTGATTTTTTTAACTGCAAGGTGATCAATAACCCTTTTGTAAATTAAACTGTTGGAAGTTAAATCCATTATGCCGGCACCTGTTGAAAAGATGACATAATCAACGGGTAAATCAAATTTTCCAACAGCGTCTTCCATGGCAGATAACGCTTTTTGAAACAGATGAAATGATCTGCCTGTTGCAACAGCAATTAGAACATTTCTCTCTTTAAGCCTTTTAAATGTATCAATGTCTTTCCAGGAGACCGTTTTATTATCTTTTAGGAGTGTTCCGTCAAAATCTGTGACAAACAGTTGCTGGTTCATCTGCATATGATTGCTCAACTTGCAAAGAGTGATAATTATTTATTAACTTTTTCCATATTAAAGGAACGGAAGATGATCATTTCCCGCTCTCTTCTGTCGGGGTTAAATGTTTTAAATTTGAATGAAGGAAGCAGGTCAAGGATTTTTTCAGCTGATGGCACAGCATCAAGACCCTGACCGGTTTTTTTCCCTGTAAGGGTATCCATTACAATGGCATCTGCTGCATCGGTTGAAACAGCAAGGGGTATCTGATATTCATAGATCAACCTTGCTCCTGCAAGAATTTCTCTCTCATATGAACCGATTGATCCTGCAACACATGTGACAGCCATACATGCTTTATCCTGACAGAAAACGATCAAGTCAATTTTTGAAATATAATCCTCTCCCTTGAACTGGACAATGATTTTTTCATCAACTCTTATATCCTTTTTTTTCCACCCTTTCTCATGGATAAGAAATCTTTCAAAAATTTGCCGGGATCTTTCCGGGCCCACATTTTTAATTGGTTTGCCGGTAATATAATCGGTAATAATACTCGCATCATCAAATTTCATATTAAAGATACTCCAGTCATTTCATCGGGTTTTTCAATATTGAGAATATCTAAAACAGTTGGCGCAATATCTCCGAGAACACCATTTTTCATTAACCTGGTTTTAAAATTTTCTCCCGCAAGTATCATTCTTACAGGATTCAAAGTGTGAGCCGTATGAGGTGACCCGTCATCTGCAGTCATATGTTCCGAGTTTCCATGATCTGCTGTTACAATGGCAGTGCCTCCTGTTTCCCATATTGCCTTCACCACTTTTTCTACGCATTTATCAACGGTTTCACATGCTTTTACAGCTGCCTTGAAAACTCCTGTGTGGCCGACCATATCCATATTAGCAAAATTGAGTATGATAAATCTGAATCTGTCTGATTTTATTTCTTCACAGGCTCGGTCAGCAACTTCCAAGGCACTCATCTCCGGTTTCTGATCATAGGTTTCTACATCCCGTGGTGAAGGTATGAGTATTCTCTCCTCTTTATTAAAGATTTTTTCATCGCCTCCGTTGAAAAAATAAGTGACATGCGCATATTTTTCAGTTTCAGCGATTCTCAGTTGTGAAATTTCATCTCTGCTGAGGATTTCACCGAGAATGTTATCAAGGCGCTGGGGAGCAAATGCCACAGGCAGATTGAAATTTTCATCATACCGGGTCATACAGACAAAATCTGACAGTTTTTTTCTGCTGCCCCTTTTAAAGCAGGTAAAATTGTCTTCTGTAAATGCTCTTGTAATTTCCTTTGCTCTGTCAGCCCTGAAATTAAAAAAGATTATGCCGTCTCCATCTTCAACCGTGCCGCTATGTACATTCTCTGTGCCGTCACTGTCTAAAAGGAAAACAGGCTCCATAAATTCATCTGTAATTCCGGATTCATACGCTTTTTCGACTGCTCTGACAGGATCGCGTTCAAATTTACCTTCAGCATTTGTATAGAGATTGTATGCCTTTTCAATTCTTTCCCATCTTGTATCTCTGTCCATAGCCCAGTACCGGCCTGTAAGGGTGGTAATTCTGCCTGCCTTTGAAGTCTGCAGATAATGTTGAAGCTGCCGGATATATTTAACTCCATCTGTTGGGGAAGTGTCCCTGCCGTCTAAAATTGGATGAATAAACAGGTTTTCAATATGGTGATCTCCTGCCATATCAATTAAAGCCAGAAGATGGGAGATATGTGAGTGGACTCCGCCATTGGATAATAATCCCATCAGATGAAGATTTCTGCCTGACTCAGAAATTTTTTCCATGATATTTTTAAACTCATGGATCTGAAAAAAAGATTTATCTTCAATGGCTTGATTTATTCTTACTAAACCCTGCAGTACTTTTCTTCCTGCGCCAATATTCATATGGCCCACTTCAGAGTTTCCCATGGTTCCACGGGGCAAGCCCACTGCATTTCCAGAGCATTCAAGCCTGCAGTTTGGAAAGTCATTGATCAGAGAATCGAGAAAAGGGGTGTCAGCACTCTCAAAGGCATTACCCTCCTTTTTGCTGTTTATCCCCCATCCGTCAAGAATCATTAAAATGTTTACACAATTTGATTCAGATTTCACGCTGATTTTCTCCAGGAGGGTGTATCTTTTCAAGCTCTCCAAGGTCAATCCTTGGTGCATCAGCCCATAGTCCTTCGAGATCGAAAAAAGATTTTGCTTCTGACTCAAGAATATGAATGACAACATCACCATAATCCAGCAAAGCCCAATCACTTGATTTGATACCTTCCGTGCCGATCGGTTTTATCTCTCTCTTACCCAGTTCATTGATCAGGTATTGTGCCGTAGAGTTAATCTGGCGCAGGGAACTGCACTCTATAATGATCAGCGTATCTGTATAGGCAGACAGGTTTTTTACATTAACTGCAGTGATAGATTTAACTTTTCTGTTAAATGCCGGAATAAGATACTCTTTAAGCTCATCTGTCAATGGTATTTTCATCTGTACAGCTCCTTTGCTTTAATGATTTTTTCAACATTTTCCGGTACCATCTCTTTTACAGATTCTTTTTTTTTTACTAATTCTCTGATTATGGTTGATGAAATATCAATTCTCGGTACATTGCAAACCCAGATTTTCTGTTTTGTTTTATGCCGGAAGCATCTATTTTTTTTACTGAAAACATAATTTTCTGATATATTTTTCTCAATAAATGAGGCTATTGTATTATAATTCTGCCATTTGCCCCGCATCATTATAATGATGGGAACCGTCTCAAAAATCTGATCTTTCCGTTTCCATGTGGATATATCCAGAAAAGCATCAGACCCCACTACCAGATAAAAATCAGTGTCCCGGCCGTGTTCTTTTTTAAACTGATTAATGGTATCAATGGTAAAAGAGGGGCCTTCTCTTGCTAACTCTTTGTCAGATGCAAACAGATCATCATAGTGTTCTAAACTCTCTTTTACCATGTTGAATCTCTCTTTTGCAGTTGCAAGGTTTATATCGGGTTTATGCGGAGGTGTTGCAGAAGGGATGAAATAGATTTTTTCAAGTGTAAATGCTTTTTTTACATATTTGATAATTTCAATATGGCCGTTGTGAATCGGGTTAAACGTACCCCCAAAAAGTCCTATATTCATTTTTGTTGTTCTGCAAGTATTGAAGATAAAAGTTTGACCAGTTCCTTGACACTTTTGCCGGTAGCGGCTGACAAGGTTAATATTTGAAACTCTTTTAATGCTTTCTTAAATGCGGCAGTTTTTTTTGAAGTGTTTGACAGATCTATTTTATTGAGAACAATTATCTGGGTTTTTTGTGCTACTGTTTTGCTGTATCTGGCCAGTTCATTGTTTATGAGATTAAAGGAATCAAGGGGAGAATCCGGATTGATTTGTGATGCATCAATCAAATGCACAAGGATTCCGGTTCTTTCAATATGCTTTAAAAATTTAATGCCAAGTCCTGTCCCTTCATGTGCGCCTTCAATAAGTCCTGGTATGTCTGCTACAGCAAATGGCTCTCCAAAGGGAGGATCTACCATTCCAAGTATTGGGGTTAATGTTGTGAAAGGATAGTCAGCTATTTTGGGCCTGGCTGCTGATATGGCAGAGATCAGTGTGGATTTCCCTGCATTTGGGAGACCGACGAGTCCGACATCTGCAAGGAGTTTGAGTTCAAGCTTTATTTTGAGTTCAGTTCCGGGCATCCCGGGTTGAGAATGCCTTGGCGCACGGTTTGTGGAAGTTGCAAATCGTTTGTTACCCCTCCCGCCTATACCTCCGCGGGCAAGAATAAACTCCTCATCAATTTTTGTAAGATCTGCTATGATTTCATTATTATCTGTGTTGGAGACAATTGTACCGGGAGGGAGAGTGATAATGCAGTCTGATCCATTTTTGCCATGTTTCTGTCTGCCGAGTCCGGGGGAACCATTCTGCGCTTTGAGCAATTTTTGACGGCGGTAATCGTAAAGGGTGCGTTTACTCTGATCGATTCTCAGAATAATATGGCCGCCATCGCCGCCGTCTCCACCGTCAGGTCCTCCTTTTTCAACATAGCGTTCCCGTCTGAAACTTGTGCATCCGCGGCCGCCGTCACCGGACTTGACAGTGATAATTGCTTCATCTACAAATTTCACGCTTCATAAACACTGACTTTTTTTCTGTTACGGTCTTTCCTTTCATAGGCGACAACACCGTCAATCTTTGAAAAAAGGGTATAATCCTTACCCATTCCAACATTGTTGCCCGGATGGATTTTTGTGCCAACCTGTCTTACCAGAATATTACCTGCAACAACATTTTCTCCGCCAAATCTTTTAACACCACGTCTCTGCGCATTGGAGTCGCGGCCATTTTTTGTGCTACCGGCTGCTTTTTTATGTGACATCAGATCTCTCCTTATACTTAAACTGCAATGGAATCTATTTTGATTTCAGTAAAAAATTGTCTGTGGCCTTTCATTCTCCGGAACCCCTTGCGGCGTTTATACTTGAAAACCAGTGTTTTCTTGCCTTTTCCCTGGTCAAGAATGTGTGCTTTGACAGAGGCATTTTCAATTTTGGGGTTTCCAAGGGTGACAGTCTCACCATCTGAATACATGAGGACATCATCAAATTCAATCTGAGAACCTTCGGTTCCTTCCAGTTTTTCAACTGTCAGGATTTGATCTTCGTGAACCTTGTACTGTTTTCCTCCGGTTCTGATAACTGCATACATTTTAATCTCTCCTTATAATTTTCATAACTTTATGCTATTGTAAAGAACTTATTATCCTATACTTATTGCGCCTGATTGTCAAGTATAACGATGCTGTTTTTTTTTGTTTTTATGCAATATTTAATTGCATCTTAATAATATCTTTCTTGACAAAAATCGATGATTTAACTTATTGTACCACATACTTTAAAGTTGTTTTCCAGTGAATAAAAGGGAGGAAAAATGAATAATAAGATAAAGATGTTAATAAGCGGCATGGTGGCTGTGCTGCTGTTTTTTTTAATGGCAGGCTGTATAGCAGACACATTCTCAAAAAAGCCGGAAAATGAAAAATCACAGGCTCAGAAGAAATCCAGAAAAACCACGGCTGTTTATTATGATTTTGAAGATGTATTGATCCCCCTGGAGTTAAAAATTGTCGATAATAAAACCGTGGTTGTCTCAAGCCCTGGTTTTACTTCAGGTATTATTGCGTTAAGGGGAAGGGTTGAAAGACGCTCCCTGTTCAACTTTTTTAATAATAATATGCAGAAAGATAACTGGAATATCATGAGCCAGATTAAATCGCCGGGGACAACAATCATGGTATTCCATAAGGCTGGAAAAACTGCAGTCATTACGATCAGAGACGAACAGTTCAATACCTATGTTGAAGTTGGAGTGGCACCCACAGTGCAGGAGAGCCGTATCGAGAGGAGCGGTTTTTCCGATTCAGTAATCCTGGAGTGAAGTTGATAAAAAAATGAATTTTAAAGATAAGAATTTTATTTTAGGGGTGTCAGGAGGTATTGCAGCCTATAAAAGCGTTGAGCTTCTAAGAATGCTTAAAAAAGCAGGCGGAAATGTCAATGTGATAATGACCGAGAGTGCCCGGAATTTTGTCGGCAGAACAACATTTGAGGTTTTATCTGAGAACTCTGTTTTATCAGATTTGTTTTCAGAGAGTGAAAATTCCATAAAACATATCGATCTTGCAACAGGAGCGGATGCCGTAATAATAGCACCTGCAACTGCCAATATTATTGCAAAGCTTGCCCATGGAATAGCTGATGATGCTCTTACCACCACTATGCTTGCTGTTAAATCACCTGTGATGATCTGTCCGGCCATGAATACAAATATGTATGAAAATATAAAGGTTCAGACTAATCTTGATATCCTTGAAAGGGACGGCTGGCATATTGTTGATCCGGACTCTGGTGCCCTGGCATGTAAAACTGTGGGAGCAGGAAGACTGCCCGACCCATGGCTGATCTTTGACAGAATCGAGGCAATGTTGAATAAAAAAGATCTGAAGGGTAAGAAAATTCTTCTGTCGGCAGGTCCTACAGTTGAAGCCATTGACCCGGTTAGATTTATCAGCAACCACTCATCGGGTAAGATGGGATATGCCATTGCAAGGGCTGCAGAGAAAAGAGGGGCCCAGGTGACACTTGTTTCAGGCCCTGTCAATCTCGTACCACCGGTTGGTATTGAAGTGATCGATGTTGTAAGCTGCAATGAGATGGCAGAGCAGATGATTTTGAACCTTGAAGATGCTGACATCATAATCAAAGTCGCAGCAGTGTCTGATTACAGACCAGTTGATCCGTCAGAAAGGAAAATAAAGAAAAAAGACAATAAACACGGCATCACGATTACAATGGTCGAGAATCGTGATATTTTAAAACTTATTGGAGAGAAAAAAAGAGATGAACAGTTTCTTGTAGGGTTTGCTGCAGAGACCAATGATCTTGAAGAAAATGCATTGAAGAAAATAAAGAAAAAAAACCTTGATATGATAGCTGCAAATCTGGTCGGCTCCTCCAACTCCGGATTCAAGGCAGATACAAACAAGGTAAAGCTTTTCTCCAGAGATGGTTCTTTTGTTGATATCCCCCTGATGGAGAAGGAGAAGGTTGCTGATATCTTACTGGATCAAATTATTGAGAAAGCAGGTTAGAGTGCCCAATGGTTTCAGGAGTTCAAAAACATACAGCACAGGTTCAATCTGATCTGTTTTCAGTGATCAGAGATTTTTCACAATATCTCAAGCTGCAGAAAAAAACAGGTAATAACGCTTTTGTAATCTCAGAAAGATCAAATCTTATCATTGACAGCTGGGGAGAAAAAGTAAAGGTACAATCCCCCTTTTTTTTTCAGGGCTCTGAAAATAGTGATGTGTTCATTCTGGACAGCACAGCCGGGTTTTTCAAAGGTGACAGCGGCATACTGTTAGTCAAAATCCTTGCTGCCATGGATCTTGTTCCTGAATCCGTATTCATATGCAATGCAGCTGATCTGAAAAGTGTACATGATAAAATCAGCAATATATCTCCTGAAGTAATTATTACCCTTGGAAGCAGAGCAGCAAGGCTGCTGCTGGACAGCGGTAAATCCCTGGAAGCATGCAGGGGAAGGTTTCATGATTACCATGGCATTAAACTGATGCCGACTCTTCATCCTGCTCTGCTGTTGAAACAGCCTTCTTTGAAACGTGAGGTGTGGGAGGATATGAAACAGGTGATAAAATTTCTGGGCAGCAGATATGAATCCTGACTGGTTTATGATTCTTGACAGTTTTATTGATGTGCTGAAGGCTGAAAAAGGATATTCAATACATACCTGCAGGGCATATCGTTCAGATATTCTGCATTTTGTCGAGTTTGTCCTGCATGATCATAAAAATGGAAACAGGATAAGTAAAACAGATTTTCTTAAACAGATCAGAGCTGTTGGAAAAAGCAGTATCCGGAAATATCTTGCCTCACTCGTGAGGTCCGGAAAATCCAAACGGACAATTTCAAGAAAGCTGTCATCCCTTAAATCTTTTTTTGATTACCTGATAAAAAGCGGTGATATATCAGTCAGCCCTGCAGACATGATACCTTTTCCAAAGCTCGGCAAAACCATACCCAGGTTTGTGAGTGTTGACGATCTGTTCAGACTTCTGGATTCAATAAAGACAGATACATGGTTTGATAAGAGAAATCTTGCCATGTTTGAAACATTTTATTCGACCGGTATGCGGGTGTCGGAAATGGAGGGCTTGAATATAGGAGATATTGACTTTAAGGCCCAGATGATTAAAGTCTTTGGAAAAGGTTCCAAGGAGAGGTTGATACCAGTGGGTAAAAGAGCATTAACAGCAATAGAGAATTACAGGGTTTGTCTCAAAGAAGATTTTACGCCTGTTTTTTTAAATAAGAATTTTTCAAGATTAAGTTCAAGATCAATAAGGCGGATACTTGATAAGATAGTCAGTGAATGCGGGTTGAACCAGTCAATCTCACCCCACACCCTGCGTCACTCATTTGCCACCCATATGATGGATTCAGGAGCTGATTTAAGGGGAATCCAGGAAATTCTGGGGCATGCAAGTCTTTCCACCACCCAGGTTTATACTCATGTCAGTATGGACAGGCTGATGCAGGTTTATGACAAGGCACATCCCAGAAGTTGAGAGCATGAATGATAACGGGCAGAACCAGCCTATAAAAAAAAAGGAAATAAATTGAGTAGAGAAGCGTTTCACGGTACCACCATTCTTGCTGTGAGGATCGGAAAAAAGGTTGTGATTGCAGGTGATGGACAGGTTACACTGGGCAGTATCGTAACAAAACACAAGGCCAGGAAAGTCAGAAGGATTTATAATGACAAAATAATTACAGGGTTTGCAGGGGCAACTGCAGATGCATTGACGTTGTCAGAAAAACTGGAAGAGAAACTGGAAAGATATAATGGAAGCTTGACAAGGGCATGTGTGGAACTTGCAAGGGAGTGGAGAACAGATAAGTATCTGAGACGGCTTGAGGCAATGATGATTGCAGCAGACAGGGATAATACATACCTGCTGTCAGGAAACGGGGATGTGATTGAACCGGATCAGGGTGTGATCAGTATCGGCTCAGGAAGCACTGCTGCCCATGCAGCAGCAGTGGCCATGATGGAAAACAGTGATCTGTCGCCAAATCAGATTGTGGCAAAAGCAATGAAGATAGCTGCCGATCTGTGCATTTATACTAATCATAATGTAACTACAGAAGAATTTTAAAGAGAAAGTGATGAAAGATTTAAAACCGGGTGAAATTGTAACAGAGCTGGATAAATATATTATCGGCCAGAATAATGCTAAAAAATCAGTTGCCATTGCCCTCAGAAACAGATGGAGGAGACGTCAGCTTGACAAGGACCTTCAAGAAGAGATTGCTCCTAAAAATATTATATTGATCGGACCTACCGGGGTAGGAAAGACAGAGATTGCAAGAAGACTTGCAAACTTGACTGATTCTCCTTTTTATAAGGTCGAGGCATCAAAATTTACTGAAATCGGATATGTGGGAAGAGATGTTGAATCCATGATCCGGGATATTGTGGAGTTGACGGTTAACCGGTTAAAAACAAGGCAGCAGGATGAAGTGCAGGGAAAAGCTGCCAAAATTGCAGAGGAGAGAATCCTGGACATTCTCCTGCCGCCTCAATCCTCAAAAACGGCACCGGAGAGTAATGATAAAACTGATAATGAACACGGTTCAATATCAGCCCTGCCTTCATCATCAACCAGGGAAAAATTGAGAACAATGCTTAGAAAGGGAAAATTTGATTCAAGGCAGATTGATCTTGAAGTGCAGGACAAATCATCTCCCATGGTTGAGATTTTTTCCAACACCGGAATTGAAGAGATGGGCATTAATGTCAAGGATATGCTGGGCAATCTGATGCCGAAAAATACCAAGCAGCGCAAAATAAAGGTAAAGGATGCATTAAAGCTTTTAACACAGGAAGAGGCAGCGCACCTGGTGGATATGGAAAAGGTGAAGAGTGATGCCATAACAATGGTGGAGCAGTCAGGCATCATTTTTATTGATGAGATAGATAAAATTGCAGGCAAGGATAAAAGCCACGGTCCCGAGGTGTCCAAGGAGGGTGTCCAGAGAGATCTGCTGCCTATTGTTGAAGGCAGTTCGGTTCCTACAAAATATGGAATTGTAAAAACAGATCATATCCTCTTCATAGCTTCAGGAGCATTTCATGTTTCAAAACCGTCTGATCTTGTTCCTGAACTGCAGGGGAGGTTCCCGATAAGAGAGGAGCTTAACTCTCTTGGGGCAGATGAATTTACACGGATTCTGACAGAACCGAAAAATGCACTTATTCTTCAGTATATAGCGTTGCTCAGAACGGATGGAGTGGATATAGAGTTTACTGATAATGCAGTTAAAAAAATTGCTTCCATTGCTGTGGAGGTGAACTCCAGCACAGAAAATATCGGTGCAAGAAGACTGCATACTCTGATGGAAAAACTGCTTGAAGAGATTCTTTTTAATGCTCCTGATATTGAAGAGAAACATATTGTAATTAATGCCTCCTTTGTGGAGAAACAGTTGATGAACATTGTAGAAAACGAAGATTTATCAAGGTATATATTATAATGACAAGTGTTGCAGACATACTGATTGAGGCTCTGCCCTACATAAAAAAATTTTCCGGAAAGACCATTGTCATAAAATATGGCGGCCATGCCATGAAAGATGAAAAGCTAAAACTCGATTTCGCCAATGACATAACGCTGTTAAAATATGTTGGTATGAATCCAGTGGTTGTCCATGGCGGAGGTCCCCAGATTAATGAAGTCCTTGACTCAATGGGGATGACTTCAAAATTTATCAGAGGCATGAGATATACGGATAATAAAACCATGGATGTTGTGGAAATGGTTCTTGGCGGCAAGGTCAACAAGGAGATTGTTGCACGTATTAACCGCCAGGGAGGAAAAGCTGTCGGTCTTACGGGAAAAGATGGCATGCTGATCACAGCCGACAAGATGACCATCTATTATCAGGAAGATGAGAATAAACCCCCTGAAATAATAGATCCAGGAATGGTTGGAGAGGTTTCCAATATAAACCCTGATATTATTTATACCCTTATGAGCAGGGGATTTATTCCCATTATTGCACCGGTTGGAATAGGGAAGAAAGGTGAAACCTACAATATTAATGCTGATATTGTCGCATCAAAGGTCGCCTCTGCATTAAAAGCGGAACGGCTGATGCTTGTGACAGATGTGGATGGAGTCCTGGATAAAGATGACACGCTCATATCTTCTGTGGATGCAGAAGATATAAAGGAGATGATAAAAACAGGGGATATCAAAGGGGGGATGATACCCAAAGTAGAGTGTGCCCTGGATGCACTGAACCATGGTGTGAAAAAAGCGCATATCATTAACGGAAAACTTGCCCACACGGTATTGCTTGAATTGTTTACAAACTCCGGAATAGGAACACAGGTATTCCAGAAACAGGAAGCAGGAAATTGAAAGAAGAGGCTGAATATGGATTCAATAAAAAAAACCGATGATTTTGTATTTCAAACCTACTTAAGGCAGGGCAGCGCTTTTGTAAAGGGGGAGGGTATTTTTCTCTGGGATGAAGATGGAAAAAAATATAAAGATTTCCTGTCTGGAATTGCTGTCTGCAGTCTGGGACATTGCCACCCTGACATTACACAAGCCATAGCAGACCAGGCTGCAAAACTGGTTCATGTCTCCAATCTGTTTTATACAGAACCCCAGGCAGATCTGGCTTTAAAACTTTGTGAGAACAGTTTTGCCGACAGGGTGTTTTTTGCCAATTCCGGTGCTGAAGCCAATGAGGCCGCCATAAAACTTGCCAGAAGGTATTTCCAGAAAAAAGGTGAGACAGGAAGATTTAAAATCATTACCATGGAGCAGTCATTCCACGGGCGTACCATGGCAGCCTTGTCTGCAACAGGGCAGGATAAGATAAAAGAGGGGTTTTATCCTCTTCTTGAAGGATTCTGCCATGTGCCCTTTAATGATATAGATGCATTAAAACAGAAAATGGATGATACGGTCTGTGCTGTAATGCTTGAACCGGTTCAGGGTGAAGGAGGGCTTGTTCCGTCTGATCATGAATATCTTAAAGCTGTCAGAGAACTTTGCAGTAAAACAGGAACCCTTTTGATTTTTGATGAAATTCAGTGCGGCATGGGGAGATGTGGGAAATTGTTTGCCCATGAACTTTACAATGTGATTCCGGATATCATGACCCTTGCAAAGGCTCTTGGCAACGGGTTCCCAATAGGAGCCATGCTTGCTGACAATAACGCGGCAACCGGGTTTGATTATGGCAGCCATGCTACCACTTTTGGCGGAACGCCCCTTGCTGCAGCTGCAGCCCTTGAAGTCGTGAAGATTATCAGTGATAGAGATTTTTTAGACCGGGTAAATGAGAAGGGAGAATACTTCAGGCAGCAGCTTGAAAAGATTAAAAATAGTTGTGACAGAGCTGTAGACGTGCGGGGCAGAGGATTGCTGCTTGGTCTGGAAGTTGATAAAGATGCAGGTTTTTTTGTAAAGGAGATGATGAAAAAGGGTTTTATCATCAATGGGGTTCAGGATAAAATATTAAGATTCGCCCCCCCTCTGATTGTTGAAAACTCAGAAATTGACAGCTTGATTTCTGCCCTGGATGAAGTTCTGCAGGCCGGGTGTTCATAGCTGCCGTGTTTACAATATAGGAGGTATGTGTTGTGAAAAAAGATTTATTAACCATTCTGGACCTTGAAAAAGATGATATTGAAAATCTTTTTGCAAGGGCAGATGAGTTAAAATCAAGATATGCCAGGGGGATTTCTGATAAGATACTGACAGGAAAAACACTGGGTCTGATCTTTGATAAAAAATCCACCAGAACAAGGGCTGCCTTTGAAACTGCCATGATTCAAATGGGAGGCCACCCCATTTACATGAGTGCCCAGGATACCCAGATCTCAAGGAATGAACCTGTCAAAGATACGGCAAGAGTTCTTTCAAGGTATATGGATTGTCTTGCCGTCAGGACGTTTGATCACTCAATTGTAAAGGAGTTTGCGCAAAATGCCACCATTCCGGTTATCAATGCGCTTACCGACTCTTTTCATCCCTGCCAGATTTTAAGTGATATCATGACCGTTATCCAGTATAAGGGCGGATATAAAAACAGAAAAATCGTATGGGTGGGAGATGGGAATAATGTTTTGAATTCCTGGATTAATGCAGCAGGTGTTCTTGGATTTGAACTGGTTGCTGCCTGCCCTGACGGCTATGAGGTAAATCCACAGATTATTGAGGATGCATGTGCAGATAAAAAAACAAATATTCAATTTACAAATGATCCTGTAGAAGCGGTAAAAAATGCTGATGTTGTTTATACTGATGTGTGGGCAAGTATGGGAGAAGAGGAAGAACTCTCAAAGCGGATAGATGATTTCAAAGGCTTCCAGGTCAACAGGCAGTTGCTGTCAGGCGCAGAAAAAGATGTGCTTGTCATGCATTGTCTCCCTGCTCACAGGGGTGAAGAGATTTCAGAAAATGTTCTTGAGGATACAAAAGGCGCGTTCTGGGATCAGGCAGAAAATAAGCGGCATATGCATAAAGCGGTTCTGGAGCGTTTAATATTAAACAATCAGGAAAAAGAGATGAAGTGATATGTTGAAAATGGACAGTTACGTTTAATCTCTTATGGTATAAACATAGAGCGTAAGGAAAACATGTTTAAATGGTCAGCAGTGATAAAAATAGAAATATAGATAATAAAAAATTGTGGGGTGGAAGATTTTCTGAAAAAACAGATGAGCTGGTGGAAGAGTTCAATGCCTCCATTGATGTTGACAAACGTCTTTACGAGAGTGATATTCAAGGTTCCATAGCCCATCTTAAAATGATGGCCAGAGAATCTATTATTACTGAAGATGAGGCTGCTGTCCTGATAAAAGGCCTTGGCAGGGTGAAAGAGCAGATAGAGAATAATGAAATTGAATTTTCATCAGCCCTTGAAGATATTCATATGCACATTGAAGATGCCCTTGGCAGAGTTTCAGGAGATGCTGCAAAAAAACTTCACACAGGCCGAAGCAGAAATGATCAGGTAGCTCTTGACATCAGGATCTATCTAAAAAAAGAGACTCAGATTATAATTGAGCTTTTGCAGGGACTTCAAAAATCCCTTGTCAGGATGGCTGAAAAACAGATGGATGTAATCATGCCTGGATATACTCATCTTCAAAGAGCCCAGCCTGTTCTTTTTTCCCATCATATCATGGCGTATTATGAGATGTTTAAAAGAGATATTCAAAGATTTGAAGAATGCCTTGCCAGAATTGATGTAATGCCGCTGGGAACTGCTGCTCTTGCGGGCACAACATATCCGCTGAACCGGGAATTCACAAAGGATGTTCTCTCTTTTGCAACGGTTTCAGATAACAGCATTGATTCAGTCTCTGACCGGGATTTCATCATGGAATTTATCTCACATGCTTCAATTGCCATGATTCATTTTTCAAGGCTCAGTGAAGAGCTGATACTGTGGTCTTCTTCAGAATTCTCTTTTATTACCATATCAGATGCCTTCACAACAGGTTCCAGTATCATGCCCCAGAAAAAGAATCCTGATGTGGCAGAACTGGTCCGGGGTAAAACAGGCAGAGTTGTCGGGAATCTTGTTTCAATCCTGACGTTGATGAAATCATTACCCCTGGCTTATAATAAAGATATGCAGGAGGATAAGGAACCACTGTTTGATACAGTCGACACCCTGAAAATCTGTACTGAGATTTATACCAGAATGTTTAAAAATATTAAAATACATAAAGAGAGGATGTATGATGCCTGCTCTTCAGGTTTTTTAAATGCAACCGACCTTGCAGATTATCTTGTTTCCAGAGGTATGGCTTTCCGGCAGGCACACTCTGCTGCAGGCAGGGCTGTTGCCTTTGCCCTGAGTCAGAAAAAAGAACTTGATGATCTGAACATTGAGGAGTTCAGGAAATTCAGCAGCCTGATAGATGAGGATGTTTATGAATTCATTACCATAGAAAATATGGTTGCAAGACGGATTACCTATGGCGGAACAGGCTATGAAAATGTAAAACAGGCTGTACAGAGAGCGGTCAGGGAGCTTGGAATGAAATGAAAGCAAAGCTGGCTGTAACTCAAATTTTAATATTCTCAATCTTATCTCTTTTTGCTTTTTCAGGGTGTGGGAAAAAAGGACCTCCTGTGGCTCCTGAAGTAAAAGGCATGAAAGTGGCTGTTCCCTTTGACCTGAAATATGTACTGGAAGGCAGTGAAATCAGACTTGCATGGAAACATGAGGTTGATAAAAAATCAGCAGAAGTAAAGCCCTGGAATTTTGATGTTTTTATGGCTAAAAAATCATTTAAAGGGTGCACAGGCTGTCCCATTAAATTTGTCAGAATTGGATCTGCTGCCATGCCAGACATGGAATTTGTTTTTGAATTGCAGAAAGGCTTTAAATATTATTTCAGAGTGCGGGCTGCAGGAAAAGAGAATACGGCAAGTGATTATTCAGAAACAGTCCAGATTGAGTACAGATGAGATTTGAATGAAAAAAAACGAAATACATAAAGCCTATTTAAGTATTGGTTCAAATATTGGAGATAAGAAAAAAAATCTGAATGATGCCATCAGGCTGTTAAATAATCATGATAAAATCACTGTTGCAGCAGTATCCTGCTTTTATAAAACCCAGCCCCAGAACTATACAGACCAGGCGTGGTTTGTTAATGCAGCAGTAAAAATTGAAACAGGTTTGGATCCTGAGAATCTACTCTCTGAAATGAAAACATTGGAAAATGAGTTGGATCAGGATGGGAAAGCCTTTCGATTCGGTCCCAGAGTCATTGATCTTGATATTATTTATTATGATAAATTAATTCTGAAAACAGATCTGCTTGAGATTCCGCATCCCAGAATGCATGAAAGATGTTTTGTCTTGATACCGATTTGTGATATAGGAGCTGAAGAAATACATCCGGTCTTGAATTTAAGATCAGATAATTTATTAAAAAAAATAGAAAAACAGGAAACCCAGAAGGTTATTCTTCTGGATAAGGAGGTTTAAATTGAAGTTTTTTATAGATACTGCCAATATTGATCAGATTAAAGATGCAAATAATATGGGCATGGTGGACGGAGTAACAACAAATCCCTCTTTAATTGCAAAAGAGGAGGGTGACTTCAAACAGATCATCACTGATATCTGTGAAATTGTACAAGGTCCTGTAAGTGCAGAAGTTATCAGTCTTGAGTATGATGGCATGGTTAAGGAAGCCCTTGAGCTTGCAGAGATAGCAGATAATATTACCATAAAAATTCCCATGACTGTTGAAGGGCTGAAAGCGGTAAAAACCCTTTCTGAAAAAAACATTAAAACAAATGTAACCCTTGTTTTTTCAGCCCTCCAGGCACTGATGGCTGCAAAGGCAGGTGCAACATTTGTAAGTCCTTTTGTGGGCCGTCTGGATGATCTTGCCCAGGAAGGCATGGGCCTGATTGAAGAGATTGTTCAGATATATGCAAATTATGATTTTGACACACAGATTATTGTGGCAAGTGTCAGAAATCCGCTTCATGTCCTTGACTCGGCTCTCCTTGGAGCTGATGTGGCCACTATTCCCTACAATGTACTGCAGAAACTTGCATCTCACCACATGACAGATAAAGGGATTGATGCATTTATGGCAGACTGGAATAAAAAAAACAGTTAACTGGAAAAGGCAGATCCTGATTACTTTATTGAATGTTGAAATGTTTTTCCCTGGTAAATGATAAAACTGGAAAATTAATATTGACAAATTCAACGTTCAAGTATATAAATCTGTTTTGTTTCATGGGCGGGAATAACTCAGTGGTAGAGTGCGACCTTGCCAAGGTCGAAGTCGCGGGTTCAA
>CAZWSL010000013.1:0-82651 GCA_964636495.1 uncultured Desulfobacula sp. | reverse complement strand
TTGAGGGGCGTGTGGGGCAACCCGTGGGAGTTCAAATCTCCCCTTCGGCACCATAAATCGAAAAATCTTACAATCATATTATTATCCCCCAGCACACCTTCACAACTATTTTCTCTAAGATTTATCTGATATAGTTTAATGTAATCAGATTCAGCAGGTAATTTAACCCTGGTCAACCGGTTTTTATAAAATCAAACCCGATTTTATCCAGACCGGGAAATTAAATGACTGTCTGCAGTATAAAACTGAAGATTATTCCACTGCTTCATCTTGAATTATTAATAATTTTGATTATATTACTCTATCATGGAAAAAAATAATATATATCATACCTGTAAAAATCAGGATAAAAAAAAACTAGAGAAAGAACTAGGTGAATTTTTAAACAAAAAATTTGGCAGTAACGTTAAAATCATTACCCCTTCAACTCTCCCGAACCGTAAACATACATCAGGCGACACCGATGTAAAAGAGAAAAAACAACTCATTAATTTCAACATAAAGCCTCGGGAACTTATCTCCTATCTTGACCAGTATGTTATAAAACAAACCCGTGCGAAATCAATTCTTTCAACAAAAATATGCACTCATTTCAACAGAATAAGACATTCTCAATCTTCACCTGAAGGCTTATCAAAGATAACGGGTAATATTAAATCCAACATCCTTATGTTTGGTCCCACAGGAATAGGCAAAACTTATTTAATCAAATTAATTGCCAGAAAAATAGGCGTACCCTTTGTAAAAGCAGATGCTACAAAATTTTCTGAAACAGGTTATGTTGGAGGGGATGTAGAAGATCTGATAAGAGATCTGGTAAAAGAGGCAAATGATGATATTGAACTTGCCCAGTGTGGCATAGTCTATATTGATGAAATAGATAAGATTGCATCAAGCCCAAATGTTATTGGCTCACAGATTTCAAAAACAGGAGTGCAGAGAGCTCTCCTGAAACCCATGGAAGAGACTGAGGTCGATCTTAAAGTTCCCCATGATCCCGTATCTATGATGCAGGAGTTGGAATCCTTTCAGAGAACAGGCAAAAGATCAAAAAGAAGAGTAAACACCTCCAATATTCTATTTATTGTAAGTGGTGCATTTTCAGAACTCTCCGAAGTTGTGAAAAAAAGATTATCAAAACAGAATATTGGATTTGAAGCAAAACTGATCAAAACTCAGGAAAAAGACGAGCTTTTAAAACAGACCACAACACAGGATCTTGTAAATTTTGGTTTTGAGTCTGAATTTATCGGGCGGCTGCCTGTCAGATGTATCCTTGACAACCTTAGCGAAAAAGATCTTTATGAAATTTTAAAAATGCCAAATAATCCTGTTATTTTGAGCAAACGTCTCGATTTTAAAGCGTATGATATTGAAATTGTTTTTACAGACAATGCCCTGAAATTTCTGGCAAAAAATGCATATAAAGAGGATACAGGTGCAAGGGGACTTGTCAGTGTTGTGGAAGAAACCCTGCTCGAGTTTGAGGAAAAACTGCCTTCACTTGATATCTCAAGATTCACCATTACAGAAGATGTTCTGCTTAATCCCATGGAAAATCTTGATAAAATTATATCAAGCCCTGATTCAAAAGGGTGGGATACAATTTTTAACAAAGCTTTTTTAAATCACAAAAATTTTATTGTTGAATATATAAAAAAGAACTGGAAAATCTTTTCCATGCATCATGGACTGACAATATCAGATGTTCGATGCAATATGGTAGCCCTCTATTTCTGCAATAATGTCGTGGAGATTGAAGATGCTGTAAAAAAAATCAAACAATTCTATGATTCAGTAAAAGAGATTGAAGTTGAAATTTCTAAAAGCTATGATTTCAATATTGTTTTTGAAGAGGATGCCATTGATTTTATAATTGAACAATTCGTCAACCATAATGCCACAATCCATGAAATATTATCAAAAATATATGATGATTATTATGATGGCTTTAATCTTATTCGTGAAAAAACAGGTAAAAGCAGATTCTTTATATCCAAAGCTGCCCTGACTGACCATGAAACTTTTTTTAACAACCTTATCAGGAAAGAACTAACATGATTGGAATTTCAAAACTATACTGTGCAACAGTAGAACCGTCGGATGCTTTAAGGTATGAAAGACATTCAGGAAAAATGCCTTCCCACCTTCTTCAATTCTCAAAGGATAAAAAACCAGTGGTTGTCTGGAATATGACAAGACGATGTAACCTCAAATGCGTCCACTGCTATGCAAAATCAGAAGACATATCCTATGATAATGAACTTACCCATGAGCAAAGTCTTGCCATGATTGATGATCTTGCAGATTTTGGTGTTCCTGTGCTTCTTTTCTCAGGAGGTGAACCACTTGTACACCCAAGACTTATTGAGTATGCACAGTATGCAGTAAGCAAAGGCATGCGGGCTGTAATTTCGACAAACGGCACTCTGATCACAAAAGAGAAGGCAAAAAATCTAAAAGAGATAGGGCTTTCCTATGTAGGCATAAGCCTTGACGGTCTTGAAGAGACACATGATAAATTCAGAGGTGTCAAAGGCTCTTTTCAAAGAGCCATGAGAGCGATTGAGAACTGCCAGGAGGCGGGTATTAAAGTTGGCCTGCGTTTTACCATAAACAAAAGAAATGTAAAGGATATAGACGGCATTTTTGATCTTCTTGAAAAAAAACAAATTCCAAGAGCATGCTTCTACCATCTTGTATATTCCGGCAGGGGATCAGAGATTGCCAAAGAAGATCTTTCACACAAAGAGACAAGAGAAGTACTTGATCTTATAATGAAAAGAACAAAACAGTTGCACGATAAAAATATGCCCAAAGAAATCCTTACCGTTGACAACCATGCTGACGGGCCATATCTCTACCAGAAACTGCTGGATGAAAATCCGGAAAGAGCTGCTGAGGTCCTTGAACTGCTTGAGATGAACGAGGGGAATAATTCCGGACGAGGTATTGGATGCATATCCTGGGATGGTGCAGTTCATCCGGATCAGTTCTGGCGGGAAAAAATTCTCGGTAATATTAAGGATAAACCTTTTTCAGCAATATGGACCGATTCTGAAAATGAATTTTTAATGAAACTTAAAAATAAAAAACAACATGTTAAAGGCAGGTGTGCAGGATGCAGGTGGCTTGATATATGCGGAGGCAACTTCAGAGCCAGAGCTGAATCAGTAGCCAATGACCCCTGGGACTCTGATCCGGCTTGTTATCTTACTGATGAAGAGATCAAAAAGGAGAATTAATCATGCTTTTCCCTGATTTTAGAGGTCGAAGACTGAGGGCCAGTCATAATCTGCGCAGAATGATACAAGAGACAAAGTTATCGTGTGATGACTTTATCCTTCCTCTATTTGCCATAGAAGGCAGAGATACAAAAAAACCTATTGAATCCATGCCCGGTCATTTTCAGCTCTCCTGTGACTATCTTGTTAAAAAGGCACAGGAAGCGCATGATGCTGGTGTTCCTGCTGTTATTTTATTTGGAATTCCTGATAAAAAAGATCCCCTTGCAACAAGGGCCTATGCCTCTGACTCCATTGTTCAAAAAGCTGTCAGGGAAATTAAGGAAAAAATTCCCGATCTCATGGTCATAACAGATGTATGTCTCTGCGGGTATACGGATCATGGACATTGCGGTATTGTGGAAAAAGGTATTATTGATAATGATGCCTCCCTTGATCTTCTTGCCAAAACAGCTCTTTCACATGCTGAGGCAGGAGCTGATATGGTGGCCCCTTCTGACATGATGGATGGAAGAGTTGGAGAAATCAGACAGATCCTTGATGAAGAGGGATTTTACAACACGCCTATAATGTCATATGCTGTAAAATACAGCTCAGCCTTTTACGGTCCATTCAGGCAGGCTGCTGAATCTGCACCACAATTTGGTGACAGAAAGACCTACCAGATGGATCCTGCAAATTCAATTGAGGCTGTGCGCGAGGCAACCATGGATATTGAAGAGGGGGCAGATATAATAATGGTAAAGCCTGCCCTGTCATATCTTGATATTATATACAGATTAAAAGAGGAGATAGATCTTCCCATTGCTGCCTATAATGTAAGTGGTGAATACTCCATTATGAAGGCAGGAGAAATCATGGGCTGGGTTAATGCCAGTGAAATTATCATGGAAACCCTCTTGTCAATTAAAAGAGCCGGTGCAGACCTGATCTTGACCTATTCAGCAATTGATGCTGCAAAGGAGCTGAACAGATAATGAATCATCCCCATAAACATGGACAGAAAACAGGTTCCAGACCATCTGGAAAAAACAGTCTAAGACTGGTTGCGTGGGAAACAACACGCAGATGCAACCTTGCATGCAAACACTGCAGAGCTGTAGCTGAAGATCATCCCTACGACAATGAACTTGACACCAGAGCCTCTTTCAGATTACTGGAACAGATCAGAGAAGTTGGGCAGCCAATTATTATTTTAACCGGGGGAGAACCGCTCCTCAGGGACGATATTTTTGACATTGCAGCCTATGGCGATAAATTAGGTCTTCGAATGGTAATGGCTCCTAATGGAACTTTAATTACTGAAGACAATGCCAGAAAGATGAAAGAATCAGGCATTAAAAGAATCAGTATCAGCCTCGATGGCGCTTCCCCTGAAAGCCATGATAAATTCAGGGGACTTGAGAGTGCATTTGCAGATTCAATAAGGGGCATTGAAATTGCAAAAAAAGAAGGCATTGAATTTCAAATTAATACGACCATAACAAAAACCAATCTTGATCAGATTCCTGATATCTTAAAACTTGCTGAAGAACTTGGAGCAGTTGCCCACCATATTTTCCTTCTTGTTCCCACAGGCAGGGGGAAATATATTGTGGACAGTGAAATCAATGCAAAGGAGTATGAACAGACGTTAAACTGGTTCTACGACCAGCAGAAAAAAACAGATCTTCAGTTAAAGGCGACCTGTGCACCGCACTATTACAGAATCCTGAGACAGAGAGCAAAAAAAGATGGGGAAAAAGTGAATTTCGAAACCCACGGCCTTGATGCAGTCACAAGAGGATGCCTTGCCGGAACAGGATTCTGCTTTGTGTCACATGTCGGAAGAGTCCAGACTTGTGGTTTCCTTGATATTGAGTGTGGAGATATAACAAAACAAAGCTTTAAGGACGTGTGGAAAAAATCTGATGTCTTTAATACCCTGCGTAACTTTGACACACTGGAAGACAAATGCGGTATCTGTGAATATAAACAGGTCTGTGGTGGATGCCGGGCACGTGCCTATGAAGCTACAGGAAACTATCTGGCACAGGAACCTCTCTGCTCATATCAGCCCAGAAAAATCAATAGTTTCTGAATTGCAGTAAAAATAAAAAAGAACAATTGAAAAAAGAGAAAATTTAATCTATGATCTTTTTTTGATTAAAATTATTTATATTACAAACCTCGGAATCGGAGCAGATATATGAAAAAAGTTAAATATTTTTTATGGCTGATTATCTTGATAGCATTTGTAATTTTGATTTATCAAAATATAGACTACTTCATGGCAGTACAGGCTTTGAAGTTTGATTTGAAAGTTTTTTCATGGAATTGGACAATACCCGAAATTCAAAACATTGCCTTTTTTGCAATCTGTTTTTTAACCGGTTTTATTCTTGCCGGCATAAAATGGCTTATGGCAAACTTAAAATTTAAAAAAGAGATCAAAGCACAGAATCTAACAATTGACTCCCTCAAAGAACAGTTAAATTCATTAAAATCAGAACTCGATGTTTTCCAGCATGATCCTTATATCAAAAAAGAGATAGAAGAAACAAAGGAAGAGGAAAACAGTATAGAAGAGAATGTAGAACAAGGCACTTCCATAAAAGGGGATAAGCAGAAAACAGAAGATTGATTTTTCTATAAATAAAAAACAGCACATGAGCAAAAATAAGAATACCCCCATGATGGAGCAGTACCTGTCCATCAAAGAGTCATATAAAGATGCTATCTTATTTTACCGAATGGGTGATTTCTATGAAATGTTCCATGAAGATGCACACAAGGCAGCAGCTATACTGGAGATAGCTTTAACTTCGAGAAATAAAAATAATGCATCGCCTGTTCCCATGTGCGGAGTTCCTTTCAAAGCTGCTGATAATTATATTGCAAAACTCATTGAAAACGGCTGCAAAGTTGCGGTTTGTGAACAGATGGAAGATGCTGCTGCTGCCAGAGGTCTTGTAAAAAGAGAGGTCACGCGGGTAATCACGCCTGGAATGATCTTGAATGAGAACCTGCTGGATAAGAAATCCAATAATTTTCTCCTTGCTGCTGCAAAGACAAATAATGCTGCCGGAATTGCCTGTCTTGACATATCAACAGGCACATTCAGAACCTGTCAAATTAAAAGCAGCAGTTCAATATTTCCCGATGCGTTAGTTGATGAAATTCTGAAAATCGCACCCAAAGAGGTTCTCTTACCTTCAAATTTTGAAAATGATCCCGTACATTACAACCTGTTGAATTCATTTAAAGACAGGCAGATAACCTATGTTGATAAAAATGAATTCAGCCTTGAAGAGGCAAAAAGCAAACTTTTAAAACAGTTTAAAACAAGAAGTCTTGAGGGTTTCGGCATGGAGAGACTCCATGCTTCCATCTGCGCTGCAGGAGCCATCCTCTCCTATGTACAGGAGACACAGATGCAGGAGACAAATCATATTTTTCAGATTACACCCTATGATTTGAAAAATTTTCTTGTGATAGATGAGAGATCATGTAGAAATCTTGAACTGCTGACCAATATACAAACTCTGGATAAAAAAGGGACCCTGGTCCATGTGCTTGACAAAACAGTAACAGCCATGGGCTCCAGGCTGATTAAAAACTGGATCCGGTATCCTCTTATTGACAGCAAACAGATCTGCCTGCGTCTGGACAGCATTGAAGAGATAACAAAAGCTTCCCATATCCATAAACTGATAATTCATAATTTAAAATCTGTTTATGATCTTGAACGTATTGGAAGCAAGATATCAATGGGACAGGGGAATGCCAGGGATCTGCTTGCACTGAAAAATTCCCTGCAGAAACTGCCCCAGCTGTTTAAAGAAATCTCCATTTTTAAAAGTCCCCTTCTGACCGGAGAACATCTTGAAAAAAAAGAGACTGTTTTAAGGGAACTTGACTCTCTTGCAGATTTAATTGAGAGGGCCATAAGAACAGATGCAACGCATATATTAAATGAAGGCAGGCTGATTAATGATGGATACAGCCCTGAACTGGATAAACTGCTGATAATTGCCAGGGATGGCAAGTCATGGATTGCACAGGCTGAAACTGCAGAAAGGGAGAGGACACAGCTCTCTTCCCTTAAAATAAAATACAACAAGGTCTTTGGTTATTTTATTGAAGTTTCCAAAATGCAGTCTGAACATGTGCCTGAAAACTATATCAGAAAACAGACCCTTGTAAATGCAGAACGGTTTATAACCAGTGAAATGAAAGAGGTTGAATCAACAATTTTAAATGCCCAGGATAAAAGATCTGCCCTGGAGTACAAAATTTTTTGTACCATAAGAGAAAAAATTATTTCCAGAGCTGACCTCATTCTTAAAATTGCCGACTTTATTGCCAATATTGATGTCCTCCAGGGACTGGCAAGAGCTGCATCGGAAAACAGCTACACAAAACCCGATATCAATGATCACAGTGCTGTGATCATTGAAGATGGCCGCCATCCTGTAGTGGAAAAACTTGTTCAGGGAGAGAGATATGTTCCCAATTCCATAAAAATGGATGATATTGAAAACCAGATGCTTCTGATCACCGGGCCAAATATGGCTGGTAAATCCACTGTATTAAGACAGGTTGCCCTGACCGTACTGATGGCTCAAATGGGATCATTTGTACCTTCAAAAAAAGCATCCCTCCCTATTATAGATCGTATTTTCACCCGGGTGGGAGCGCTTGATAATTTGTCTTCCGGCCAGAGTACCTTTATGGTGGAGATGGAAGAGACGGCAAATATTTTAAATAATGCCACAAATAAAAGTCTTGTTATTCTGGACGAAATAGGAAGAGGGACAAGTACATTTGATGGAATGAGTATTGCCTGGGCTGTGGCTGAATTTCTTCACGATCTTGATAACAGAGGTGTTAAAACGCTTTTTGCCACACACTACCATGAAATGACAAAACTTGAAGAGATTAAACCGCGGTTTAAAAATTTCAATATAGCCGTTAAGGAGTTTAATGATAACATTGTTTTTCTGAGAAGACTTGTCAAAGGTGGAACCAATAAAAGCTATGGAATTCAAGTGGCAAGACTTGCCGGTATTCCTGAGATTGTAATAAGCAATGCAAAACATATACTGTCTGGTATTGAAAAAAAAAGCTGTACAGACATGATGCCGTATGCCCCTCCTAAAAAAAGGGGAAAAAAGAGAAAAAGGAAAAAAACAGAAGAAACCCAGATCGAATTATTCAACAACAGAGAAAACTCCATTAAAAAAATGTTGGAAAAAATTGATATTTCAAGTATTACTCCTCTTGAAGCTTTAAATTTACTGAACGATTTAAAAGAAAAAATATGAAATAGAATATGTTCAAATCTAATATACATTTATCTGTTATATCTATTTTTATTTTTATTTTTTCATCAATTCTTGTTTTATCTCCTGAAACTGCATCAGCCGATGCAAAACAAAAATATTTTGCTGCTGATTCATGCTATAAAAAACTTCGAAATAAAAATGTAAAACAGCAGACTTCTGAAGACTGGCTCAGATGTATAAATCAGTATAAAATCATATACAGACTCTTTCCTGAAGATCCATGGTCTCCTGCAGGAATGTATAAGGCAAGTGAACTCTATATCAAACTTTCAAGATTATCCGGTAAGGCTTCCTACTCATTTAAAGCGGTTGACCTCCTTGAAAAACTGATGAAAAAGTATCCTCAAAGTGATTATGCAAAACATGCCAGTGCCCTTTATAAATCACTGAAGGTCAAACAGGAACGTAAAAAAAAGAGTTACAAGTCTAAAAAATCCAAAAAAAGACTTACAAAAAATGATGTGCTGATAAGAAAATTTCTTCAGAATGAAAATAAAAATTATGTGCGCTATTCAAATGAAAAAGAAAAACCCTTACCACCCAAACAGAAACTTTCCGGAGATGCAACAATTTCAGAACTGAGATTCTGGTCAAACCCTGAATATACAAGAATTGTTATCAATGCTGACAGGGAAAGAGATTTTTCGCACAGGCTTTTAAAAAAAGATCCTGCGATCAACAAAAATTTTCAACGGTTATTTATTGATATTGAGCAGTCAAAACTTGGGGGGAAAGTGTCACACCACACCCCGATCAATGATAACCTGTTAAAGCAGGCAAGGGCAGGACAGTATCGCCCGAATACGGTAAGAGTTGTTGTGGATATTAAATCATTTAAAAATTATAAGATATTTTCATTAAAAGATCCTTTCAGAATAGTGATTGATATATGGGGAAAAGGCTCAAATGGTTCTCCGGCTTCATATAAAACAGCAAAAGCAGGTACTTCTGAAAAATCTGAAAAACTTCATCAGATCACAACTGACAATTTAAAATCATCTGATATTGCAAGGCAGTTAGCTCTGGGTGTTAAAACCATAGTTATTGATCCAGGGCATGGAGGGCACGATCCGGGAGCTCCCGGTTATTATAAAAATGTGTGGGAAAAAGACATTGTGCTGAAACTTGCTAAAAAACTTGCCAAAACATTAAGAAAAAAATTGAATTGTTCCGTACTGTTAACAAGAACAACTGATAAAAAACTGACCCTTGAAGAGAGAACCGCAATTGCAAATACAAAAAAAGCAGACCTTTTTATCTCACTCCACTGTAATGCAGCAAAGAGCAAAAGACTTGCCGGAATTGAAACATATTTTTTGAACCTGGCAACTGATAAACAGGCCATTGCCGTTGCAGCAAGGGAAAATGCAACATCAGAAAAAAACATTTCCGACCTTGAATACATATTAAGTGATCTAATGAAACATGCCAAGATCAATGAATCAAAACGGCTTGCCAATACGGTTCACTCCTCTTTTGTAAAAGGAATGAAAAAAGAGTATTCAAAAATTAATGACCTTGGAGTAAAACAGGCGCCTTTTTATGTTCTGCTTGGTGCAAGAATGCCATCCATACTTATTGAAACAGCATTTCTGAGCAATAAACTGGAGTGTAAGCGTATTATGAGTGAATCGTATCAGAACGCAATCAGTAACACGATTACAAATGGTATAAAAAAATATATAGATGCAACAAACCCGAAACAGCTGTAAAGTCATGGGCAGACCCTTAATAGAGAATGCCCGTGAACAAACCATAAGGTTAAAAAAATATATGAATAAATTAAATTTTTCCATAAGGATGCCATAAGGAGAGTATCATGTCTTTTGAAAACATTATTCTTGAAACACAAAACAATATTGCAACCATTTTTTTCAACAGGCCCAAAGCTTTGAACGCTCTGAACAATGCACTGTTTGATGAACTGGATATCGCTTTAGACCAGGTTAATGACAACAACAGTATCAAAGTTCTTATTCTGACAGGTAAGGGAGATAAGGCTTTTGTTGCAGGTGCAGATATTTCTGAACTCGTAAAAATGAATCCTTTACAAGGCAAATACTTCTCCAGAAAAGGACAGAAAGTTTTTTCAAAACTGGAAGACCTGCCGATTCCCACCATTGCTGCTGTAAATGGTTTTGCCCTTGGCGGAGGCCTGGAAGCTGCAATGGGTTGTGATTTTATCTATGCTTCAAGCAGGGCGCTTTTTGGCCTTCCGGAGATTAACCTCGGTCTCATTCCAGGATTTGGCGGAACCCAGAGACTTGCAAGGCGTATAGGAATTAACCGAACCAAGGAACTTGTTTTTACCGGTAAAAACTTGAATGCAGAAACAGCTTATGAATACGGTATTATCAACAAGATATGTGACCCTGAAAAATTAATGGAAGATGTTTTAAAAACAGCAAATCTTATTGCTTCAAAAGGGAAAGTAGCACTAAGATCAGCAAAAGAGGTTATTCAAAACGGTCTTAATACAGATATTGAAACCGGGTGTAAAATTGAAAATGATGTATTTGGCCTGAATATGGCAAGTGAAGATGCCAAAGAGGGAACAACTGCATTTCTTGAAAAGAGAAAACCTCTATTCAAAGCTGACCTCTATTAGATTTTACCCTATTTGATATATATCTTATGATAAACTTAAAGGAGGGAATTCCATGTTTATTGAACAGATATCCATATTTGTTGAAAACCAGGAAGGCAGGCTTGCAGAAGTCACTGCCATTTTAAGAGATGCCGATGTCAATATAAGGGCATTATCTCTTGCAGATACAACTGATTTCGGAGTTTTACGCCTGATTGTCAGTGACAATGACAGAGCAGAACAAGCCCTTAAAAAAGAGGGATTCAAGGTTGGACGTACCAAGGTTATGGCTGTTGAAGTAGATGACAGGCCTGGTGGATTGAACAAGGTTCTGGATCCTCTCTGGGAAAATGAAGTCAATGTGGAGTATATGTATGCATTTGCAAATCCAAAATGTGACAACGCTGTAATGGTTTTCAGGTTTCATGATTATGAAAAAGCACTCAAAATATTAAAACAAAAAAACATTAGAATTATATCTGCCAGGGAAATCTATGACTATGATGTATAAAGCCTGATTTTTCATGCTATTCTGCTGATTGTAACACATAACTGCCTTGATACAGATGATTAACTCTTGGTAAACTATTGAACCGGTTGTTGTGATGATGAGCGGATGCATGTGTCTGCATATCTGCAGACTGGAACAGAACGTTTATGAATAAAGCATAGAACAAACAGCAGGGAACAGATAAAATAAAAAAAGGGTGTAAAACTCCATGTTTACACCCTTTTTTCATTTACTATCTTCTGCTTTTAAGGTTTAGTGTGCTCCGGCAGCAGCTAGAGCGCCTTCAAGTGCAGGATGTGCATACATCAGAATCAGTGAAACAACAAGTGCATAAATAGCAAGAGATTCGATCATTGCAAGACCGATGAGCATATTTACCTGGATTTTACCGGTTGCTTCAGGATTTCTTGAGATACCTGTCATTGCACCACCAAGACATAAACCCATACCAACACCACAACCACATGCTGCAATACCGATTGCAAGACCAGCTGCCAGCACACTACCTGATAGAAATTCCATTTTTTACTCCTTTATAGTAATGATAAATTAAATAATATAAATAACGGGCTTCTTCCGTTTCCCGTAAAACTTAAGTTTAATGAGCTTCTTCTATTGCTCCTGCAATATACATTGTAGCAAGCAGAAAAAAGACAAAAGCCTGGATAAAGGCTACAAATACACCAAGAGCCATAACCGGCAGAGGTACCAGAAACATTCCAGCCAGCATTAAAAGTATGAGTACAACAAGCTCATGTCCGGCCATATTTCCAAAAAGACGGAAAGAGAGAGAGAGAACTCTTGCAAGGTGACTTACAATTTCAATGGGCAGAAAAAGGGGAATCATAATGGGTATAGGGCCTAAAAAATGCTTAACATATTTAAAACCGTGCTTCTGAATACCGATAACATGACTCCATCCAACTGCAAGCAATGCAAGTCCCAGTGTTGTATTTAAACTTGCTGTGGGAGGATAGAACCCTGGTATCAGTCCAACAAGATTACCAAGCAGAACAAACAGAAAAAAGGTCATTACAAACGGGAAAGATTTTCTGCCTTCCTCGCCGGTAATGGAAACAACAAACTCTTCAAGCCCTGAAATCACAGTCTCAAACACATTCTGTGCTGTATCCGGTACCATTGAAACACTTTTACCCGCAATCCATCCTACAATTATTAAAACGATCATACAAAGCCACATATATGTAACATGGGGAAAGGATGCTGCCCAATCGCCCAGACCTATTGCTGAAAACAACGAAGTTAGAATCAAATATGGATGTTCCACCTTATACCGCCTCCTTAAATAATGATCTTGTTAATTCAAACACCGTAGCAATCAATATGCTGGCCACCACCACTGACAGACCTGTAATGAGCCCGAATGGGCTGACAATCTGTTTTGATAGAAGCAGATATATGATCAATCCGCTTACGGCAAATCGAATATAGTATTTAACAATAATGTTGAACATAATAAAACGGCCCTGATTAGTTACCAATCCAGGGCTTAACACTTTTTTTAACGTTTTTTTCAAAAATTGGAAATTCACTGCTACAATCAAACCGCCCAGAATGATTCCCAGTGTGAACTTTACAGGGGCAATCATTGTACCGATTATCCCTCCGGATAACAACAGCAGCCAGTTCGTAATTGTAACAAAATCTACAACTTTGTTAATATCGCGCATTAAAATTTTTTTCCTTTTTTACCTGCTTTGATAATATTATTGAATCCTCCGGCAATTCCCACTGCCAGCCCCACAAACATGATAACAGGGTCAGTTCCAAATTTACTATCCAACCAGATTCCTATGAAAAGGCCAATGAAAACAGAGAGTGCCACTGATATTCCAAGGCTGGCAAAATAGCCAAGTTCCCTGAGGGTTCTGCCTGTCTCTTTTTTCATTATCCGCCGTTAAACCTTTCCATATTAACCATACAGGCTAAATTCTATTAGAAGCAAATATCACGAGATCAATCGCAAGTCAACATGAAATAACATTAAATTATATTTAAAAATCCATGAGTGGAATCCTCTGTTATTTTGCCAATTAACCAGGCTTTCTGACCCATGTCTGCCATGCTTTCAATGAATTGCTCTGCACTGTTTTTCTTCATGCTGATCAGCAGCCCTCCCGATGTCTGGGGATCAAACATTAAATCAAGCATGGGCCTTTCAACACAGCTGTCAACCGCTATAATTTTTTCAAAAAATTTACGGTTTTTATGAGCCCCCCCCGGTACCATACCCATACTGGCAAACCTGAGCACATCGTTTAACCGGGGCACCTTTTCTGTCTCCAGTCTGATACGCTTCCCTGACCCTTTTGCCATTTCCAGCAAATGGCCTGCAAGTCCGAATCCTGTGACATCTGTACAGGCATGAACCTCAAATTGAGACATTGCATCGGCAGCTGTATTGTTAAGCCTGGACATGATCTTCACAGCTTCTTTTATATTTGCCTCGCCTGCACTTTTTGCCTTTACAGCAGTTGACATAATTCCTGTTCCCACAGGTTTTGTCAAAACAATTGCATCTCCAGTCTGAGCTGCAGAATTGGTTAAAACCTTATCAGGATGAACAACACCTGTAACACTGAGCCCATATTTAAATTCAGGATCATCAACCGTATGTCCCCCCACAAGTGTTGCACCTGATTCATCTATTTTTTCCAGCCCGCCCTTCAGGGTCTCAGCCAGAATACTCTCACCCATGTCCCTGCCTGGAAAGCAGACGATATTCATCACAGTAAGAGGTGTTCCTCCCATTGCATACACATCACTCAATGAGTTGGCAGCAGCAATCTGGCCAAATTCATATGGAGAGTCTGTAACAGGTGTTAAAAAATCAAGGGTTTGAATAAGTGCTGTTTTGGAATCAAGTTTATAAACCCCGGCATCGTCAGGTGAATCAAGGCCAACAATCAGATTGGGGTGGGATTTGATTTCAAGTCCCCCAACAATTCTATCCAGAGACTCTGGATCAAGTTTAGCAGCTCAGCCTGCAGCCTTTACTTTCTGTGTTAAAAAAACCTCACCTGCCTCTGGAGGCTTGAAACCTCCCATATTTAATATCTCCATTTATCCTCTCAAAATTAATTTTATACGTGTATGTGATGATATAAATCTGCATAAATCAGGTGATTCTTTTCCATCATTCATGCCTGTTAATAATATTTTCACCGGATTGGAAATCCATATCTGTAAACCTCATTGCCAAATCAAATACAAAAAACAGGACAGACAGTCTGTAACACTCCCGTAACTAAATCATGGAGATTAAACAGGCAAACCTGCCCCCAGTTTTCTCCCCCCTGAAAGAGTAGAATTCATTCATATTGCATTTCGTACAGATTCCCATATTCTCGATATTCTCTTTTCTAACACCTCTCTCCAAAAGCTGATCACAACTCATTTTCCAGAAATCAAAATAATCTTTATTCTCTACTTTATATTTCCATAACCTTTCTGGAATCTCTTTTCTATAATTTACAAACTCAGCACAGCATGGGCCTAAACTTGGAGAAATCCCTGCACTGATGTTGCCAGGCCTGCAGGAAAACTCCTCTGTCATCCTGGCGACACACGCTCCTATAATATTGCCTGTACTGCCCCGCCACCCTGAATGAATATTGGCAATGACTTTATTTTCAGGGTCATACAGCAGAACTGCCTGGCAGTCAGCAACCAGGATCACAAGCAGAAGATCTTTAATATCTGTAATAACAGCATCTGCTGTATAAGCATCTTTTCTGGCGGAACAGCTGTCATGGAGATCATTGTCAGCTTTTTTCAACACCTTGATCTGCGTGCCGTGGACCTGATTTAAAAACAGTTGAGATTTCATACCCAGCTTGTCTTTAATGCGTTCTCTGTTGTACACAACAGGAGAAAAGGTATCACCCATATCACTCTCTCTGTCCAGAAAGGTGTTTCCCCCTGAACCTTGTAATTGGGGTCTTGCAAATACAGCGTGAACAATATCAGCATGACTTTTAAAATGGTCAAACTCATATATCTTTATATTTCTATTGTCCATAACAGGATTAACCTCTTTTCCATATGTGTTATCTGTTTTTTTCTGTCACAAAGGAAATCAAGACTGTTTTTTCTCAACAACCCGGCATAACCCGGCAGCTGGTATCTGCCCGGCTGAAACAGAGTAAAACATATAATTTTACGCCTTCATCGTCAATATTTTTATACGGGTATCAATATTCCTGTTTAAAGATTCACCTGCTTGATGCTGATGTGATTTTTAAGCTGTTAATAAAATTTATCTGAGTATTAAATCTGATATGAAATCATACAGATGTATCCATATCGTGGTCAGTTTTCTATTAACTTTGCACTTGCCTGCTGCTCCATTAATAGTATAATGACAGACACAAATCATCATAATGGCAGTGATTATTTTACAACCAATTAACATATGAAAGAGGGTGTCATGAATTTTGAAATCTTTGAAAGTATGGATAAAAAAGAGCTTCAGGCTTATATCAAATTTCTTCTCTGGAACTACAGAGTCATGGATGCTTTCTGGTTCATCAGAATCACTGAAAATTTTGATCAGCCCACTGCAGAGAAAATAAATGAAGAGGTTTGGAATAAAGTTGCAGGATATGCAGCCAGAGACCTCAAGGAAAAATTTAATATTACAGAAAAAGGATTAACCGGATTTGTAAACGCGCTGAAACTTTTTCCATGGTGTATTCTCGTGGGATATGATTTTCATGTAAAAAAAGATCTGGTTACCATTACAGTCCCTTCATGCCCCACTCAGATCGCCCGTCTTAAAAGGGGACAAAAAGAGTATGTCTGCAAGCATATGCACAAAAAAGAGTTTGAAAGCTTTGCAAAAGTCATTGATGACCGCATTCAGGTAAAGTGTGTATTTGCACCGCCTGATCCCCATCCTTCGGATATGTTCTGCAAGTGGCAGTTTACTTTATAAATTATACACTGTTATCTGCCCGGTAAGGGAACTTTATAGCAGCAGATATACAATTTTTCTTATCCTGATGGAAAAGGCTGTTGCAAAACAGATTGACTACTTCCCGGGAACCATTTCCCAGGAAAAAATTTCTTCTTCTGAAAGAATATGTGCAGTCCTGGCAGCTGCGGTCACATCTTTGTTTAATATATCCAGAAGAGCATAATCAAGTCCTGCAGCTGCCAGCATGGCAATATAGCTCTGCTCAACCCTGTTTTTCTTCTTTTTTTCCCCTGCCCCGGTTGTCAGATTGGAAATGCCGCCAATTGTTCGAACGGCAAACCCCAGCAACTCAGGAAGAATCCTTATAACATTCAGAACCGCCCTTGCCTGCTTAATTCCATCTTCCCACACAAGGGGCGGAATAACTGGATCAATAATAACCCTCTCCTTTGAGACGCCGGCTGCCTCCACCTTTTCCATCAGCTCAAGAGCAATCTCAAACCGCTGTGCTTCATCCTTTGGCACTCTGCTGTCTGGATACAGAAGGAAACCAATTATATCAGCATCATATTCTCTGGCCAGAGGCAGGATTTTTTCAATTTTCACAGGTTCAAGGGAAAACCCGTTAATGACGGTTTGGTTACTGGCAGCCTCCAGCCCTGCCTTCATTGCTACAGGATTAGAGGTGTCAATCAGTAAAGGCCTGTCTGTAATACTCTCCACCGCTTCAATAAAAAACGTCATCTTCTCTTCAGCCATTTTACCAAGGGGCCCTGTGTTTACATCAATTGCACAGGCTCCTTTTGATATACACGATTTTACAAGATTTTTAATCGATCCTGGATCCCGCTTTTCAACTGCTTCATAAATATCTGTTTTTGTAATTCTAAGATTATCTCCTATCAATTCCATTTATCACTCCTTGCCAGCCCTGTTTTATCTATAAATTTTATTCTGCCTTTGATTCATACTGAACAGGCATTACAGATATCAATTATATCTATTCCGATATTTTCATTTATTCCCCACAATTCCATGATAAAATAGAGTATATTCCCCTAAATTAAAAGCCTGAAAATCCGGATTACACCTGAATCGGTAAATTATTTGAATCTTTCATCTCTGGATTGATATCTGACTGGAAAAAATATTGATACATTGCCATACAGATGTTATACTGTTCGATTAATCAAATAAATGGTTATAATTAAGCTGAAATTGAATAACATTATGTAAAAAAACCAAAAACAGGATATTGCCTAAAACAGGATATTGATAAGTAGAGTCGAAATCACTCCTTCCCTGCTGTTAACCAGGAAATTCAAATTTAATGAATAAAGAAAATATAGATAACACCATTTTAAAAGAGATAAAAAAACGTCGAACATTTGCCATTATCAGTCACCCTGATGCCGGAAAAACAACTTTAACAGAAAAACTGCTGCTGTTTGGAGGTGCAATTCAACAGGCAGGGGCTGTAAAATCAAGAAAAACAGCAAGGGCAGCTACAAGTGATTTTCTCTCAATTGAACAGGAAAGAGGAATCAGTGTATCCTCCTCTGTAATGAAATTTTCCTATAAGGATTATGAAATAAACCTTCTTGATACTCCAGGTCATAAGGATTTTTCCGAAGACACCTACAGGGTTTTAACTGCTGTTGACTGCGCTGTAATGATCATTGACTGTGCAAAAGGAGTGGAGCCTCAGACCCAGAAATTAATGGAAGTCTGCCGGTTGAGAAATACCCCCATCATAACCTTTATCAACAAACTTGACCGAGAGGGCATTGAACCTCTTGATATCTTTGAGGATATAGAGGAAAAACTTCAAATAGAGTGTATCCCGCTGACATGGCCGATAGGTATGGGAAAACGCTTTAAAGGGGTTTACAACCTTGAAAAAAAAGAGCTGGGTATATTTTCTGCAGGATACACCCCTAAAGATGATGGAATTCTGATTGATGATCTGACTGACAGTCGTATTGATAAACTTGTTACCCAATCCCAGGCAGATGAACTGAGAGATGATATCGAACTCATTTCAGGAGCCCTTGATCCCCTGGATCTTGACCTGTTTTTAAATGGTACCCAGACACCTGTTTTTTTTGGATCAGCAATTAATAATTTTGGTGTAAAAGAGATGCTTGACACTTTTGTAAAAATAGCGCCTCAACCAGGAAGACGCTCCACTTCTACCAGGGATGTAAAACCTGAAGAGAAAGCATTTTCAGGCTTTACATTTAAAATCCAGGCAAATATGGATCCCGAGCACAGGGACAGAATTGCCTTTTTCAGAATCTGTTCTGGCAAATTTTATAAAGGCATGAAAGTAAAACATCACAGGATAGGAAGGGATATTAAAATCTCCAATGCAACTATTTTCATGGCACAGGAGAGAAGTAATGTTGAGATTGCCTATCCGGGAGATATAATTGGGATACACAACCATGGAACCATCAAGATAGGAGATACGTTCACTGCAAAAGAACCACTGAAATTTCTGGGTATCCCCAGTTTTGCCCCTGAACATTTTAGAAGAGTGCTGCTGAAAGATCCCATGAAAGCAAAGGCTTTGCAGAAGGGATTGATCCAGCTTTCTGAAGAAGGAACAATACAGGTTTTCAGGCCATTAATCGGAAACATGTATATAATTGGTGCCGTGGGAATCCTGCAGTTTGATGTTACAATGGCAAGACTCAAAGCAGAATATTACGTCAATGCCGGATATGAAACAATTGATCTATCTGTTGCCAGGTGGGTAACATGTGATGATAAAAAAATATTTGAAGCGTTTAAAAGAAAAAATGAATCAAATCTTACCATGGATGCTGAAGGGTGGTTGACTTTTTTAACAACAAGTGTATATCAATTGAGTTTCACAATGGAAGAATGGCCGGACATAGAGTTTCACAAAACAAGAGAACACAATTAGCTGTAAAATAAATCAATAATAATCCATTATGCCATATAGACCATAGAAAGGAAATAACATATGACAGATCAACGAATTTTTAACTTTAATGCAGGCCCTGCTGCTCTACCTTTGAAGGTTCTACAGGAGATACAGTCCTCTTTTTTAAATTTTAACAACTCCGGCATGTCCATTACTGAGATAAGCCACAGGTCATCTTATTTTGATGGTGTGATTAATGATGCTGTTGAAAGAGCTAAAAGGCTTTTAAACCTTGATGATAGATTTCATGTTCTTTTTATTCAGGGAGGCGCTTCCCTCCAGTTTGCCATGATCCCGATGAACTTTCTTAAGGGTGATGATAAAGCTGATTATGTCAATACCGGAACATGGTCAACAAAAGCGATAACAGAAGCCAAGGTTCTAAATAAAAACTTCTGTGTTGCAGCCTCTTCAGAGGATAAAAATTTTTCTTATATCCCCAAAAACATTCCATTTTCAGACAATGCAAAATATGTGCACTTGACATCTAATAATACTATCAAAGGGACCCAGTTCCATAACTTCCCGGATACCGGGAATATACCGATAATCTGCGACATGTCTTCTGATATTTTTTCAAGACCCCTTGATATGGAAAAATTCGGCATGATATATGCCGGAGCACAGAAGAACCTTGGACCGTCCGGAACATGCATGGTTATTTTAAGAGATGATATGCTGGATATGGCATATGAGAACCTGCCATCAATGCTGAAATACTCAACATACGCTTCTAAAAACTCAATGTACAACACCCCTCCATGCTTTGGAATCTACACCATTGATCTTGTTCTGAAATGGATAGAAGAGGAGATGGGTGGTCTTGAAAAAGTGGATGAACATAACAGGCAGAAGGCTCGCCTTTTATATGATTATATGAACTCAGGATCCTTTTACAGGACAACTGCAGAAAAAGATTCACAATCGTTGATGAATGTGACTTTCAGGCTTCCAACAGAAGAGCTTGAGGCACAATTTGTTGCAGAGGCTGTGAAAAAAGGTCTTGGCGGCTTAAAAGGCCATAGATCAGTAGGTGGATGCAGAGCATCAATCTATAATGCTGCAACCTTGGAAAGTATCAATGTTTTAATTCAGTTTATGGATATTTTTGCAAAGGAGAATAAGTAATGAAAGTTCTTGTCAGCGATGTAATGGGTGAAGCAGGCCTTGAAATTTTTGAAAACCAGAAGGGTATTAGGCTGGATGTAAATACCGGACTGACTCCAGAAGAGTTAAAAGAAATCATAGGTCAGTATGATGCACTTGCCATCAGGAGTGCGACAAAGGTGACAAAGGAAATTCTTGATGCCGCCACGAACCTGAAGGTGATTGCAAGGGCAGGAATCGGCCTTGATAATGTTGATATAAACCATGCAACAAAAAAAGGTGTGGCTGTTATGAACACTCCGGGAGGGAATACTGTCACAACTGCCGAACATGCCATATCAATGATGATGGCCTTAACAAGGAATATCCCAAGGGCTACGCAATCATTAAAAGAGGGCAAATGGGAGAAAAAACTCCTCCAGGGCCGCGAGCTTTATAATAAAACATTCGGAGTCATAGGATTCGGCAATATCGGCTCCATTGCTGCAAACCTTGCCAAAGGTCTGAAAATGAAAGTGATTGTATTTGATCCCTACATATCTTCAGAACATATTGAGAAGGAAGGATTTGAATATGCTACACTTGATCAACTTTTTGAGCGCTCTGATTATATTACCCTTCATGTTCCCAAATTAGATTCAACCACTGACCTTCTTAATGCTGATGCCTTTAAAAAAATGAAGGATGGTGTCATGATCATTAATTGTGCAAGGGGGGGCATTGTTAATGAAACAGATCTGTATGATGCCATAAAATCAGGAAAAGTTGCAGGAGCAGCCATTGATGTCTTTGTGACTGAACCACCAAAAGATAACCCTCTGTTAACCCTTGACCAGGTTATTGCAACACCACATCTCGGGGCTTCAACAAAAGAGGCTCAGACAAATGTTGCAGTGGCAGCTGCCAACCAGATCATTCAATATCTTCTAAATGATACGGTTATAAATGCTGTGAATGTTCCCTCGGTTACCGGTGAAGTTTTAAAACAGTTGAAACCTTTTATCTATCTTGCTGAAAAAATGGGTAAAATGGCAGGACAGATGGCAAAAGGCGGAATTCAGTCAGTCAATATCGAATATATAGGCAAATTCCCTGACCTGGACCTCAAACCAGTTACCATATCAGGTATCAAAGAGATGCTTGCCCAGTTTGTAAAGCATGAGGTCAACTCTGTGAACGCCATCTCCCTTGCCAATGAAATTGGAATTAAGATTTCAGAATCCACTTCCAGGGAAGCCGGGAATTTCTTAAATCTCCTGCGGATAATTGTGAAAACCCAGGAGGAGACAAATATTTTTGAAGGTACTATTTTTGGAAAAGATGATGCCAGAATTGTCAGAATTAATAAATTCCGACTTGAAGTTATTCCGGAAGGACACCTTGCATTGATCCATAATGTTGACAAACCCGGTTCCATCGGCTCAATGGGAGTGACCCTTGGAAAACATAATATCAATATCGGCCGCATGACTGTGGGAAGAGAAGAGGATGGAGAAAGAAATATAATATTTTTAAAAACAGATACACCTGTTCCTGCTGAAGTGGTAAAAGAGATTGAGGATCTTGAACTTGTAGTAAGCATGAAGACCTTTGAGCTGTAGAAAATATGTGAAAAGAGATTTGAGGAAAAAATTTTTCTCAAATCTCCTTATCCAGACCCGGTTGTAAAGATATGAACCTTGTTATTTTAAAAGAGAAAGATTTTATTGATGACAGGATTGTAAAGATTTACAACAGGCGTTTTCAACATTTTATAAGTGTCAACAGAATCCAGAGAGGCCATAAAATAACATGCGGCCTGTTAAATGGCAAAACAGGCAGGGGGATAATAACTAAGATATCAGAAAATTTTTTTGAGATGAGAGTCTCACTCTCAGATGATCCCCCTCTTCCTCTACCGCTGACCCTTGTTTTATCTCTGCCCAGGCCGAAAATGCTGAAGCGGATTATTGAAAATATTACAAGCATGGGGGTTAAACATATTTACCTCATAAATTCATGGAGAGTGGAAAAAAGCTACTGGCAGAGTCCCCTGCTTGCAAAGGAAAATCTGGAAAAACAGATGATACTCGGATTGGAGCAGAGCTGTGACACAATCCTGCCTCAGATTCACCTGAAAAGATTTTTCACTGAATTTGTTAAAAATGAACTGCCTCAGATTTCAAAAGAGAGCCTTTGCATAACAGCACACCCAAAAGCAGCCAGAGTGTGCCCATCCAATGTAAAGGGTAAAACAGTGCTTGTCATCGGACCTGAAGGGGGACTGATTGAAAAAGAGGTTGCAACCCTGGAGGCTGCAGGGTTCTCTTCCTGCAATATAGGAAAAAGAATTTTAAGGGTGGAGACGGCTGTGACTGCCTTGATCTCAAGGCTTTTTCAGTAATCAGAATCTGCTGACACCTGTCTGACACCAACAAGTAAAGAGACAAAAAAATCAAAATACCTGATTTATCTTTCATAAAATAAAAGAGAATATCATGAGTGATAAAAAAAAAATCGACAAAGAACGAAAAATGGCTTATGAAAGTCTGCCGGCAGCTATTAAGGAAAGCTTGACAGAAGAAGAGAAAGAGCTTTTTTTAGAAGCCGAGCAATGGCCTGATTCCCTGTTCAGCAAGTTAGATGAATTTATCATAAAAAAATAGAGCTGGTTTACTGAAAAGAGCTCTGTTTTTTATCTTCAAGGAATTCCCATCTCTTATAGAGCTGTTCATTTCTGGTTTGTGCTTTCTCAAGCTCAGAGCAGAAAAACTGCATTTTTTCAGGATTGCTTACTATTGACGGTTCCTGAATTTTCAATGTCAGCTCTTCAACCAGCTGCTCCTGTTCTAAGATTTTTTCTTCAATATTTTCCAGCTCATATTTTTCCTTATATGTAAAAGCAATGGGAGTCTCTTTTTTCTCTTTTCTGACCCTCTTGTTTTTTGTCTGCTTTTCAGGAAAATTTCTATTCTTATATTTCAGAATCTGATCAAAATTTCTGAAAAATTCTGCTTTTTTTTCAGGGTCAAGGTATAAAATTTTGTGACAGACACTCTCCATAAGGAAACGGTCATGGGAAACAATAACAACTGCTCCGGCAAACTGTTTTATACTCTCTTCAAGAACTTCAAGGGATAATATGTCAAGGTCATTGGTTGGCTCGTCAAGGAGAAGTATATCACATGGAGATAGCATGATATTGGCAAGCATGATTCTCGCTTTTTCTCCGCCTGAAAGTTTTTTTACCGGCATATCAAGCTGATCAGGCATAAAAAGAAAGCGTTTCGCCCATGTGACAACATGTACATTACTCCCTTTGTAGTTTACGCTGTCTGTACCTGCAGGATTAAGAGCCTGCTTCAATGTTGCTTCAGGGTTTAATCTTGAACGGTTCTGGTCAAATACAGCTATCTTTAAATTTTCCGCCCACTGAATTCTGCCTTCATCCGGTTTTACCTTTTTCTCCAGAATCGACAGAAAGGTTGATTTGCCACTGCCATTCCCTCCTGCCACACCAAGACAGAATTTTGGACCCAGTTCAAAGCTGATATCAGAAAACAGGGTTTTACCACCTGATATTTTTTTAATATGAAACGCTTTTAACAGTTTTTTTGTCTGCCGGCCAGTGGCATGGAAGTCAATGTCCACAGCAGCAGTTTCAGAATTTTTCTGCCTCAGGATATTCAGTTGAACTTTTAAATTATATGCCTGCTCAACTCTGTATCTGGCTTTAGTGGTTCTTGCTTTTGGTCCCTGGCGCAGCCACTCCTCTTCCCGCCGCACTTTGCTTGACAGAGCCACCTGCTGTTTCTGCTGTGCCCTTAGAAGCTTTTTTTTCTCTTTATCAAATTTACTGTATTTACCTTTGATTTTAAAAAAACCTGAAGGATAAAACTTTCCGATTTCCATAACATTCAGACAGATATTTTCTAAAAAAGCTCTATCATGGCTCACAACAATGAATGAGAATCTGGCAGTTTTTAATCTCTCTTCCAGCCATAGAATCCCGTCAATATCAAGGTGGTTGGTAGGCTCATCCAGCAATAGAATATCAGGTTTGCAGCAGAGTGCCCTGGTAATGGCAAGTCTCTTTTTCCACCCTCCTGACAATTTTTCTGATACGATCTCAGGATCCCTAAAGCCGCCTTTGCCCAATGCTTTCTGGACGATTTTATGACGCTGTTTCTCATCTGAAAATTCGTCATTAATAGAGTCATATAAAATTTCTTCCACTGTTCTTGATGGGTCAAGGTTGTCTTCCTGGGGAAGATAGACTGATCTTAATCCGGTTTTATTGACTATCTGGCCTTCATCGGGTTCAGTTATTCCCGCAATAAGCTGAAGAAGAGTTGATTTGCCTGAACCATTCATACCGATAAGCCCGAGCTGTTCATTCAATTTGAAATCAATGCTGAGATCCGCGAAAAGGGTATCATCTCCATATGTTTTTGAAATGTTATTAAAACTGAGAATAGAACTCATGATTACTGCTTTAAAGACATTTTCTGTTTTTTCATCTTTTTTAATGTTTTTTCAAACTCTCTGCAGGGATCTTTATAAGAGACTCTCTGGGTAAACCATAAATAATCTGCCGGAGGTACAGGCTTATAACCCTGCAGCTCAAGTGGCTGAATATATTGTGACAGCTCTGACGGGTTCACACTGATCTCCTGCAGATCAATGTTCACCTGTGTAATATTGTTATCAATGTTTTCAACCCTGTTGATCACTCCAAGCCCGTACTCGGTATGCCCTCTTCCGATAATAATCACAACAGGGCCGCTGCCATGCTTGACGAGCTGGGTTATGGAGAGTGCCATTTTATCATTTCTTGCAACCCAGGTATCATACAGTTTGGACTGCATTTTTTCACTGCCCATGCCGCAATGAACCGCTTTCAGTATTGAATACATATAATCTTTATATGATTCATCAGGAGGCTCAGTTGCAAAAATCATCTCTTTTTCAATCGGGGAAAGGTTATCTATCCCTTTACGTGTGATTCTTTTTTTTAAACTCGGTGCTATATCAATACCTGCTATTTTCAGGCGCTCTTTTTTTGCAATGGCTAAAATATCAAAATAGTATTTCCACATCTCATCTGACTGGGTGTCCCAGCCCAGTTTTTTTCTTAAATCAGCCTCTATTATTTCTTCTGTTTTTTTAGCGTGCTCAACCTTGCCTGAATCTGTAAAGTTCAACAGGTCAGGTGTATGCTCCATGGAAAAAAACTCAAAGCCAATGCTTGGATTTTTACCACTGTTTATAAGATTTTGAATGATTCTCTGCTGGATCTTATGATGTTCCGGGTTATTATGTTTTTCAGAAAGATAAATAACATCATAATTGCCTATATCTTTGATAAGCGTATTAAAACTGACACTCTCGACTGTTCGGGTGCTTATAATTTTATTTATCAAAGGATCCTGTCTCATAACACTTCTCTCTTTTGTAGCACATGATTGGATCATGACAGCTGTTAACACTGTTATCAGTAACCATAACATTCGATTCATTAAAGGTATCTCCTATTTCCGAAAATTGACTTTATTGGACAACATCTTAACACGAAATCTTGACACCTTGACATGTATAAAATCCAGTTCATTTTTTCCTGAAGTACAATACAACACTTTTCCCCAAAAGAGGATTCAGCAGTCTGTCAATAAAAGCGGTTATTCTGGGTTTTTCCATTAAATCCCATACAAGCAGTCTGTGATAAAGATTTACAAGTTTTGAATCGCTCTTTCCTGGTCCGACTAAACATTTAAGCCACCAGAACGGAGAGTGAATGCTGTGGGCATAATGGGTGTGAAAATTTTTCAGCCCAAAAGACTCTATCTCTTTTACCAGAGAATCTTTTTTATATATTCTGACATGCCCCATATTATTATCAAAATATTCATCAGACAGAAGCCAGCATATTTTTTCAGGCCAGAATCTGGGTACACTCACAGCAAGAATTTTTCCCGGCTTTAAAATCCTTACAAGCTCAGACATCGCTTTTTTATCATCGTGAATATGCTCCAGCACCTCAGAGCAGATCACAATATCAAAGCTTTTATTACAAAAGGGCATATCAGAAATATCCATGCAGGAGAGATTAAAGCTCCTGCAGCAGATATCATTCATACTCTGATGATACCTCAATTTTTCCTTGGTTTTAACAAGGTTTTCATACTCATAATCTCCGCCAACACACATGGTCTGATTCTGCTGGCAGGCCATAACAGTATGACGGCCCTCACCACACCCGATATCAAGAATTTTATCATTGGGTGCTATACCCAGTTTTTTAAGATCAATGGTAATCATTGATTGTTTCTCTGTAAGCCTCAACCGTTCTAACAGCCGTTTTTTCCCACGTAAACTCTTCCATGACCCGCTTATAACCCTTTTCTGCAAGATTTTCCCGAAGAGCGGGATTATCCATTAATTCAAGTATTGCATCAGCAAGCGCCTTTGCATCGCCCGGAGGCACAAGCTTTGTGGCATCTCCTGCAACCTCTGGCAGCGCACCGCCTGTCGTGCATATTACCGGTATTCTGCATGCCATGGCTTCTCCCACCGGCAGACCAAAACCTTCATACAGTGAAGGTATGACTGCAATACTTGCCTTTGCATACTCTTTTACAAACTGTTCATGATCAATACGGCCTGTAAATTTAATATATTGTCCCAGGTTAAGTTTTTCAATCAGTTTTTCAATGCCACCTTTTTTCTTTGGACTGCCGATAACAACAAGCTTGACCCGACGTATTTTTAATACTTTTTTTACTGCATGCAAAAGATGATATAACCCTTTTAAAGGAGTGTCAGCACTATTGGTGACAATAATTCGATTAACCCGCCTTTTAATGGTTTCCACAGGATGGAAGCTTTCCGTATCAATACCTATGGGAATCGCTTTAAATCTTTTTTCAGGAATATGAAATTCCCTTGCAATATCTTTTTTAGAGGCCTCGGAAACCGTTATAATACTTGACAGCTTCCGGGCAACATATTTTTGGACAGTAATAAATGAATACCATCGTAATGCTTTAACTTTTTTAAAAAAAGATTTTGTACTTTTTACCGCAATCCTTCTATCCACTGTTATGGGATGGTGAATCGTTGCCGTTACCGGTATGGTCCGTGCTATTGATAAAATACTGTAGGAAAGACTCTGGTTGTCGTGGATGATATCATACTCTTTATTGGTTTTTTTAAGATGCTGTTTTACCCTCATACCAAATGTTAAGGGTTCAGGAAATCCCAGAGTTGATATATCAATCCACTCAAGCAGATTGATTGGATTTTTCAACTCTTCCAGAGTGGGTGTTCTGAAAAGATCTTCAGGATTATAAAGATCCAGTGTTTCCAGCATGGTCAGCTTTACGCTGTTATTTAAAAGGGGGTCAGGCGGTCCTGCAATCACTTCAACCTCATGTCCAAGATCGCTCAAGGCATGGCTCAAATGTCTTATATAAACACCCTGTCCGCCACAGTGGGGATTACTTCGATAGCTTACAAGGCCTATTTTAAGTGAAGTACTCATAGATTACGCCCTATTTCCAGATATCCTGTCAATAATTTCATACTTTATTTTTGTTCATGGAGTGGTACGCCCGGCTGGAATCGAACCAGCGATCTTCAGCTTCGGAGGCTGACGCCTTATCCACTGGGCTACGGGCGCATTATTAATCATCTGCTGTGAAACTGCTCTTTTACTTCTCCTGCGACATATAGAGATCCTGCAATACAGACCGCATCTTCACCCTTTGATATGGCAATGGCATGTGAGACAGCCTTTTTTACATCTTCAATAATTACAGCAGGCTTTGCTGTAATTTTCTCTACTGCTTTTTTCAGAACATCCGGTTCAAGACTTCTATCAATTTTCGCCTTTGTTAAAATGATATTTTCAGCACACGGTACAAGACTTTCAATCATTTTTTCATATGGCTTGTCATCAAGGATACCAAGGACCAGAGTCAATTTTTTATTTTTAAGATGTGAAGAGAGATATTTCTTAAGTACTTTTGCTGCCTTCAGGTTGTGAGCCCCATCAAGAATTACAAGAGGGTTCTGCTGTATATGTTCAAGACGGCCAGGCCATTTTGTTATGGCAAATCCTTTTTCAATGAGGTCATTATCCAGATTATATTCTCCGTGGTTTAATTTGAGATCTTCAAAAATCAATTCACATGCTGCCAGAGCCAGGCTTACATTCTCTTTTTGATGATCCCCTGGCAGAGGTTTCTGTAAATATTTAAAACTGTTTTTCAACCCTTTATAAGAGATACTGTTCTGTCCTGGATTTTTTCTCGCTGAAAAATCTTTTTTATAAATATATAGTCTGGATGTTTTTTCACTGGCAATTTTTTTTATGACTTTAAGGCCTGAAGGTTGTGATACTCCTGTTACTACTGGAACACCTTTTTTTATAATACCGCCTTTTTCCCCTGCAAGAGCTTTGATTGTATTTCCAAGGTAATCTGTGTGCTCAATGGAAAGATTTGTAATAACGCTTACTTCAGGTTTGACAATATTGGTGGCATCAAATCTCCCGCCCATACCGGTTTCTATTACAGCCCACTCTACATTTTTTTTTGCAAAATGGTAAAATCCCATTGTAGTGGCAATCTCGAAGAAAGTCGCTTTTCTTTCACCTATATCTGCTTTATTGACTGCCTGGTATGCTTCGACAACACCTTTATCTGAAATTTGTCTGCCATTAACTTTTATACGTTCATTAAAACTGACAAGATGGGGAGAAGTATAAAGTGCTGTTTTAAACCCTGCCATCTGCAGAATTGATGCTATATATGTTGCAGTAGAGCCTTTACCATTCGTCCCTGCAACATGCACTATTTTATACTGTTTTTCAGGATTACCCAGTATACCGAGTATATCAGATATGGTGTCAAGCTCGAGCTTGATGCCAAAACGTCCAAGTGTATAAATTTTATCAAGACACTGCTTATACGCTTTTTTTTTCATATTGAATAACCAAGGCTGTTCATAATTTTAAACCAGACTCCGACCAGATTAAATATTATCAAAAAACAAATAAAAAACCCCGGTATAATTCACTTGGAAGAAATCATACCGGGGATAAACACTAAAAAAATCTATTTCTGTCTTCTACGTGACCGCGAGGCAGCAATTCGTTCTCTTCTAATTGCTTCTCTCATCTTACGTCGTCTGTACTGACATGGTTTCTCAAAATGCTTCTTCACTTTAAGACGTTTGAAAAGGCCGTCATTCTGGATTTTTTTCTTTAAAATCCTCAAAGCTCTTTCAACATCATTATCAATCACTGTAACTGTAATTTCCTTCAAAAAACATCGCCCCTTTCATTGTGTATTTAAATACTTTACTATTTATGACCGATCTACTTAACAAAAAAAGAGTATAAAATCAAGGAAAATAAAAAACAGCAGTATGATAAAATTACCTTTACAGTTTAGAGATCAACTCTTCTGTCACAGACTTAAGATCATTTTCTCCAGCAAGTGTAAAATACTTTATGGAATCATCTTTTTCAGCCAGATCTCTAAAGTAGTATGAAGAGGCAAGCGTTCCGGTTTCTGTGTCATAATATATTGAATGACGTTTATCAATTGCTGCCTCATCCTGATCATCATCCCTTGCACTCAGTTCACCGCCACAGACACGGCATTTATCTCCGTCAGGTTTAATTGCATCAATAAAAATATTATTGGGGTGATTGTTATCTTCAGCACACAGGCGGCGTCCCATGATTCTATTTTTTGCAATCTGTCGATCGAGAATCATCTCAATCACTATGCTAAGTTGTATGCCAGCTTCCTCTAAAGAAGCATGCAGTTTTTCAGCCTGAACTTTGTTTCTTGGAAAACCATCAAGAAGCCATCCATTTTTACAGTCATCCTGTTTTATTCTGTCAAGCACCATTGGAATGGTGATATCATCTGGAACCAGGTCCCCTTTATCAATAAACTCTTTTGCTTTTTTTCCAAGTTCAGTTCCACCCTTTATATTTTCACGGAAAATAGCACCTGATTCAATATGAGCAATATTATACCTGTCTTTCAGGATAGATCCCTGGGTTCCTTTACCACTTCCGTTTGGTCCAAAAAATAAAATGTTCATTTACAACTCCTTTTGAGGGTTTTAGGATTACACTTTTGTTTTATTCAAAATACTCTTCTGATTAACAACAACACACCGTTTATGGTTCACAACCTTTGCATATATTCCAAGCTGCTTTTTTTAAGTATAAAAGCAAAATTTATTTGTCAAGATTTAGTATGGTTTTGCCCGGGTAAATTTAAAAATTTTACAATATTCCTTGAATGTATAAATGGATATTGTTATTACTATCGAAAAATATTCTTAACTTATTTTTCTGACTTATTTTGTAGTTCAGGTGCAGTTAATAATAGTGTCAACAAATAAAAGATAACCACCACTATTGAGATTGATGCTCAACAAAACCAGCAGATAAATTAGAACTTATCCGGCACGGAGGTGATATGACTGAATTAATTGATATTATGGCAAGGGAGATTATAGACTCAAGGGGAAATCCAACAATTGAGGTGGATGTAACACTGGCTTGCGGAGCATCAGGAAGAGCAGCTGTTCCCTCTGGAGCTTCAACCGGATCAAGAGAGGCTCTTGAACTCAGGGACAACCAGAAAAACCGGTTCATGGGTAAAGGTGTTTTAAATGCTGTAGTTAACGTTAATGAGGTGATTGCACCTGAAATTATTGGATACGATGCCATGGACCAGGCAGGCCTTGACCGGACAATGCAGGATATAGATGGCACAGAAAACAAATCAAGACTTGGAGCCAATGCCATTCTTGGCGTATCCATGGCAGCAGCAAGGGCTGCGGCAAATGCTTGTGAAATACCTCTGTATCAGCATATTGGCGGCATTAATGCAAGGGTGCTTCCTCTGCCCATGATGAATGTAATCAACGGAGGGGCTCACGCTGCAAATAATCTTGATATTCAGGAATTCATGATTCTTCCATTTGGTGCTGATTCCATATCCCAGGCAGTCCAGATGGGTGCTGAAACATTTCATCACCTTGCAAAAATACTGAAAAGTGAGGGCCTTTCCACAGCTGTGGGAGATGAAGGCGGGTTTGCTCCTGATCTTAAATCCAATGAAGAGGCTGTTGAATATATAATTAATGCCATAGAAGCAGCTGGATACAGACCGGGAAAAGATATCGGAATAGCCCTTGATGCAGCTGCTTCTGAATTTTACAAAAACGGGAAATATATCTTTGCTTCTGAAGGAAAAGAACTCTCATCAAAAGATCTGATTGACTATTATGAAAGATTAATCGAAAAATATCCTCTGTACTCCATAGAGGACGGTCTTGCTGAAAGCGACTGGGACTCATGGGAATTAATGACTCAGCGCCTTGGCAACTCAACTCAGATTGTTGGTGATGATATTTTTGTCACAAATCCGGATATTTTCCAGAAAGGGATAAGCAGAAGTATCGGCAATTCGATTTTAATCAAACTCAACCAGATTGGAACCGTAACAGAGACATTAGATACCATTCAGATGGCAAAGGAGTCCGGATATACCACCGTTATTTCACATAGATCAGGTGAAACAGAAGATTCATTTATTGCCGACCTTGCCGTGGGTGTAAACTCAGGACAGATTAAAACCGGATCAATGTCAAGGAGCGACAGAGTAGCAAAGTATAACCAGCTGATCAGAATTGAAGAAAAACTTGGGGATTCTGCTGCATTTCCAAGGGACATCTTTGTTTGATCTGCTGTTTAACAGATGTGCGACCTGAAAAAATTATGAAAAAATATCTTTTTCTATCCCTGTCTATACTTTTATCTTTTGTGATGCCCTCCACAGGCTGGACATTTGTTCCAGAGGCGACACATCTGATGCATCTTGTTCAAAACAAGATCAAAGAACCTGCCGGTATTGAAGTGTGGCAGAATAAGGTGATTTTAGATTATCAGGACTCAGATCAGCCCTATGTGAAAATAAAGGAAAACCTGATCTTTTCATTTCCAGGCCGTCTGCGCATTAACACTTTCCCCGATATCCTGGCTAATTTCAGTGTGGAGTCTGATTTTAATTTCTTTAAAATATCAGAAAGAGAAGGAATCTCCCGTGAAAAATCCCTTACTGACCTCTATACAGATATCCTTCTTTACAGGGATAATGAAAACTATTTGAAACAACTTGATCTGTGGGGGACAGATACTGAAGAAGTATCCTTCCAAAGATATAATGACACGATCTGTTATGTGATTGGAAAACCGAGAAAAAAAAACAGTGAGGTTCCCGGTCTGTGGATAGAAAAAAATACATTTCTTCCATTAAGATATGTGGTAGAGAAAAACAGTCAGCAGGTGGAGTTTGTTTATAAAAACTGGAAACAGGTCAGTAAAACATTTTACCCAATGCAGATTCATATTTTTTTAAACAGCAGACTGTTTGCCATGATTAATGTGGAACATATCAATTTACACTCAAATGCACCTTCTGGTTTATTTAATATTGATAATTTGTTAAAAACATATCCAGCAGATGACACAGTTGACAATCATAAAATCAAAGATAGATCAATAACGGGAGAGTATGAAAATTCACTCCCGGAAACCAGACAATTACATGAATAATTTTCAACAAGAGAGGAATAATGGCTGAATCTACAAAATATATTTTCGTTACAGGAGGTGTTCTTTCATCTCTTGGCAAAGGACTTGCCTCTGCAGCAATTGGAATGCTTCTTGAGAGCCGGGGACTAACAGTTACGATACAGAAGCTTGATCCATATATAAATGTCGATCCCGGAACCATGAATCCATTTCAGCATGGAGAGGTTTTTGTAACTGATGACGGTGCTGAAACAGATCTTGATCTGGGTCATTATGAGAGATTCACCCATGCTCAGCTTGGCAAAAATAATAATTTTACAACCGGTAAAATTTATGACCAGGTAATAACCAAGGAGCGTAAAGGAGAGTATCTTGGCGGTACAGTCCAGGTTATACCCCATATTACCGATGAAATCAAACAGAGCATTTTTCTGGTTTCAAAAGATGTTGACGTTGTTATTGTTGAGATTGGTGGAACAATTGGAGATATTGAATCGCTGCCATTTCTGGAAGCTATCCGCCAGTTCAAGAATGATGCAGGCGCTTCAAATGTCATATATATCCACCTCACCCTTGTTCCATATATAAAAACAGCATGTGAAGTAAAGACAAAACCAACCCAGCACAGTGTAAAAGAACTCAGAAGTATTGGAATTCAACCGGATATCCTGCTTTGCAGAACAGAAAGTTATCTGGATAAGGACATTAAGGCAAAAATTGCTCTTTTCTGTAATGTGGGCACGGATGATGTCTTCACAGCAAAAGATGTGGATTGCATTTATGAAGTACCACTGGTTTACAACAAGGAAGGCTTAGGAGATAAGATATTAAAAAAACTTAATATATGGGCAAGATCACCTAAACTTGATGACTGGAGGGAAATGGTAGACCGGCTTAAAAACCCGAGACTGTCAGTAAATATAGCGATCGTTGGAAAATATGTCGATTTGACAGAGAGTTATAAAAGCTTGAATGAGGCGTTGACCCATGGTGGAATAGCCAATGATGCCAAGGTTAATCTTCAATATATTGATTCAACCAGACTGACAGAAGAGAATGTAGCTGAAATTCTCTCTACAAGTGACGGCATTCTTGTTCCCGGCGGGTTTGGCTCAAGGGGAATTGAAGGAAAAATTATAGCTGCAAAATATGCCAGAGAACAGAAGGTGCCCTACTTTGGTATCTGCCTGGGAATGCACATGGCGGTTATTGAAATTGCCAGAAACCTGCTTAATTTTGAAGATGCCAATGGCCAGGAGTTTGATCCATATACGCCATATCCTGTTATTTATCTGATGAAAGAGTGGTATGATGAACAGACCAAGCAGATTGAAAAGAGAAATGAAAAATCAGATAAGGGAGGTACCATGCGCCTTGGTGCTTATCCCTGCAAGCTTGCTCCTGATACTTTTGCAATGAAGGCATATAAGAAAGAGACAATATCTGAACGGCACAGGCATCGTTTCGAATTTAACAATGAATATAAGGATAAACTGATAGAAGCAGGCCTTGTAATAAGCGGCACATCTCCTGATCATGAACTTGTTGAAATCGTTGAACTGAAAGATCATCCATGGTATCTTGGCTGTCAGTTTCATCCTGAATTCAAATCAAAACCCGGAACACCCCATCCGCTGTTCAGGGATTTTATCAAGGCATCATTAAAAAATGCAAAAAAAAAGCAAACTGAATGCACCTGACCTTGAAATAGCAGAAGCTTTCTTTGAATAAGCTGAATCTGATCAGAACATGATAACTCTTCTCCTGATTCCAGACCCGGGCTCTGTAATTTTTATTGTTTTTTTTCAACAGATTTCTCAATAGTGTTAAAATCAGGTTTGTAAATATAATAACAATAAAGGTAAAAAATGGACTCCAACATAACAATTGACTGCAGCAGTAATACGATTGAAGCAGTCTTAAACCAAAATTCATTGATAAAAGCTGTAGCCATTACCCATCCTCATCCCCTTTATGGAGGAGATATGAATAACGCTGTGGTGATGAGTATTGAAAGGGCATTTTTCAATAAAGGATTTACCACACTGAAATTTAATTTCAGGGGAACAGGGAAAAGTACCGGTGTGTTTGATAACGGTGTTGGAGAGCAGGATGATGTTCTTGCAGTACTCTCTTTCTTAAAAAGCAGACTGGGTTATGAAAGAGTCTGTCTTGCCGGCTACTCTTTTGGTGCAAGGGTAAATGCAAAGATCATTGAAGGGGGATATGAAATTGACGATCATATCATGATATCTCCACCTGTGGGATTTATAAGCTTTGAAGATATAAAAGCAATGCCTCACACAGGCCTTATTGTTTCAGGTGACAGCGATGAGATTGCCCCTCCCTCTCTTATTCAGGATCATATAAAAAGATGGAAGATCACACCTCAATATGAAGTACTGAAAAACTGCGATCACTTTTATTCTGCATCTCTTGATAATCTTGAAAATGTAATAGAGCTCTATTTAAAAAACTATTTTTTTGAAATCCCTTTTTAAAAAAACAGACCACTTTTTGATAAATATTATAAAATTAAGGCAAACATAACAAAAAAGCTTATAAAATAAGCCAAAATCAAAAGATTCAACTTCGATTAATATGATATTTTCACGATAATCCTTATAAAATAAAAATTATTTCTTGACAAAAACCAGATCATTTGCCTATCCTCAATTGATAAGTCAGGAGAGATATTTATTAAACTGCTATTTTTAAGGAGGAGTCATGCCGATAAAAGACAATACATTAACTATTGATGGATTTTCATTAACAATTGAAGAGCTGATAAAAGCGGGTCAAGATACATCCATCCAAGTCGAAATAGACGAAAAAAACTGGCCTAAAATTCGTGAGTGCAGAGAACTTGTGGATAAGTGGGCAAATGAAGAGCGTTGTATCTATGGTGTGAACACAAGTTGCGGAGGTCTTGTTGATTATCTCTTGCCAAAAGAGAGGGATAATGATTTTCAGAAAAATCTGGTAAGAAGCATTACAACCCAGGTTGGCAAACCATTTGAAGATACACTTGTAAGAACATTCATGATTGCAAGGGCCAATTCTCTCTGCCGTGGCTTCTCAGGGATTAAAGAGGAAAACCTGAAAATCTATCTTGAAATGATTAATAAAAAAGTGTTTCCCGTTGTGCCGAGAAAGGGCTCACTTGGTACAAGCGGAGACCTTGGACCGCTCGGCTGCATTGCAAGTGTTGCCTTTGGAGAGTGGAAAGCAAGATTTGAAGGAAAAGTGTTACCAGGAAAAGAAGCTATGGAGGCTGCTGGAATCAAACTGATGCATCTGAATGCAAAAGAGGGGCTCTCACTGATTAATGGAACTTCAGGAATGGTGGGCCTTGCCTGCACCGTTATTTCAGAGGCAGAAAACACTTTGAAAAACTCAGATATAATTGCTGCATTTGCTATTGAAACCCTTATGGGAAGATTTAATCCCTTTGACCCGATAGTCCACGAACAGAAATACCATCCAGGACAATTTGCAACTGCCATGAACCTTACAAAACTTCTCAAGGGCAGCAATTTAGCCATTGATGAACTCGAGCTTTCAACCAAACTTCAGTCAACCCTGCAGCAGCACAAAGGTGTATCTGTTGCGCATATTCCAGTGGAAGATGCTTACTCGATCCGCTGCACACCCCAGTTTGTAGGCCCCACAAAAGACTCCCTGAAAAATGCTCAGGATGTCCTTTTGCGGGAACTAAACTCAAGTAATGACAACCCTTTGATTTTTACTGAACTGGATACGTTCTTCCATAACGGTCATTTCCATGGCCAGCCGATCTCTTTTGCAATGGACTGCCTTGGAATATCCATGGTCAACATAGGCGTTGTTAGTGACAGAAGAATTGACAGATTCATGGATGAACACCACAGCACCGGACTGCCGCCATTCCTCTGCAAGGAAGATACAGGTGTCAGGATGGGGCTTATGGGAGGCCAGTTCATGACAACATCACTGGTTGCTGAAAACCGGACTCTTGCAGTCCCAGCCTCTATACAGTCCATAACATCAACTGCTGATTTCCAGGATATTGTCAGTTTTGGTTTAATTGCCGGCAGAAAAACAAGAAAAATTGTTGAGAATACAAATCACATCCTTGCTTTTGAACTGCTATGTGCTGCCCAGGCAGCAGATCAGAGAGGTATTGAAAGACTCAGTCCAGCAGGCAAGATCATGCACAAAGCAGTTCGTGAAACCCTTGATTACATGAACAAGGACAAAGTATATATTGATGATCTGGAAGATTTAAAAACAAGAATTGAGTCTGGTGAATTTGTTGAAAAAATAGAAGAAGAAGTTGGAGAACTTTTGATTGTTCATGAAAAAGAGAAATAGCAGACATGGGCAGATCTGGTCCTTGAACCGGATCTGCCAGGAGTAAATTTCGAAGATCATGTTTTTTTAAAGACTGTTAAAGAACAGATATTACTTTGTTAAAAAAATAATTTTTATATATCAGGAAAAAATCATGACTGAAAAACAGACAGGAATAGAAGAGCAGATTGAAAAACAGATTACAGATACTTACATGGAGAAATACCATGTTTCAAAAGTACATCATGAAAAACTTATAAACTATATTCCGGGTGGTGCAACAAGGAGTTTAAGTTATTTTAAACCCTATCCCATTCACATTGAATCCGGCAGTGGAGCATTTGTCAAAACCCATGAGGGACACAGACTTCTTGATGTGACAAATGCCTATGGCGCCATTGTTCACGGACATGGTGATGCCGATATTGTCAAGGCTGTGCAGGAAGGCATAGAAAAGGGTTCCCAGTATTCCACCCCCACGGACGGCCAGTTCAAACTTGCAAAATTACTCTGCCAGAGAATACCGGGATTTGAGAAAATCAGGTTTGTAAATTCAGGCACTGAAGCCACGATGTTTGCGTTGAGGACAGCCAGAACGTATACAGGTAAAGATAAGATCCTGAAAATGTCAGGAGGCTTCCATGGCACCCATGACTGTGTTGCTGCATCCACAAAAAAAAATGTAATTACTGCAGGAATCCCTAAAGGGATGACAGAAGATATGCTTGAAGTACCTTTTAATGATTTTGAGGCACTTGAGAAAAGTGTAAAAGAGAATGCTTCAGAACTTGCAGCAGTAATCATGGAACCGTTTCTTGGAGCCGGAGGCGTTGTTTTACCTGCAAAAGGATATCTGGAGCATGTGAGAAAAGTAACTGATGAGAATGGTGTTCTCCTGATTTTTGATGAGATCTTCTCTTACCGGGTAAATATTGGCGGGTGCCAGAAATATTTCAGTGTTACACCTGATCTGACAACAGTTGGCAAGGTTATAGGAGGAGGCCTCCCCATTGGGGTGTTTGGCGGTAAAAAAGAGATCATGGATATTTTCTGTCATGAACAGACAGATACGCCTTTATATCATTCAGGAACTTTTAACGGGTATGAAACATTGATGCAGGCTGGTTATGCAGCCCTGTCAAAATACGATGAAAATGCCATAGAATTTATTAACTCACTCGGAGATCAACTGCAGAAAGGTCTGTTGAAAAGTTTTAAGGACAATGGATTAAAACTTCAATCCAACCATATTGGTTCTCTTATAAATCTGCATTTTTTCAATGAACCGATCACGACTGCAGAGCAGGTTCTTAAGTCAGAGGAAAAACTTCATGCTTTGATGCACCTCTCATTGTTGAACAGAGATGTTTTCAGCATACCAAGAGGACTTTTTATTCTCTCCTGTGCAATGAAAAAGAGTGATATAGACTTTTTAATTGAAAAAATTGATGATACGTTAAAAGAGCTGTTGCCTTTAATTAAAGAGCAATATAAACATCTACTCTTATGATAGAAAAATAGAGTCTCAATTATTTTTAAGGGAAGAATATGGTTCTTGATAAAATTGACAAGCAGATTTTAAACACACTGCAGGAGAATGGAAGAACGACCAATTCAAAACTCTCTAAAATTGTCGGTATTTCAGCACCTGCAACCCTTGAGAGGGTTAAACGGTTGGAAAATGCAGGAATTATCTCTCATTTCACTGCTGTACTTGATCCTCAAAGTATTGGCTTTTTAATAACCGCCATAGTTAATATCAGTGTGAATTTGAGTTCTCTCTCCTCTGTGGGTGATATGAAAAAAAAATTCTTCAACCTTGATGAAGTGGTTGAATGTTATCAGATTGCAGGTGCCAATGATTTTATTTTAAAAGTAATTGCAAAGAATATTAAAACCTATGGAGAGTTCATGAATACAAAACTGACACAGATAAAAGGAATCCAGGTAATTAAATCTTCCTTTGTCATTGACACTGTCAAAGAAAAAAGAATTTTTACCTTTAACCTGGATGAAGAATACAAAATATAATTTGAATTAAAACAAGGAGAGATAAAATGGATAACAAAATAATCATTACGGCAGCGATTACCGGTTCTGTTCATATTCCCACAATGAGTGATGCGCTTCCCATAACACCTGATGAAATTGTTGAAGATGCGGTAAAAGCACACGAAGCCGGTGCTGCCATTGCGCATATCCATGTAAGAAATCCGGAAAATGGTTTTCCTTCAGCAGACCCGGATCTTTTCATGGAAGTTCATTCAAAAATAAAAGCAAGATGCAATATGATTCTGCTTCCCACAACAGGTGGAGGTATGAACCAGACAACAGCAGAAAAACTCATTCCCATAAAAAAACTTGAACCGGAAATGTGTTCTTTTGATCCTGCTCCCTTTAATTTCGGCATTTTCCAGATTGCAGGAAGGTTCAAGGAGTTTAAATATGACTGGGAGCCCGAATACCTCGAACTGTGTAAAAATGTGACTTTCAGACCCACTTTCAGGGATGATGAAATTTACGCTGAAACCTTTCTTGAAATAGATACAAAACCAGAAATAGAAATATACGAACTTGGCCATGTCTCATATGTGAAATGGCTGCTGGAGGAAAACCTTTTAAAAACCCCTGTACATCTTCAGTTTGTATTCGGTCCCATGGTGGGATGGATGACACCTTCTGTAAAACACCTTGTTTTAATTCATGATGAGGCAAAAGAGGTTCTTGGAGAGGATAATTTCACCTGGTCAGTTGCAGCTGGAGGACGTTTTCAAATTCCGATCACAACAACTGCAATGGCAATGGGTGCCCAGAATGTAAGAGTGGGACTGGAAGATTCAGTTTATGCAGGTAAGGGAATCATGGCAAAAGCAAGTGCTGATCAGGTAAATATGGTAAAAAGAGTTGCAAAGGAGATGAGTCTTGAACCAGCGACATCTGATGAAGCAAGAAAGATTCTCAGGCTGAAAGGACTCGACAAAGTGAATTTTTAATTTTTTGAGGTGTCTGTATATATATTACTCTTTATCAAAAAATAAATCTTTAAAAGCAAAGGAGGCATCATTGAATTATTCCGGTTATGCATCAATTCATGCAAGACATATTCCTGACAAGATCTGCCTGATAGAAAGAACTCCTGCAACAGGGGGAAGAAGGACATTTACCTGGGAGGAGTTTAATGACGAAATAAACAGAACAGCTAATTTTCTGGTAAAGGAGATGGGGGTAAAGCATGGAGATTTTGTCATGCACCTTCAAAAAGACTCTTTGGAGTGGCTTGTAACATACTTTGCAATCATACGGATCGGTGCGGTTGTTGTACCGCTTAATTTCAGATTTGAAAGTTCTGATATCCTTTATGCTGCAGAGGTTTCAAATCCAGATGTCTTTATTTTAGGTTCTGAATTTCTGGGTGTTGTTCAACCGGCTCAACAGGAGATGACTTCTGTTAAAAAATATATCTGCATTGGGGATAATGTACCTGAAGATATGATCGATTTCAACTCTGTACGTCAATATCAGGATATAACTGATGCACTTGTGGAAGTTGAAAGGGATCATGCCCTTGCAATGATGTTCACTTCAGGGACTACAGGAAAACCCAAACCCGTACTTCACACCCACTTTTCCATTAACAACACCGCAGTTGGGAATGGCATGACTTATTTTGTTCAAAAAGATGACAACTATCTCTTTTTTCTGCCTTTATATCATAGTGGAACAATGTTTTTATGGGCACCTTTCTATGCAACAGGTGCACAGGGGACTATTATCAGAGATTTCAGGGATCCCAAATGGATTATTGAGGCCGTTGCAGAAGAAAAATGTACAGATGTGCTCTTTGTCGTTCCCATTGGAATCGCACTTCTCAATGCCCTGGACAAAGGAGAAATTAATCTTGATGACTATGATCTCTCTTCCTGGAAATATATGGAAATCGGAGCACAGCCGGTACCGTTTGACATCATGAAACTTCTTGTGGAAAAACTGCCATGCAAGGTATCCAACATTTACGGCATTACAGAAGGCGGCGGCGGCGGGCTGTTTAACCTCTATCCTGAAGATGTGCTTTCAAAACCAGGATCCATTGGTAAGCCAACCTTTGGAGTTGAAGCAAAAATTATTGATCCAACTGGCAGAGAGCTGGCAGAAGAAGCTGTTGGTGAACTGATATTCAAGACAAATAGAATGATGCGTGAATACTATTCAAATCCGGAAAAAACTGAAGAAACAGTAAAAAATGGTTGGCTTTATACGGGTGATTTATTAAAAAAGGACAAAGAGGGATATTTTTATATTGTTGACCGGATGAAAGATATGGTTACAAGTGGTGGAGAAAATATTTTCCCTGTTGAGATTGAGGATGCTTTAATGGATCATCCTGATATTGATGATGTTGCCTGTATTGGATATCCTGATGATAGACTGGTTGAAATTGTTCTTGCAATTGTACAGATGAAAGATGGAAAACAGTTAACTGAAGAAGAAGTGATTGAATTTGCCAAATCAAAACTGTCAATGTATAAGGTACCTCGTAAAGTTATTTTTGATCAGGTGCCGAGAAATCCAACAGGAAAACTGATGAAACCACAGCTCAGGGAAAAATTTACCGGGCGGAAGGAAGCATTTATAAAATTAGATTGATTTTTTGTCTTGACTTATATTATGGCTGTAATGTAGCTTATATTTTTATATGGTAATTTAATTTACTATAAGGTAAGCTATAGAACATTGATCTATAAAGGTTGTTGATGAAGACAGCTTATAAAAAGTGTCTCATGTATTTTATAATTATTAATTTAGGAGGATGTTCCATGAAAAAATTGAGAGTAGCATTTATTATCGCAAGTGTGTTTTTGCTAATGTCAATCATGTCAACAAATGTAATGGCAAAACAGTTAAACTTCTCTTCCTGGCTGCCACCGGGGCATCCCATTGTCGCAAATATGATGGTCCCCTGGATGGAAAATGTTAAAGAAGCAACAGAGGGAAGGGTCGATATCAAGCTTCTGGCAAAAGGGCTGGGCCATCCTAAAGCATACTTTGATATAGTAAAAAACGGTATGGCTGATGTAGGCTATACATGTAACGCTTATTCACCAGGTAGGTTTACACTCTCTGAAGGTGTGGAACTCCCCTTCTTGGGAAACAGCGCAGAAGCAACCAGTGTTGCTTATTGGAGAACCTATCAGAAATATTTTGCCAAAGCTGACGAGTATAAAGGTACTAAATTGATGGGTGTTATGACCCATGGACCGGGAGCACTTCATAATTCAAAAAAGGTTGCCCAGTCTATTGCTGACCTTAAAGGAATGAAATTCAGGGTTCCTGGCGGAATTGCAGCACAGGTTGCTAAAAGCCTTGGCATCGTTGGAATTCAAAAACCGGCCAGTCAAATTTATGAGCTTCTATCCCGCGGGGTGGCAGATGGTGTTGTTCTTCCCTTAGAATCAATTAAATCATTTAAAATTACCAAGGTGGTTCCATATACAACAACAATACCCGACGGACTTTATAATGTCTCTTTTTATCTGGTCATGAATAAAAAGACTTTTAACGGCTTCTCAACCAAAGACCAGAAAGCAGTTATGAATGTATCTGGTGAAGCATTTGCAAAGCTTGCAGGTAAAGCATGGGATGAAGCAGATAAGGTAGGGCTGGCAGCCATAAAAGAAAACGGCAATAAAATTGAAACTGCCACTCCTGAGTTCATCGCAGAGATTAAGAAAGCCACTCAGCACTTGGAGGCAGACTGGGTAAAAAGAGCAAATGCCAAAGGTGTAGACGGTGCAGAGGCATTGAAATTCTTTAGAGCTACAGTAAAAGCATATAAATAAAAATGGTTGAATCTGAAAAAAATGACACTCAAGTCGGTGCCTGGAATCTGTTTTTAAATTTCCTGCACCGGCTTTTCCAACCTTGTGTATCAATTGCACTGTTTTTTATGATGGCGTTAACATTTGCCGATGTTATCATGCGCTATGTCTTTAATTCCCCCATTGTTGGCGCACTTGAACTGACAGAGTTTTCAATGGCAATTGTAATTTTTCTGGGCCTGGTTCTTCTGACCTCCCAGGAAGGCCATGTAACAGTTGATCTGCTTGATAACTTTATACCTGATAAGATTAAACAGATTCAAAAAATTATCATTAATCTGATTAATCTGTCTGTCATGGTTGTTATCAGCTGGCAGTTGTGGATAAAAGCCAAAGATGCTGCAGAATATGGGGACAGGACTGAGTATTTGTTTATACCGCTTGCACCATTGATTCATTTCATGTCAATCATGGTGGGTATTTCAGGCCTGATTTTATTTTTTATTATGATAAATTCGCTAAAAATGGAAAAATAAATTAATGGAAGCATCGCTTATTGGATTTGCATTTCTTCTCATTTTAATTCTTGCAAAAGTGCCCATTCCCATGGCCATGGCAGTTGTTGGATTTATAGGATTCGGAGAGGCTATTAACTACCATGCTTCTTTAGCCATGGTTGCCCAGGTCGCCTCTGAAGAGGGAATGAATTACGGGTTATCCGTCGTACCACTTTTTATTTTAATGGGTAATTTCGTCACTCAATCCGGTCTTTCCCATGAGCTTTATAGATCTTCCTATGCTTTTTTAGGGCACAGGAAGGGGGGCTTGGCCATGGCAACAATTGTTGCCTGCGGTGGTTTTTCCGCAGTATGTGGCAGTTCTCTGGCTACGGCAGCCACCATGAGCAAGGTTGCCATGCCTTCCATGCGCAAATTCGGCTATGCTGACAGTCTGGCAACCGGTTCTATTGCTGCAGGTGGAACACTTGGTATTCTTATCCCTCCAAGTGTTATTCTGGTCATTTACGGACTTATGACTGAAACTGATATTGGACAGCTGTTTGCTGCAGGTGTTTTACCCGGCCTTCTCGGGGTTTTCTGCTACTTATGCGCCGTTGCTGCGGCAACGAGCATTAACCCGAAAATTGGCCCCAGAGGGGAAAAAGTTTCCTGGCCTGAGCGATTAAGAAGTCTTAAAGGCGTCTGGGGTGTATTATTGCTGTTTTTTATTGTAATGGGCGGAATTTATGCAGGAATTTTTACACCCACTGAAGCTGCAGGCATTGGATCAATCGGCGCATTTTTCTTTACTCTGTTTCGTAAAAAACTGACTCTGGAAGTATTAAAAAAAGTACTGGTTGATTCTGCCAGCACAACAGCCATGATCTTTTTTCTGCTGATTGGTTCAATGATTTTTGCCAACTTTGTAAATGTGGTTGGAATGCCGGATGCACTGGCTGACTTCGTACTGAGCTGGAATGTTTCACCTTTTGTTGTCATTCTCATTCTCATGTTTATTTATGTTATTCTGGGATGTATTCTGGAAAGCATGTCAATGATTGTCTTAACGGTTCCTGTCTTTTATCCCATGATACAGGCTCTTGGGTTTGATCTTATCTGGTTTGGAATCGTAGTGGTTGTCGTGACTGAAATCAGTTTGATCACGCCGCCGGTAGGATTAAATGTTTTTGTACTGAAAGCGGTTTTACCCGATGTAAAAGTCAGTACTATCTTTAAGGGTGTAACACCCTTCTGGATAGCGGATATTGTGCGGTTAACTCTTATTGTAACATTCCCGCCGATTTCTCTGTTCTTAGCAAATATGATGGTTTAAAAAGACCATAAACCCACCGGCATCAACCGGTGGGTTTATATCTGCAACCCGCGGCAGGCCGGTGTTACCGGCAGGCTCTTCATCAACGATTCACTCTTTGTAAGAAAAAGCTCAAACAACTATAAAAAACTCTTTTCTATTTATTGACAAAAGGCAGAAAAGCATTTATGCCTATTATGATGAGGTAATATTATGAAAATAAAAAGGTTTTACAAAAAAATTGTTTCTGTTTTTGCATTTTCTGCATGTTTCTTTTTGTTGACTGCCCAGTGCAATGCGGGCAGAGGATGTGAATGGAAAGACAATGGCTGGTTTTTGGAGTGTAAATCTAGTTGGGGAGGGATGTCAACAGGATGTATCGGACTGAAGAATCTGAAAAATCACAAGATCCGGGTATTAGTGAATAGCAATGATGGAACCAATGTAAGAAAATATTTTAGCAGCAAAAGACAAAAAAAGGCTGACTACAAACCACGCCTGACTATTCACAAGTGCGAAGAAAAACAAGGTAACAAGTGGAAGCATGTCAAATGCTATGACATGTTTGACCGGACAAAAGATGAAAACAGCGGCGGCGGCTGAGGTTGTAAACATTATGATTGTCTGCCCGGGTGGTAGATAATAGTGTAATCTTTATAAAACATGATAAAAAGATATAAACCGGCTGAACATTGATGCTGTATATTATCAATAAAGTCGTCCCAAATCTGTCACATAGCAGTTGATTGATCTTATAGCCAAGGTTGTCATAACGTCTCAGAGAAATTTTTTATATGCAGAACGCAAGATCGTATTTGCTTTATTGTGGCTTACTGTTTTTAACCGTGCTGATACAGTCAGCCAGGCCTCTCCCAATTTTGGCTGTCACTGCCAATACCGCTTACTTCCCTGGAACCCAGACACCTTCCATGGAACTTACCCTGCCAGAGGCTATCACTGTTGCGCTTCGTTCAAACAGGACAGTAAAGAGTGCCTACCTGAACCGGGTAGTTGAGAAATTTGATCTCAATGTGGCTGAAGATAAATTCAATACTGATATAACCTTAAACTCAAGTCCGGCCATGTCAGGTTCAAAGACCCGGACCAAAGGCGGGGAAGACAGAACCACAACTACGGACAGGAGTATTAACTCAAGTATAGAAGTGGTAAAACCTGTCAAAACCGGCGGAGCGTTCACCTTTTCCTGGAACAGATCTGATCAGTTTTCAGATACCAATACCACCTTTGAAGAGTGGACCAGAGACAATACCTGGCAAATAGATTTCACCCAGCCCCTGCTCAAAGGTTTTGGCATTAATGTGAATACTGCATCCGTAACCCTGGCCCGGATGAGGGAACAATCCAGTCTGCTGAGTATGCGCGACACAATAATTTCAGTGGTAAATGAGACAATTCAGGCCTTTAGGAATTATGCACAGACCGTTCGTCAGCTTGATATCATAAGGATGTCCGTAGAGCAGTCAAAAGCTAACATGGAGGTTAACAAACTTCTCATTTCCATGGGGCGTATGCCGGCCAACGAAATCATCCAGAATGAATCAGATCTGGCTAATCAGGAATTTTCCTATGAAACTGCGCTCAACGGCCTAGATAATGCCAGGATCCAACTGCTTAAGATTCTGGATCTTGATAGAAATACCCGGATACGTCCCATTGAAGAAACTGATCTCTCTGCGGTGCATCCAGATCTGGAAAATTGTCTGAAAATGGCATTCAAAAACAGAGCTGACTACCTCAATGCAGTTATGGACCTGAAAAAGGCTGAAATATCAGTGATCCTGGCCCGGGATAATATGAAATGGAATCTTGATTTTGTGGGCAGATATTCAGCTGCAGACAAAAATCAGCGGTTTGAAAATAATACAAATTCCGAATCCTGGCAGGTGGGACTTAATCTTCGTATTCCACTGTACGGAGATTTGACACGGGAACAAAGCTTGATTGCAGCAACAACAGCCTTGAAGCAGGCTAAAATTTCCAAAGAAGAGATTGAACAGAACATTGAACTGGAGGTCAGCGATGCGGTTCGTGAAGTGGAAACCCGGCTTAAGCAGGTTCGCATGGCTGAACGCTCCAGGATCCTGTCAAAAAAAAAACTGGCTGTAGAAAAAGAAAAACTGACAGTTGGGCGAACAACCAATTTTCAAGTTCTCTCTTTTCAAAATGAATTGGTTGACATCCTGAATAATGAACTTAACGCAAAAATTGCCTATCTCAACGCACTGACTTCCCTGGATACGATTATAGGTACCACCCTTGATACCTGGAAAATAGACTATAATAAGGAATACGACAAATGGCCGGAACAATAGCCTTTAACCAGCGTATCATAGAAAGTATGAATGAAGGGGTGATGGCACTGGATCCCCAGGGCATTGTCACCTTATTCAACAATCCGGCTGCACAGATATTGGGAATGAAAGCGGATACGGTCAGGGACAAGCCCTTTGGCCAGGTTTTTATGGTGGAGATGGAAGGCAACGATCTTTTTTGCCAGACTATCCTGGATGCAGTCTATGATGCCGGGGTAGGCAAGACCTCTACAGTAGATTATATCCTGAAAGATGGCAGTTCAAGGGTATTATCCGTGGCAACTTCCTATTTAAAGGCAGGTGCTGATGATGCTGGCAGGGATGCAGGGGTGGTGGTTGTATTCAATGACATTACGGAAATCACCAAAAGCCGTGAAAAGGAAAAAGCCCTGAATCTCCAGCTCAGAAAGGCTTTTATCAAGGCAGAAGAAACAAATAAACAACTGGAATCAGCTTTGAAAAAAGTGCAATGGATCAAACTCTTTATTACCTTTATTGTGATTCTGGGATTTTCAGGAACAGGTTATTATCTATGGAACCAGGATGTCTTATCCGGCACAATGTTTTTAAGGGAGAAACAAGAAGAACAGAGAGCCGGCATGAGAGCTGCCGAGGTCATGGTTAAGCCTCTAACATCCTCTGTTTCCCTTTCCGGTTTTGTAGCTCCATTGGAAGAAATTTATATTATGGCTCCTTTTGACGGCAAAATCAGGGAAATATTTTTTGTTTATGATGAAAAGGCAGATAAGGGAGATCGGCTGATTGCCATGGATACGGACAAACTTATGGTAAGTTTCAGAGAGGCTAAGGCTTCATACATCAAGGCTGAACAGAATTTCAAACAGCTCATGGATTGGGAAAAAAGTTCAGAAGTTTCAACTGCAAAGCGCTCCTTTACAAAAGCAGGCAACAGCCTGGATTCCTCCAAAAGAAAACTTGAAGAGAGCCGGATTCTGTTTGAAAAGGGGATTGTTTCCAGGTCTGAGTTTCAATCCGCTCAATCTGAGTACACCAATCAGCAGCTCGATTTAATCGCATCAAAGGAGGCATTGGACTCGATACTCTATCAGGCAAGCAAGGAGAATCTGGATATTGCCAGGATGGAACTTGCCAATGCCAGAACAAATCTTGAAGATCTCCAGAAAAAACTGGATCTGTCCACGATTCATGCTCCGGTATCCGGCATCATCATAAAACGATCCAAAGGCCGGGATGGAGACAAAGAATTTAAAGATGTGGAACCTGGAATGTCAGTCTCACAGGGAGATGTTCTCATAAGTATCGGTAATCTGGACGGTTTTTCAATCAAAGCCAGGGTGGATGAGATCGATATTGGCAAAATCCGGTTTGGCCAGAAGGTCAATGTGTCAGGGGATGCCTTTGCAGATCTTTCCCTGACCGGTAATGTCCGCCATATAGCCTCCAATGCTGTATCCAAGGACGGGGAAAGGCCCATGTTCGCCGTGGGGGTAGCCATTGACCGTCTGACCCAGGAGCAGCAGAAAAAGATCCGCCTGGGCATGTCCACAAATCTTGAAATTGTTGTCTATGACAACCCAAAAGCATTAATGATTCCCCTGGCAGCCGTGGAGATAAGGGACAATAAAAAATGGGTAAAGATCATGGAGGGCATCAAAATAAGACAAGTCGAGGTTACCACTGGTATAACCACATTGAATGCAGTGGAAATCCTGAAAGGACTGGAGCGAGGAGACCGGGTATATTTCATGCCGGGAACCGATGAGTAAGGCATTGAAATAAAAAAAATCAAAAAAATAATGATTGAACTGAACAAAATATATAAATCTTACCACATGGGCCCGGTGAAAGTGGAAGTACTTAAAGGGGCCACCCTGACCATTAACAGCGGAGATCTTTTATCCATTGTCGGTCAGTCGGGTTGTGGGAAATCCACCCTCATGAATATCATCGGCCTTCTGGATACTCCCACTGCAGGTTCCTACTACCTGGACAGCAAACGGGTGGCCGACCTGAGCGACAATACCCTTTCTGAAATCCGGAACAAAAAAATCGGATTTGTCTTTCAGCAGTTCAACCTTCTCTCCAGGCTGACAGCCTTGCAAAATGTAGCTCTCCCCCTGGTGTACAGGGGCATTCCAAAAATGGATCGCCAAAAGGCAGCACAAAATGTTCTTGACAAAGTTGGAATGCTGGATCGGTCAGACCACAGGCCAACGGAATTGTCCGGTGGTCAACAGCAGAGAGTGGCCATTGCCCGGGCACTTGTGGGACAGCCATCCATCATTCTGGCAGACGAACCCACAGGAGCCCTGGATAACCAGGTAGGACAGGAGATCATGGAACTATTTATTCGCCTGAACCATGAAGATGGAACTACCATTTTTGTCATCACCCATGATATGACCATTGCAAGGCTGTGCAAAGGCTATGTCAGAATGGAGGACGGGATGATCCATGATTCTTAAACCCAACATCAGAGAGGCTGTCAATAGCCTGATGGGCGCCAAACAACGCTCATTACTTGCTTTGATAGGCATCGTAGTGGGAATCGGTTCCGTGATTGCAATGGTTTCAGTGGGATCCATAGTGCAGAAAGAAGCCCTTCGGCAATTCCTGGAAATGGGAACTGATATCATTACTATTTCTGAATCTTTTTCCCGGAAACGCATTGATCCCAATAAAAAACTTTCCCTGAATACGGCCATGGCCATACCTGCAGGATGCCCGAATATCTTCCGTGTGGCACCCTATACATCTGTCCATAGCGAATTCAAGTTCCACGGCAAAAAAGTTTCTATTCCTGCCCTTGGAGTATCGCCTTCATTCATGGACATCAACAAACTTTCCTTAAAATCCGGACGGTTCATACACGAGCTGGATAAAAATATGTTCTATTGTGTTGTGGGAAGCGAAATTGAAGCAAGACTCAGGGCTCAGGGGGTGAGAAAATTTCCAGGAACAAGGATTCTTTTCAAGGAAAAATACCTGACCATTATTGGTGTGGTCAAAGAAGTATCCATGGGCGGAATGCGGCCCTATGAGATCAATAGAGGAATCATGGTGCCAATCTCTACACTGAAAAGGCTGTCCAAAGAAGCAGAGATAAAAAATATCATTGCTCAGACCCATGGAAACTTAGATCACAGTATGATAAAAAAGCAGGTGAAGGATTATTTCGCACGCCAGAACAGCATTCGTGTGGATGTATTCAGTGCAGAGGAGCTTATTGCCCAGATGCAGAAACAGATGCGGTTGTTTACCCTTCTTCTCGGCACCATCGGCAGCATTTCCCTGATTGTGGGAGGAATCGGCGTTATGAACATCATGCTGGTTTCAGTGACGGAAAGAACCCGGGAGATCGGTATACGCAGAGCCCTTGGCGCCAGACAGGGAGACATTCTTCTTCAGTTTCTCATCGAATCTGTTCTTCTCTGCATTATTGGCGGGGGTACGGGTATTACCGCAGGCGCGGGAGTCTCCTGGATTATTGCCCACTATGCCCAATGGCAGTTTTCCATCTCCTGGAATGCCATTGGCCTTGGGGTGGTCGTTGCCTTTATAGTGGGTATCTTTTTTGGCATTTACCCGGCACGACAGGCTGCCCGTCTCAATCCCATTATCGCCTTGAGATCAGATTAACCAATATCACATATAATGCGTTTTATTAAACTTTTCCCAGAATTCCCTGTCATCATCTTTCCAGTTTCTACCAAAGCGTTTGTCAAAATAGCTGCCTAATTTATCAAACAGCAGTTTCCAGGTCTGTCTGCCTTCTTCCTTGGCACCCAGCAACTCATTGATCAATGAATCAAGCTCACTTAAATGCTCTTTGGAAAGATAGGAGATAGCGCCTTTTTTTATGGATTCCACAAGGGAATCTGGGTTCATTGAATTAGCGGTAAGCATTATTGCAGGAATATTTCTTGACACACACTCTTCAAGAAGTTTAATTCCATTTACACCCATTATATCAAGGATGGCAAGGTCATATTGAGTCCTGGAAATTTTTGCTGAGGCTGTTTCATAATCAAGGGCAGAATCCACCTTGGTATCAATCAGAATTTCCTGTATGGTTTCAATGATATCTTTCTCATCATCAACAGCAAGTATATGTTTGTCCCTTAAAAAATTATCAGGTTGTGTCATTGCTTCTCCTTATTGTTAATCCGATAAAATCTCATTTGAATATTATATGGAAATTTATAAACTAAAGCAAATATTCAAGGCATTTTACAATGGATTATAATATTTCAGTCTATGCTTTTGACACCTTTTTATTGCAGTGCATGCAAAGCGTAGCCCGTTTTTTAATAATCTCTGCACAAAAAGGGCATTCACGGGTAAAATGCCTTTCATGAAGCTGGTTTACAGCATTATTAACATTCTCCTGCAGAACCGGAGTTGGAAATTTGTGGTTCAGCAAATGCTCTATTGCCTCAATACCGCCGATTTCTCCTATCATCTGAACTGCTTTCAGACGTGCTTTTGGAGGTATACTGGGATCAAGACAAATCTTTAAAATTTCATCCCAGTCCTTTGAGATATAGTAATCTGTTAAAATTGAAAATGTCTTTTTCAGCAGTTCCCTTTTTGCCTCCTCACGGATAAGAACCTCATCGTCCAGTTTTCCGCCCTGGGCTCCCATCGGGCTGAACACAGGCATATACTCAAAATTATTCTGTCCGGGTTCAACATAGCACCTGTAGGATGCAGTTGTCGACATAGTGTCATCAAGATGCTCCCACCCTTTTTTATAACTTGAACAGTCATCATTAAAACATACAAACAAAAATGGGGATCCCCACCCCAATCCATCACTGAAGTTAATAGGCGGGACCTCCCACAATGACATTTTACAGCCGCAGTCAGGGCATTCCGGCTTATCCATTTTTACATATTTTTCAAGAAGTTCTTCTCTTGTTTCAAAGGTCATTCTTAATCTCCATCTGCAGTTTTTACTTAAAACCACCAAACTCATATAAGGACTATATCCATTCCAGGATACAGATTCACATTTCAAACTTTAATTTTTAATATCTGCCATATATTTATTAAAGGTACTCCCTGGAAAACAGGTTTCCTGAAATTTCATACAGCAGATATTGAACTGCCATTGAGCGCTTTTAACTATTCGATTACAGCAAGTGTTTCTCCTTTAGCAACTGAATCTCCGCTCTTGAAATTTATAGCTTTTACAACACCGCTTGCCGGTGAAGGAAGCGCATTTTCCATTTTCATCGCTTCTATGACAACAATGGTTTCACCCTCATTAATCGGATCACCAACATTTTTTTCATATTTTATGACCATGCCTGGCATGGGAGCTGAAACAGAAGTTCCAGATGAAGAAACAGGCTCTGGTACCGGTTCTGGAGCAGGTTCCGGCTCTTTCTCTGGTTTTTCCGGTGCAGGGGCTGGAGAAGCTGCTGCCGGTGCTGGCTGGACAGGAGCCTGTGCCGGTGCCGGCGGTGCAGCCTGGGGTGCTGCATAAGTAATAACAGGACTGCCCCCCACCTCATCAACACCGACTTCAAAATATTCACCATCGACAAAAACGTTAAATGTTCTTGAATTCTCACTTTTTTCAGGGGCAGTTTCCAGACTGGTTTTTTCTACCAGTTCACCTTTTCTGGCTTTTTCAATCATCTGATCCTGTTTTTCAACATCATCAAGGGTAATGGGTCTTAAGCTTTCCGGCACCTGCTCCTTACCATATTTCTGCATCAGATATTTTTTACCAGTAACAGGAAATAGAGCATAAACAATAAGATCTTCATCATCGATGGCAAGATCTCCAATCTCTTGAGCAGCTTTTTCAAGTTCCGGCTGCAGAACTGCGGCAGGCCGGCATGTAATTGGCTCTTCACCTCTGTCATATCCTTTGAGCGCTTTTTTCTGTACATCACTGTCTATGGGTACGCTTGTTTTTCCATATAATCCGTAACAGAGATCTTTTACCTGGGCTGTTATCATTTTGTATCGATCATCAGGTGTATCAAAAAGGACATTATTAACAGTCTGTGTCCCAACAATCTGGCTTGTCGGAGTGACCAGTGGAATCTGACCAAGCTCTTTTCTCACCTTTGGAAGCTGTTTGTAAACTTCATCAATTTTGTCAAGAGCATCCATCTCTTTCAGCTGATTGACCAGATTTGACAGCATGCCGCCCGGTGTCTGGTGTAAAAGAACATTGATATCAATAATAGAAATTTTGCTGTCATCAAGCAGGTGTTTGTACTTGGGCATAACATCTTTTTCAAAAATCTCATTAATTTCAGCAAGGGCATGTATATCAAAACCCGTATCCCTGTTTGTTCCAAGAAGTGTCATTACAAAGGGTTCCAGTGCTGCATGGGAGGTCCTGTATGCATAGGGAGTCATACAGGTATCAATAATATCAACACCTGCTTCAATGGCTTTTAAATGGGTCAGAGAAGACATGCCAGAAGTAAAATGACTGTGGAGATGAATCAATGGTTTGACATTCTCCTTCAAGGCTTTTACAAGTTCATAGGCATCATACGGTGCCAAGAGTCCTGCCATATCCTTCACACAGATGCTGTCAGCTCCCATATCTTCAAGATCTTTTGCCTTTTGGATATAGTAGTCAATATTATAAACATCACCGCCAAGTCTGGGTTCGGTCAGAGTATAGCAGATGCAGCCCTGGAAATGGGCACCGCACTCTTTAATAACAGGTACAACAGTTTCAAAATTGCGATAATCGTTTAAAGCATCAAATGTTCTGAAGATATCCATTCCATTATCAACGGTTTTTTTGACAAACAGTTTTGCCACATCATCTGCATAGTTTCTATATCCTACAAGATTCTGTCCACGCAGCAGCATAGACAGTTTTGTCTTCTTGAAATATCTTTTAAGGGTTCTAAGCCTTTCCCATGGATCTTCACCAAGAAATCTGTGCATGGCATCAAAAGTTGCACCACCCCACACCTCTGCAGCCCAGAAACCGATCTCATCCATTTTTTCTGCAACCGGAATCATATCTTCTGTTCTTCCCCTTGTTGCAAAAAGAGACTGGTGCCCGTCCCGAAGTGAAATATCTTCAACCAGCAGCGGATTTTCTGCTTTAGGTCTGTCTTTGGCATAATTCATTTCAACTTTTTTTACCTGATTATGTTCACTCATTGATTTTCTCCTGATTATTTTATTATTAACAGCTTTTTATTTAAACACTCTCATCTGCATCATTGTATTGCTCTGCATATGCGCCTGACGTCCTGAAATCCCCCATATATTACCTGGCTGCATGATTCTATGCATATGAGATTCAACTTCTTCCACAGGCTCCAAAGATTGAGCAGCGTTAAAAGCTGCAGCCTCTTCAGATGTTTTGATATAAGCAAATACTGCAGACATTGCTGCCGAAAGTTTTTTTTTATCCATTTTTCTTCCTTTATACCGGTATATTCCCATGTTTTTTAGCAGGTCTTAACTCTCTTTTTGTTGAAATTGCCTCAAGGGCGTCAATAAGCCTCGGCCTTGTCTCGGACGGTACAATGACAGCATCCACATATCCCCTTGCAGCTGCACAGTACGGGTTGGAAAATTTTTCATTATACTCATCTATTTTCTCTTTTCGTTTTTGTGCAGGATCTTCTGAATTATTTATCTCCCTGGCATGAATAATATTAGCAGCACCGGCTGCACCCATTACTGCAATTTCAGCACTTGGCCATGCAAAGGCCATATCTGCACCAAGGTGTTTTGAACACATGGCAAGATATGAACCGCCATAATTCTTTCTTGTCACAAGCAGGAGTTTAGGTACGGTTGCCTCTGAATAACACCATAAAAGTTTTGCTCCGTGACGGATAATGCCTCCCCACTCCTGATTACTTCCCGGCAGGTAGCCTGGGACATCAGCAATGGTAAGCATCGGAATATTAAAAGCATCACAGAATCTGATGAATCTTGTCGCTTTGTCAGATGCATCAATATCAAGACATCCTGCAAGGAAATTGGGCTGATTTGCAATGATTCCTATTGACCGGCCGTTCAGCCTTGCAAAGCAGATCACAATATTTTTTGCAAAATATTCATGGGGCTCAAAAAAAGTACCGTCGTCCACAATGGATTTAATAACGGTTTTCATATCATAAGCCCTGTTTGGATTGTCCGGTATAATAGAATTCAATGATTCATCAACCCGGCCTGGATCATCTTCAGGAGGTATAAATGGCGGATCTTCCATGTTGTTGGATGGAACATAGGAGAGCAGTTTTTTAATCTGTAATATTGCATCTTCATCAGAGTCACATGCAAACTGTGCAACTCCTGACTTCTCGTTATGTACCATGGCTCCGCCAAGGTCTTCAAAGGTGATTTCTTCACCGGTAACCGCTTTGATGACGTTTGGCCCTGTAATAAACATATAACTTTTTTCTTTAACCATGAAAACAAAATCAGTCATGGCAGGAGAGTAAACAGCGCCGCCTGCTGTTGGACCCATAATTGCTGAGATCTGCGGAATAACACCAGATGCTGCTGAATTTCTAAAAAAGATTTCACCATATCCTGAAAGAGCATCAATACCTTCCTGTATCCGCGCTCCACCTGAATCATTCATGCCAATAATGGGAGCTCCTGATTTTAAGGCCATATCCATTATCTTACAGATTTTTTTTGCCTGCATCTCTCCAAGGGAGCCCGCCCTTGCAGTAAAATCCTGTGCATATGCAAAAACAACCCGGCCATCAACTCTGCCGTGGCCTGTCACAACTCCGTCTGCCGGAATCTCGATATTTTCCATGCCAAAGTTACTGCACCTGTGTGTAACAAACATATCCAGCTCTCGAAATGTGCCTTTGTCAAACAGAATATCAAGCCTTTCCCTGGCATTGAGCTTGCCCTGCTCTCTTCTTTTTGCAAGGGCTTTCTCACCGCCCATGCCCTTGATCTGTTTCTCCTTTTCCAAAAATTCCTGAATATTATCTGATGTAGCTCCCATATTTACAACCTTTCTTATATTTCTTTATTTTGGTTATTTTATTCATACCTATATCTGTTGCAGCTCAAAACATGCTAAATTTCAAATTTCCATGCGCAGAACCACTCCTCAGGATGGTCATCCGGCGGACATCCAATACATTGAGTTTTAATTCTTTTGTCAATGGATCTTGCAAAATACTCATATTCAACTAATCCTGCTGATTTACAGGGATAGTCATCCAGGTTTTTTCTCTTTCTTGCAGACTGTACTCTGCAGTCATTCATTTGAAAGACAAAGCTGTTTTCTGTCTCTTCAGTAATGGACTGTTTATTAATCATTGAATACATCCTGAAGTTTAACGCTTTTTTCAACCCTTCAAGGCCGCAGTTGTCATCTAATTTTAAAAGATTTTTAATGGCAAACGCTTCATAGGGAGAAAATTGGGCCCAGCATGAATCATTGCATCTTTTGGCATCGTTCATTCCATTGTCAAATTCAACAGACTGGAACCACACACCATCATTGACGAGCCAGCTTTTTGCCACAGCTTCCATAAGGTTATCAAGTTTTTCTTCTTCCATTTCAATCAATGCTTTAGGGATATTGTTTTCCAACTCAACATTCAAGGAAGCTGCAATTTTCTGCATCCCGATTGCAAGGCTTTTATCTGTTGCTTTCTCAAGCACTTCCAATGCTTTGTCCATGCCCATCTGATGCCTGATTTCAGTGAACCACAGCCCGTAATGGACTACAACTCTTTTGAACATATCAACAAGCATTTTCGACTTCAGCGACCTGTCCGCACTGGAGATATCAAACTGATTATTATCTGTCATAAACTCATTTTCCCTGATTATTTAAATTAAATAGTTGAACAGCTGTTTTTCAATGATACACCCTGCTCATTACAGTCTGTTTTATCTTTATTGATTAAAATCCCATATCTCAAATCTCATATCTGTCAGGTTTTGTCAATATTGCGGTAAAATAACTGTACCTTATAGAAAATCACAATTTAAAAACCCACTATACCAGAAAAGGTTTTATGATTTTTTCCTGAATATTGCAGAAGGAAAAAGCGGGGACTGACTTATTCATCTCATGCAGTGTTATAGATCCAGTGCAAGGTTCAGATAGTATTCGCCCTCCTCTTTCCTGTCTCTTTTTATACACCCGTTACCATAAATAACAGATTTCTTTTTTAACACCTTTTTAACCTTTATAATCTGATCCCGGTTCAGGTTACCGCTCTTGAGCAGTTTTATTAATGATTTTACCCTGAATTTATCCTGGGAGTGCAGACTTGAAAGTTGATCAGCATGTCCCCCGTTTTTTATAGTATATGGTTTGTCAATCAGAAAAACAGGAATATCTGCACTGACTCTGAGCCATAAATCATAATCTTCACACACGGTGAACGCTTCATCAAAATATCCTGTCTGGTCAAACAGTTCTCTTTTCATCATAACTGCTGAAGGACTTACAAGACAAAGGTTCAAAGAGTGTTCAAAAATGTATCCAGATGGCTTTTTATGCTTGATTCTGGGGTTTACCCTCTTATTATTCCTTACCCAGATTTCCTGGGTCTGGCAGATTAATGCTTCAGGATTTGCCTTGAAAAATGCCATCTGGCAGGAAATTTTTCTCTTATCCCAGGCATCATCAGAGTCCAGAAGCGCTATAAACTCTCCTTTACTTTTTTTTATTCCAAGATTTCTTGCAGCACTTACTCCTCTATTTTTCTGATATAATACCGTTAACCTGTCATGATAACTTTTCAGCAATTCCCGGGTATTATCACCTGAACCATCGTCTACTACAAGGAGTTCAATATTGGAATAATCTTGATCAAAAACAGAATCAACAGCTGTTTTCAATGTCCATGCACGATTATAGGTAGGCAGAATAACACTTACCAGTTTTTCAGTTTTATGACTCATATTTCACTCTATAACACCTTATATGTCCAGGTGCAATCATGTTTGAATATTTTCAATTATTTTCGACATATATGCCCAATATTCTTGACATGTTTATCTAAATTGTTTAATTACAGCACAATTTAATGGAGAATATTTATTATCTATCATTCCAAGATAGCGGAGACGTTATGATAAAAGAAAAAACAATCAGACATCTGATTGATAAAGAGTGGTGCAAGGGTTGTGGCATATGTATCCATTTCTGCCCCAAAAAGGTGCTTGAATTTGACAGAATCGGAAAGGCGGAAGCTGTACGGCCAGATGATTGTATAGCGTGTAAGCTCTGTGAATTAAGATGTCCTGATCTGGCAATACAGATTATAGAAAACCATGGAGGAAAAGATGGAGACTAATGTAAGATTTATCCAGGGAAATGAAGCCTGCGTAGAGGGTGCTGTATATGCCGGGGTAGATTTTTTTGCAGGATATCCCATTACACCTTCCACTGAGATACTTGAACATCTTTCTGAAAGATTGCCCATGACAGGTGGAAAATTTATTCAGATGGAAGATGAGATTGCATCCATGGGTGCAATCATCGGTGCTTCACTGACTGGTAAAAAAGTGATGACGGCAACTTCCGGGCCTGGTTTTTCTCTCAAGCAGGAAGCCCTTGGCTATGCATGTATGGCAGAAATCCCGTGTGTAATAGCCAATGTACAGAGAGGAGGCCCTTCAACTGGAAATCCTACCCATGTAAGCCAGGGAGATGTGAACCAGGCAAGATGGGGTACCCATGGTGATCATGCCATTATTACCCTGACTGCATCCAATCATCAGGATGTGTTCAAGATAACGGTTGATGCGTTTAACATGGCAGAAACATATCGAACCCCTGTAGTTATCCTTATGGATGAAGTAATCGGACATATGCGTGAAAAAATTGTTATTCCAAAGCCGGGGGAAATACCAGTGGTGGAACGGTTGAGAACTTCTGTAAAAGGCGGAGTTGACTATCACCCCTATCTTCCAAGAGAGGATGGAAGACTTCCCATGTCTGATTTTGGTGGTGAACACAGGTACAATGTTACAGGTCTTTTCCATGACATGTGGGGTTTTCCCAACAATAATCCAAAGGTTGTCGGGGAGCTTTTGCGCCACCTTGTAGATAAAATAGAAAACAATGTTAATGAGATTAATATGTACAAGGAGTACTGGCTGGAAGATGCAGATTATATCTTGATATCCTATGGGTCTTCAGCCAGGTCTGCCATTCACCTTGCAAAAAACCGAAGAGCACGTGGTGTAAAGATAGGCGTGCTTGAACTCCAGACCCTGTGGCCTTTTCCTTCAGATATGATAAGAGAAAAATGTGCAGGTGCAAAATCAATAATCGTGGTGGAAATGAATATGGGTCAGGTGGTCACCCAGGTAAGAAATGCGGTAGATAATCCCAACAGTGTGTTCCTTGCAAACAAAATCACAGGGGAGTTGATCTCACCCACTGATATTAAGTCAATTTTAAGAATGATTCAGGGAAAGGGGGTATAGGAGAATGCCAAAAAACAAATTTGATTTTAAACACTATATAAGGCAGCGTTTTTTCCCCCATATCTGGTGCCCCGGCTGTGGTCACGGAATAATACTGGGTTCCCTTCTCAGGGCAGTTCATGAACTGGGCCTTGATAAAAATGAGATTGTAATAACTTCAGGCATAGGGTGTTCTTCACGGATTTCCGGTTATGTTGATTTCCACTCTCTTCACTCTATCCATGGAAGGGCACTCTCTTTTGCAACGGGTGTTAAACTGTCAAAACCTGATTTAAAAGCAATTGTCCCGATGGGTGACGGAGATGCCCTTGCCATTGGCGGCAATCACTTCATACATGCAGCCAGACGGAATATCGATATTACGGCTATTGTCATGAACAATAAGATTTACGGAATGACCGGAGGACAGTTCTCTCCGCTCTCCGGCAGTGGTAAGAAAGCAACAACAGCTCCCTACTCTACCATTGACAGAGAATTTGATGTGGTTGAACTTGCAAAAAGTGCAGGGGCAACCTTTGTTGCAAGATCAACTGTCTACCATGTTAATGAGTGTAAAAATTTAATCAAAAAAGGAATCAGCCATAAAGGTTTTTCTGTTGTGGAAATCCTGACACAGTGCCCTACATATTATGGGAGAAAGAACAAAGAGGGGGATGCAGTACAGATGATAGAAAGCTATAAACACAATACTGCAAAATTAGCATCAAAAAAAGCGAGGGAAAACAGTGATTTAATTCAGAGAGGAATTTTTGTTGAAAATAAAGATATCCCTGAATATTGCGAGGCATATGATAAAATCATTGAGACTGCAATGAAAGGAAGAGCATAATGGAGCGTTCAAGAATAGTTTTTTCAGGTTCAGGAGGTCAAGGTGTTATAACAGCCGCTATTATCCTTGCAAAAGCCGCAGCACTTTTTGAAAATAAAAAAGCCATCCAGTCTCAAAGTTATGGTGCTGCAGCACGGGGCGGTGCTACCAGGACTGATATCATTATTTCTGATTCTGAAATAAACTTTCCCAAGGTTATCCAGCCCAATATCCTGGTAAGCCTCACCCAGGAGAGTTATAACAAATTTTCAACCATCATAAGACCAGGCGGCCTGCTCCTGGTGGACAGTAAATATGTTGCCATTCAGAAGAAAGTAGATGCAAAACATATTGCCCTGCCAATGTATGATACCGTTATAAAAGAGATAGGCAAACCCATTGTATTCAACATCTGCATGCTGGGCACTCTGATAGGTATTTCCAGGCTGATAGGACCTGAGTCTATACTCAATGTTCTTGAAACAACCATACCGGAAGATTTTATGGATATGAATAAAAAGGCGTTAAATATAGGCATGGAAATGGGCAAACCCTTTGCTTCCTGACCACTTTTTTTATTCTGTCACACTGCAGGGCAGCACGGCTGTTCCTGGACTGACTGGAATACCTGATTCTGCCCTGAACAACATCAATCAACTATCTTGAATTCAGGTATGGCTGAAAAACAAACCTGTGAAAAACTCCAGAAGAAGATCAGAAAATAAGAGAACTGCAGTGTTGATCAAAGGGCTTCTGCAAAACATGAAAAATAGAATGAGGCTTTCCGCAAATCAGGAAAGCATTATTATCGGAGTTAATAAAAACGATTAAAATGAAGACACAATTTCCATATAATATTACAGATAAAGGTCTTAACAAAATTGCACGCAAAGTTTATTCAAACGACAAGGTAAGCTTTGATGACGCAGTTTATATGCTCAGCACCAATAATATCCTGGAACTGGGTACCATTGCTGATTTTATACGGACAAAATATCACCAGAATAAGACATTTTATGGTGTGAACATGAATCTGAATTACACCAATATATGTGAACTGCGATGCCCATTATGCGCTTTTTCATGTGATAAAAATGATGAAAATGCTTATCTTTTCTCCCTGGACGAGATTAAAGAGAGGGTCAAAAAAGCGGTTGATTTCGGGATTGATGAAATTCACATAGTGGGAGGTCTTCATCCAGACCTGGATTTACTTTATTTTGAGAATATGCTGAAGGCTGTAAAAAAAATAAAACCTGATATCAATATTGTTGCGTTTTCTGCTGTTGAATACCACTATTTTGCCGAAAAAAATGGTATCTCTGTAGAGGAGGTCTTCAAAAGACTTATCAAAGCCGGTGTAGATACGCTTCCAGGAGGAGGCGCGGAAATTTTTGCTCCTGATGTACGGAAAATTATAGCCCCTAAAAAAATATCAGGAGACACATGGCTCGACATTATGGAGACTGCTCATCATATCGGCCTTAAAACCAATGCTACAATGCTTTATAACCATAGAGAATCAATCGAGGATATTGCAGATCATTTTCAAAAACTGAGAAATCTGCAGGATAAAACAGATGGATTTAAAACATTTGTTCCGTTGCTGTTCCACAGTAAAAATACAGAAATCAGTACAAACAAATCTGTTACCGGATTTGATGATATCAGAATTTATTCTGCAGCAAGAATTTTTCTTCACAACATACCACACATAAAAGCACTCTGGATGTATGTAGGGGACAAAATGGCACAGGTACTGCAGAAGTTTGGAGTTGATGATATTGGTGCCACATATCATAATGAAAGAGTTGTACATGCAGCAGGAGCTGCAACTCCTGATTTTGGAACGGAAACATTTCTCAAGAGACTGATAACAACAGCTGGATTCACTCCTGTACGAACCACTGCATCATATGATGGAAATCATCAATCTTGATTTCTGCAGACAACGTCAATACGTGTAAAAATATTAAACCTGCTTATCAGCTGAAAAATGCAGAAGAATTAAAAACAGAAGGTAGTACACATGAAACTCGGATATATTGACTTTTTAAACTGTTATCCATTTTATTATCACATGTTTGAAAGAAATCAGCTGGAAGAGATTGAAATTGTTCCAGGCTATCCTGGATTTTTAAACCAGAAACTTTCAGACAGAGAACTTGACATGAGCCCCATATCTTCAGCAACCAGTGCTGATATAAATAGAGATATTGTCATACTGCCGCAGTTCTGTCTAAGCTCGATCGGATATGTAGGTTCTGTAACGCTCGCTTCCCGTATCCCCATAGAAGAACTTGACAATAAAAGAGTCGGTGTAACAAATGCATCACATACATCTGCAGTCCTTTTAAAAATTCTGCTTAAAAAATATTATAATGCTGAGCCTGTTTATACCACAACAGGCCCCAGACCGCCTCTTAAAGATTTTGATGCTGCCCTTTTAATTGGCAATGATGCAATGATACTGGCAAAAACACCTCCAAGCTATACATATGATCTGGGTGATTTATGGCTCAGAAAAACAGGTCATCCTGTTGTATTTGCAGTTTTTGCAATCAGAAAAACAGCTGTTGACAAATATTATTCAGAACTAAACGCCATCATATCATCCTATAAAAAATCCCTTGAATGTCTTAAAAAAGACAAGAAAACAGTAATTGAAAAAGCATCGGAAAAATACCCTGATATCATATATGATATTGATAAATACTACACGCTTCTCAAATTTGAATTTACAGAAGAGTTAAAAAAGGCTTTACTGTTTTATTATCAAGAAGGTGCAAATCTGAATTTAATCAGAGAGACCAGAGAACTGACTTTTTTTTAACAGAGTAAGATCGAGTTGAATAACTCCATGCCTACATTTAAAAAACCATGAAAGACGAACTGTTAGATAAAATCTACAATAATGAACGAATAGATGAAAAAGAGGCTTTAGCGCTTTTTTCCTGGGATATTATTGAACTCGGCCGGGCTGCTGACATGCGCAGACAGGCAGTCAACCCGACCCGGGAGGTGGGATTTATAGTAGATAGAATTATAAATTTTACCAACATATGTGAAGCCTGCTGCTCTTTTTGTGCTTTCCATGCAAGAGCCAACCTGATTGAACCATATGAAATGCCTGTTGAACAGATCTTAAGAAAAACAGGTGAACTGGTTCATGCAGGTGGAACTCAGGTTATGCTCCAGGGAGGGCTCCACCCTGATTACAGGTTAAAAGATTATCTCAATATGGTATCATCTGTAAAAACACATTTTCCTGAAATCTGGCTTCACTCATTTTCACCATCAGAAATAGTCCATATTGCCAGAAAAGAGTCTCTATCAATAGACAAGGTCATAAAGGAGTTAATATCAGCAGGTTTAGATTCCATGCCAGGTGCATCAGATATTCTTGTTGAGAGGATCAGGAAAAAAATCAGTCCCAAAAAAGCAGGAGTAAAGCAGTGGAGCAAGGTGATGTTCTGCCTTGCAGAACACAATATAAAATCTTCTGCAACCATGACCTATGGTATGGGAGAGAGTGATGAAGAAAAAATAAGTCACCTTAAGACGATACGTGATGTGCAGGATATTGCCGGCAATATACAGGCATTTATTCCATGGTCTTTTTCTCCCTCTGGTACACAAATGGACCATATACTGCCTGCCACCGGGTTTGATTATCTTAAGATCCTTGCAATCTCAAGAATTTTTCTTGATAATATTATCTTTTTCCAGGCCGGATGGCTCACTGAAGGATTGAAACTGGCGCAGATTGCACTTGCAATGGGAGCAAATGATATGGGGGGAACACTCACTGAAGAGGTTGTTGTTAAAGCCACAGGAGTAAAAACCACCACCAGCGGGAAAGAACTTTGTAAACTGATTGAAAATGCCGGTAAAATTCCTTTTAAACGCAATTCACTCTATCAGAAAATCATTGAAAATAGTTGATTGATAAAATCCGGTTGGAACAGATATGCGATTGAACAGAATGAAGCATGAACACAATAGCCAGAGGTTAGACAGAAAATGACAGAAAAAACGATTCATACAGCATTTTCACCATGCCCCAATGATACTTTTATTTTTCATGCAATGATCCATGGACTGGTTGATACTGGCAATTTAAATTTTCAGCCTCTGATGGATGATATTGAAGCTTTGAATAAAAAAGCCCTGCTAAAAAATTTTCATATGACAAAACTCTCCTTTTTTGCATATTTAAAGCTAAAAAAATATTATGAAATCCTTGATGCAGGAGCAGCTCTCGGGTTTGGATGCGGCCCTCTTTTAATAAGCAAAGACCCTGATTTATCCCTGGAAACAGCAAAAATAGCAATTCCAGGTGAATTAACCACTGCAAATCTTCTGTTAAGCCTATGGAATCCAAAAATAAAAAACAGGGTCATTACAAGATTTGACAACATTCTTGCAGGTGTAGAGTCAGGAGAGTTTGATGCAGGCCTTATCATCCATGAAAGCCGGTTTGTCTATAAAGACTTTGGTCTGAAAAAAATCATTGATCTGGGTCTCTGGTGGGAGCAGGAGACCGGCCATCCCATTCCACTTGGATGCATTGCTCTGAGAAAAGACAGATTTCTGATGGAGAAAAAACATATGATTGAGTCCATTATAAAAAATTCGATTCAGTTTGCTTTTGACAATAAGCGTGCGTCTGCCGAATTTATTAAAAACCATGCCCAGGAACTTGACGATAAAGTGATTCAGGATCATATAAACCTCTATGTGAACAGTTTTTCTCTATCATTGGGAGAAGAGGGAAATCAGGCAGTTAAAACCCTTGAGCAGATGGCAAAATGGAAAAAAATTCTTTAAAAGCCATCGTTATGGCCACAATGATTGAGGCCAAGCCATTTGTTGAAGGGCTGCTTCTTGAACCGGCAGAAAAAAAACCGTTTCTGGTTTTTAAAAACCAGAAATATGTACTTGTTGTGTGTGGTATAGGAAAAGCAAATGCTGCAATGGCTACTGCCTACTGCTGTATAAAATTCAAGCCTGATGCTGTTTTCAATATTGGAGCTGCCGGTGCCCTTACCCTGTCAAAACCCAGAGGCGAGATATATCGGATAAACAGAGTCATTGAACACGACAGACCTGATTTCAGAACTGCTAAACCATTTATCCACAATATTCCAACCATTGACAGTATAAAAGCTGAAACCGCTATCCTCTCAACATCAGATAAAGCAGCTGTCAGCCCTGAAGAGAGAGAAAAAGTTTCACAGTATGGTGGAGAACTTGTTGATATGGAAGGAGCATCAATCATTCAGACCTGCAGAAAATTTCAAACTCCCTGTTTTTTATTCAAATATGTGAGTGATACACCGGAAGATACCGACAATAGCAGTATAAGAGGCAAAATAAGAGAATACAGGAAAAAATCATTTCTCTTCTTCACCCACAACATTCACAAAATAGAAACTCAAATAAAATCATAAATAATTTCAATATATTAAAATTTTTCCTTGCATAAATTACTGAATCAATATATATATAACCATTAATATTATTGATTTGTCAGGTCGGAGGTCTCACAGAGATCCCGGCTTTTTTATTTATAAGGAACCCCTATATGTCCCAGAATACTTTTTCCCTGCCGGGATTTGATAAAATGAACCTCAGCCCTGTTGTATTAAACACATTAGAGAGTGTGGGCTATAAAATTCCAACACAGATTCAGGCCATTGCAATACCCTGTTTAATTGATGGCAGGGATATGGTAGGCCAGGCAAGAACCGGTACAGGTAAAACTGCCGCATTCGCACTGCCGCTTTTATCCCGGATTGATATAAAAAAAAGAAAACCCCAGGTGCTGGTATTAACGCCCACAAGAGAACTTGCCATACAGGTAGCTGACTCTTTCAAGACCTATGGAACTGGTCTTAAGGGACTCAGTGTTCTATCCATATATGGAGGACAGAGTTATGGAATCCAGCTTAACCAGTTAAAAAAAGGGGTGCATGTCATCGTTGGAACTCCGGGAAGACTCATGGATCACATGAGAAGAAAAACACTCTTTTTATCTGATCTTTCCTGTGTAATACTTGATGAAGCAGATGAAATGCTTCACATGGGTTTTATTGACGACGTAAAATGGATTCTTGACAAAACTCCTGAACACTCACAAACAGCATTGTTTTCAGCAACAATGCCGCCCCCCATACTTAAAATTGCTCAAAAATATCTAAACACCCCAAAAAAAATTATTGTCAAATCAGACAGAACAGAACTTGAAACAATAAAACAGCAGTACTGGCTTATAAAAAGTGTCAAAAAAATCAATGCCCTGGTTCGGATAATGGAAGCCACCTCCTTTGACGGGGTAATTGTATTCAGCAAAACCAGGGCGTCCACATTTGATATTGCTAAAGCCCTTGAAAGTAAAGGGTTTAAAGCTGAAGCCCTGAATGGTGATCTTGCCCAGAGTGCAAGAGAAAAGATTATAAGCCGGTTGAAAAATGGATATATTGATATCGTGGTTGCAACAGATATAGCTGCAAGAGGATTAGATGTAGACAGAATATCACATGTAATCAACTATGACATGCCCTCAAAGGTTGAACCCTATATACACAGAATAGGAAGAACAGGCAGGGCCGGCCGAAAAGGAGAAGCCATCCTGTTTTTAAACAGGAATGAACGCTGGATGCTTAAAGTGATTGAAAAAGCCACCAGACAAAAAATTAGAGAGTACACCCTCCCTTCCAATAAAACCATTAATAAAAAACGGATAACAGATTTTAACAAAGCCATTAGCCGGACCATTGAATCAGAAGATTTAAATTTTTTCGAACTATTAATTGAAACCTATTCTCTTGATAAGAATACGCCTGTGACAAAAATTGCAGCTGCCCTTGCAAAACTGACACATGGCAAAGCGCCTTTCTTACTGCCCGAGCAGAAAGCTGACAGAGACAAACTCAGATGCAAAAAAAAAGTATTGCCTCAAAAATCCAATATTGTTCCTCTTGAAAAAGGTATGGAACGGTATCGCATAGAAGTTGGTCTCTGTCACGGTGTAAGGCCGAAAAATATCGTAGGCGCTATTTCCAATGAATCCGGACTTGAGAGCAAATATATCGGAAATATTGACATTAATCAGAATTTTTCCTTTGTGGATCTTCCGTATGGTATGCCAAAGCATATTTTTAAACTGTTAGAAAAAACCAGGGTAAGCTCACAAAAGATGTCAATTTCCAAATATGCCTGAAACTGACCGGATAAAAATATTACAGAAAATTTTCTCTATATTTTTATCTGACCTTTAAAAACCTCAGTGGCAGGGCCGGTTTTAAAAATGTGATTTGAAGATTTATCCCACTCAATTTCAAGATCACCACCATCTAATTGAACAACAACCTTTTCACCTGTTTTTCCGGCAAGATTTGCAGCAACAAGAGATGCACACGCTCCAGTACCGCATGCCAGAGTGATTCCGGCCCCTCTCTCCCACACCCTCATTCTTAACTTTTTTGAGCTAAGAACCTGAACAAACTCCACATTGGTTTTTTCTGGAAATCTCTCATGGTTTTCAATAGCGGGGCCAATATTGTTTACATCCACACTGCTGATATCATCTACAAAAATGACTCCATGGGGATTACCCATGCCAACGGCAGTAATTTTGTACGCCCTGCCATTAACCTGCAGTGACTCTTCTACAGAGTGCTTATTCTCACTAATAAAAGGTACGTCACTGCACAAAAGGACAGGTTCCCCCATATCCACCCGTGTGGAGTGTACCATATCTTTACTGTCTGTAATCACTTCAGGAACAATGGTTCCAGCCATTGTTTCCACTCTGATTTTCCGTTTATCCACAATCTTGTTCTCATAAAGATATTTTGCAAAACACCTTATGGCATTTCCACACATCTGCGCCTCGGATCCATCAGAATTAAATACCTTGAATTTTATATCATGATCCACAGAATCAAGAATAAAAACTAAACCATCAGCGCCTATACCAAAGTTTCTTGAACACAATTTTTCTGCCAGCCGGGGATAATCACTGCGTGCTTTAATCTTACCTTTTCTATCATCCATTATGATAAAATCATTACCCAGGCCATGCACTTTAAGAAATTCAAACTCCATAACTATTTTCCATTAAATCAAAAATATTATTAAATTATTTTAATGCTCTTCTCTTCATTCAATCGTTTAACACTGAGAATAGCATGCTCTTTTACATTGGAAATGTGTTGTTTCAAAATTTTAACTGCACGCTTAATATCAGAAGCAGCAACATAATCATATAATTTTATATGTTCTGAATCAACTGTATCCATGGGTGTGACAAAAAGAATATTACCACGGTACTTAAGATATAAAAGATCAAAAAGTGAATTGAGTGTATTGATCTGTAAGGTACATCCCGAAAGTTCTGCAAGTGTAAGATGAAATTTCATATCCTTTAAAAGTCTGTCTTTTAAATAGATATCCCTTACTGCATCAAGGTGGTTGTCAAGAGCAGATTTCAACACTTTCAGGCCCTGTTTATCTATTTTGGATATGGATACAGGTAAAAGTGATGTCTCTATCAGCTCCCTGAATTCATAAATTTCTGTAATCTCTTTTAAACTTATCTTTTCTGTATAATATCCGCGATTGGGTTCATGGCGTACAAGCCCCTGATACTCAAGCCTTTTCAGTGCCTGGATAACTGGAGTTGTACTCATTTGAAGACGTTTTGCAAGATCACCATAGGAAATTTTCTGTCCCGGTATAATTTCATTTAAAAAGAACATCCTGCGAATACCCATATAAGCCTCATGGGTAAAATCATCTTTACTTTTTCCTCTGTTTTCTTTTGTCATGATGTAAATAGATATATCAAGGATCTGAGAAAATCAACAGCTAAAATCCAAATATCTCACTGAGATATCGATAAAAACATTGACCTGAATTCAATATTATGATATCAGTAAAAGTTTGCATACAACACTTTACAGTAAAGTGTTGATATTTTATTAATCCTTGCTCTGATCTCGGTATCAGGGCTTTATATCCGTAAGGAGAAAAAATGAGTAAGTATGAAACAGTATTTATTTTAGACCCTGATCTTAAAGATCAGTCTCGTACAAATTTTTATGAAAGGGTCAAAAATATCATTTCAAGAGAAAATGGAATTCTTTTAGATTTTGATGAGTGGGGCAATAAAAAACTTGCCTATGAGATCAAGAAAAAATCACGCGGATTTTATCTCTGCGCCACTTACGGTGGAGACGGCAGTCTTGTAAAAGAGCTTGAAAGGAACCTGCGCCTCAGTGATGATGTATTAAAATTCATGACACTCCTTCTTTCTGATGAAGTTACTGTTGAACAACTTGAACAGGAAGCTAAAGATAATCAGGAGCAATTATCAGAAGAGACAGATGAAGAGGCTGTTGAGGAAGAGATAGTTGAGGAAAGCACTCCTGAAAATGATGAGCAGGTTGAAAAGGCAAAAGAAGAAACTGATTAATTAAGAGTGGAGAAAAACAATAATGTATAATCGTAATAGTCAAAAAAGTGGTGGTAAAAACAGATTTTACCAGCGCCGTAAAATATGCAGATTCTGTGTGGACAATGATCTTGAAATTAACTATAAAGTTCCAAAAGCCCTCAGGCAATTCATCACAGAGCGCGGAAAAATAATTCCAAGAAGAATTACAGGTACCTGTGCAAAACACCAGCGTGAATTAACCATTGCAATCAAACAATCCCGTCAGATTGCCTTACTGCCTTTTGTTGGCAGACCCATGTATTAAAAAAAATATCAGAGCAATGCAAATGACCGGCATATTCATACAGCCTGCTGCAATGAAGGATATTTTAACGGGTGTTCTCCTTTGCATACTTATTATTTCCATTATATATATCATGCCACTTATTGGTGTATTTGCCTGGATGATCCTTCCATTGCCCGTTCTGTTCTACAGACTTAAAACAGGGAGAAATCCAAGTGCAGCTATAATGGTTGCAAGTATGACAGTATTAATTATTGCCACTGGTAACTTTGCATTGAATACACTCTATTTTGGTTCACTGTTGATGACAGGTTTTTTCCTTGGTGAGTTCATAGAAAAACATTTAAGTGTTGAAAAAATCATTATTTATACATCTCTTTCTGTATTTTCAGCCTGTGTTGTACTTATATTTTTCTACTCACTGACTTTAAGCCAGGGACTTGACCAGTTGATTTCAACTTATGTATCAAGATATCAGATGCTGTCAGCACAGCTTTTTTCACGGACAGCAGAGCTTTACCCGGAAATTCAGTTTGACCAGCAGATGCTTGAAAAAGCAGCCAGACTGCTGATGTCCATTTTTCCCTCAATAGTTACCACTTCATATCTTACCATGCTGTGGATTAATATTTTATTAATCAAAAGAGTGCTGAAACAAAAGGGAATCGTTGTAAAAAGCATTGAAAACCTGAATCAGTGGAAAGCCAGAGATTATATGGTTTTTGGGTTGATTGGCGTATCTCTCATAAGCTTTTTCAATCTGGGTATACTAACCAGCATTGCTCAAAACAGTTTAATCATTTTACTATTTGTATATTTTTTCCAGGGAATTGCAGTTGTATCATATCTTTTCAACAAAAAGAGGGTCCATTTTGCATTGAGACTGTTTTTTTATTTTCTAATTGCAATTCAACCTCTTTTCATGCTCATTGTGATAGGGATTGGATTATTTGATACATGGTTTAATTTCAGAAAAATTTGATACAAATTTGCAAAAAAATAAATTGAAAAGTGAGTCTTTTAAAATAAGACTGAATCTTTTTGGAGGTTAAAATGAAAGTTATATTAAAAGAAACCATTGACACACTTGGTATTGCAGGAGCAGAATGTAAAGTGGCACCAGGATATGGCCGCAATTATCTTCTACCCCAGGGCAAAGCCATCCTTGCAACACCACAGAACAGAAAAGTCATGGAACAGGCAAAGGCAAAACTTGAACTTCAGATTGCCAAAGAGCGAAAACTTGCTGAAGAGATGGCTGAAAAAATTAAGGATGTTGTATGCACAATTAAGGCAAAAGTGCATGAAGAAGAACATCTTTACGGATCAGTCACAACCCATGATATAAAAAGTTCTTTAAACAGCCAGGATATTCAACTGGAAAGGCGTTCCATACTGCTTGCCGAGCCTATTAAAACAATTGGCGAGTATAAAGTGCCCATACGCCTTTATAAAGATGTTGAGCCTGAAATTACGGTAAATGTAATTGCTGAGAAAAAAGATAATAAATAATATCAATGATCCGGGGAAATGTAATATTTTTCCGGATCATTTCAGAATATCATTACCCATAAACATCTTTTTTTAAAATATATTGTGTTAAAAAAGAACAAAATAACAGCAGATCCACTTTTAAACAAAACCCCTCCCCATGATATTGAGGCGGAAGAGTCAATATTAAGTGCAATATTCATTAATAATGACAGCCTTCTTGATATTATAGACATTCTGTCACCTGATGATTTCTACAAAGGCGCTCACCAGAAAATTTTCAATGCCATTGTGGAACTCAGCAGTAAAGGGGAGCCTGCTGACCTGGTTACCGTTGCCAATGCCCTTAAAGAGAAAGAGCAGCTGGAAAGTATTGGCGGGGCATCCTTTCTTGCCACTATCTGTGATGCAGCACCCATTGCCGTAAATGCTGTACACTATGCAAAGATAATCAAGGGAAAATCTTCTTTAAGAAAATTAATAACATCATCTTCGCAAATAATTGAAAGATGTCTGAAGGATAAAGGTGACTTTGAAGATATTATGGACTTTGCTGAAATGTCCATTTTTAACATATCAGAAAATAAAGCCCAGAGCTCTTTTCAGAATCTTGGTGACCTGATCAATATCAATATTGACAAACTTGAAGAGCAGCAGGGAAGTGCTGGCGGTCTTTCAGGGCTTTCCACAGGATATCCCAGATTAAACAGCATAACTTCCGGACTGCAGAAATCAGATTTAATTATTCTTGCAGCAAGACCAAGTATGGGAAAAACTGCTCTGGCATTAAATATTGCAAGAAATGTTGCCCTTGAAGAACAAAAGCCTGTTGCACTATTCTCTCTTGAGATGTCTAATGAACAGCTTTCCATGAGACTTCTGACTTCTGAAGCCCGTATTGACTCAAACAGACTCAGAACAGGCTTTATCAGCCAGGAAGACTGGCAGAATGCAACAGATGCAGCAGGCGTTTTAAATGAACTTCCCATATTTATTGATGATGCATCCAATATTACGGCTATGGAAATAAGAGCCAAGGCAAGAAAACTATATAAAAAAAATAACGGGCTTGGCCTTATTATTATTGATTATCTTCAATTAATGAAACCCCCTTTTAAGAGTGAGAGGAGAGACCTTGAAATTGCAGGCATTTCAAGGTCGCTGAAAGCCCTTGCAAAAGAACTGGATGTCCCGGTCATGGCCCTGTCACAGTTAAACCGTATGCTTGAACAACGATCTGACAAACGCCCCATGCTGTCAGACCTTCGTGAATCAGGAGCTCTTGAACAGGATGCTGACATTGTTGCTTTTATCTATCGGGATGAAGTTTATAATAAAGAACCTGATAATCCCAAAAAAGGAAAAGCTGAAATTATTGTTGCAAAAAACAGAAACGGAGCAACAGGATCAGCTTTAATGCATTTTCTTGGTCAGTATACGCGATTTGAAGAACTTGCTTCAGATCAGGAATTTGAATGAAGAAAAAACTGTTTGGCAATACTGCCGGTTTAAAAAGAACCCAGCTGAAAGAGGCAGAAAGCCTTTATAATTATAATATACCGCCGGAACAGATTATCTCCATGGAAGCTGCACAGCTTCTTGTGCAATTCTCCTACAATATCAAAAGACAGATAGGTCTTCTCATTAACAGGAATGGCAAGGTTGTCTATGTTATTTTAGGAGATGCACACAAAATTGTCATACCTGTCACTCCTGAATACATGGCAATTCCCGGTAGACTCAAAGGACTTCGCCTGGTTCACACCCACTTGAAAAAAGAAGCACTGACACAGGATGATTTAACCGATCTCGCATTATTGCGCCTTGACTATATTACGGCAATCTGCATTACCCAGCAGGGAGAGCCCGGCACAGTCTATTCCGGACACATCCTTCCACATACTGAATCCGTTCCATACCAGGTTGTCGAGCAGAGCAGTATTGACAAACTTGATGTTGAATGCCTTGCACAGATTGAAGCTCTTGAATCTGAACTGACAAGGAAAAACTCTCTTCACAGGCCGGATTCCGGTGAAGAGAATGCTTTTCTGATCAATGCCACAACCCTGGGTTCAAAAGATGCATGGGCTTCCATGGATGAACTGGGAGAGCTTTGCAAAACAAGTCACATCAATGTCATTGGCACTGCCGTACAAAGACGAAAGAGAATTGACCCAAAATTTGTAGTAGGAAAAGGAAAACTGTCTGATATTATTATCTCTGCAATTCAAAAATATGCAACCATGCTTGTTTTTGACAGAGAGTTGTCAGCCTCCCAGATAAGATCTATTACTGATTTTGTTGAAATTAAAGTCATTGACCGCACCCAGTTGATTCTTGACATATTTGCAAGACAGGCAAAATCAAAGGAGGGAAAATTCCAGGTAGAATTAGCACAGATGGAATACCTTCTGCCGCGTCTGATAACAAAAAATACTGCCATGTCAAGATTGACAGGAGGTATAGGAGGAAGAGGACCGGGTGAGACAAAGCTTGAAATCAACAGGCGCAGGGTGAGAGAAAGAATCAACCGGCTTAAAAAAGAGATTGCAAAGATTCATAAACAGCGTAAGCAGCAGAAAGTAAAGCGCAAAAGAAAAAACCTGCCTGTTATTTCAATTGTAGGTTATACAAATGCCGGTAAATCCACTCTTTTAAACACATTAACCCAAAGTAAAATTATTGCGGCGAACAGATTGTTTGCAACCCTTGATCCATCAAGCAGGAGACTTAGATTTCCCCAGGAAAAAGAAGTTATCATTACGGATACTGTCGGATTTATTCAAAACATTCCCAGGGAACTGATGAAAGCCTTTCACTCAACACTGGAAGAACTCAAAGATGCTGATCTTATCATGCATGTGATAGATATAAGTAATCCAAGGTATCTGCAGCAGAAAAAATCTGTTGAAAAAATTCTTAAAGATCTTAAATTAAATACAACACCTACTATTTTGGTATTTAATAAAATTGATCGGATTGATCTTGACTCTTTTGAAGATCAATGGCTGCTGAACCAGGGGATACCGATTTGTGCAACCCAGAAGCAGAGTTTAAAAATTTTGATTAAAAAATTAGAATACATGGTTAGAATATAAGATTACATATTAACGATACAGATTGTTACAAAATAAACGTTTTTCCAGAACCGAAACTGGAAAAATTGACGGTTTATAACAGCCTGTCGAACATTTTTTTACAACATATAAAATCTGAGAATGAATTTAATATGAAAATACAATATATTGATGAAACTATTATTAATGACGTACTAAAGACAGATACCATAGATGTGCCGGACTGCCTTGGTGAATTTAATAAAAAGAACAGGCTTTGTTCACAGTACTGCTGTATTGCGATAAAGTGTTGTGTGATGCACAGCAAGAATCTTAAAATTGATATTATGGAACAGCTGCTGAACGAGAGTAACTTTGCAATAAAACTTCAATAAAATTTCCTGCCCGTTATGGAACAGCAGAAAACCTCTTTAGAGATCACCTGATTCAATTTTTTTTGAAAGATATTTAATCTGCTTGAACAGAATACTTTTCTGTTTTAACTCTTTTTCAACTGCATTGATTGCATATATCGCTGTGGCATGATACCTGTTAAATCTTGTGCCAATGGTTTTTATCGGCTGATCAGTATATTTTCTTGAAAGAAAAATGGCAATCTGCCTTGGTTTGACAATTCTCTGTTTTCTGGAAGCTGAGACAATGTCTGCAGGAGTGATTGAGAACTCTTTGCAGACAAGATTTTTAATTGATTCTATTGTTATCTTCTTTTTTGTCTTTGCTATATGTGAAAGTACACTTTTTGCGAGTTCTATATCTATATTACAACCCATGAGCTGCCCTTTTGCAGCAACCCCAAACAGACCGCTTTCAAGCTGCCGGACATCATCACACAACTCCTGGGCAATATACTCTGTTACCTGATCAGGAATATTATATCCGAATTTTTTTGATTTTCTCTTTAGAATTCTCAACCGGGTCGAATAATCAGGAGCACCTATTTCCGTGACAAGTCCAAGAGTTAACCGTGATTTTAACTGATCATTCAATTTAGGGATATCTTCAGGAAGCTCGCATCCTGAAAAAATAATTTTTTTATCTGCTTCAAGAAGATAATCCAATGTCATGGCAAGCTCTTTTTGTATGGCTTTTTTACCTGACAGAAAATGGACATCTTCTAAAATCAATACATCACATTTTGTTCTGTATTTTCTTTTAAAATTGTCTATATTACCGCTTTTTAATGAAAATATCATCTCATTGGTAAAATCTTCCGCAGTTATATAGTGCACTCTTCTGAAGAGTGAATTTACAATTATATGATGGCCAACAGCCTGGGAGAGGTGGCTCTTGCCAAGACCTGTCTTAGCCAGAAGATATAATATGTTGTAACCTTTTATTTTTCCATGGGCAAGGGAGAGTGAAGCTGAATAGGCAAAATTGGAATTATCACCAACAACAAAATCATCAAATGTAAATCCTTTGTTAAACATACGGCCACTGTTAAATTTGATGCCAAATCCAGGCAGGTCCATCTGACTTGTCCCCTTTTGGATTACAGGAACAGCCGGATATGAGCTGTTTTTTATACTGCTTATTTTTTTATTTGAAGAGACTTTAAACTCAATATTAATATGATCAAATCCTAATTTTGAAAACTCTTTTTCAAAAATGGGAACATAACTCTCTTTCAGGCGTTTGATAAAATATCTGTTTGGGGTGGAAAGTTGAATATGCTGATGACCATGACCGATCAATTTAACAGGATCGATCCACATTCGATAACTATGTCCGGGTAAAATTTTTTTAACTTGTGATTTTACTTGTTTCCAGGATGACTCCATCTATTTAATAACAGCCTCACTACTATAGTTTAAATAGTAAAATAATGTTTTCTAACCAGATTTTTTCTGTAAAACCGAAAAAGAGAACTTAATCAAAAGTATAGTTTTTTTATTGAATTTTCTTTTTTTGGTCAAATCCAATAAGAAGCATTAGCAAAACAGTGTCATTTCAGCTGGCACACTTTTTTAATCAACTGATTTTATAGATTTTTTTTTGTGAAACAAATGGATTTCTTTTAATAACAATCACTTTTTACAACTATTTATTTTTTCAAGACATTTTAACATTATAAAATAATTTCAGATTTCCGGCGTAAAATATTTTCTCTAATTTCCTCCTGTTTTCTTTAAATTTCATATTTCTTATTATTTTTTTTAAAACCCTGTTTAACAATGGTTTCACAATTTTATTTTTTATTATCAACCTTTATGATATAGATGTGTGAATGAAACCATCAGAACATCTTCCAATAATTGGCATTACCATGGGCGACCCTGTGGGAATCGGTCCGGAAATTATAGTTAAAGCCTTAAACAACCGTGAACTCTACAATCTGTGCAGACCTCTTATTATTGGTGATGCATATGTAATCAGGAAATCTTTAAAACTGCTGCAGCTCACCCATAACGATATCAATATTGTTAAACATCCGGAACAGGGAATATATCTGTTTCATACCATGGATATGATGGATATTTCAAACTCCACCCTAAACTATACCAGATTTCTGAAGCCGGATGTTAAAACCGGGACAGCAATGCAGGACTATATATTAGAAGGAATTAAGCTTGCCTTGCAGGATGATATTGCAGCTCTGGTAACCGGCCCTATCACAAAAACGGCTTTAAAGCTTGCAGGTTCTGAATTTCACGGCCACACTGAAATCCTTGCGCACATGACAGGCTCAAAAGATTATGCCATGATGCTGGCAGGTGATAAACTCAGGGTTGTGCTTGTCACTATTCATATACCTCTATCCCTTGTACCCTCCTCTATCACTGTTGACAATATTGTTCAAAAAATCAAATTAACACACACTTCTTTAAGCGAGCGGTTTAATATAAATCAACCGAAAATAGCTGTTGCCGGCTTAAATCCCCACGCCGGAGAAGAAGGTATGTTCGGAAATGAAGAGAACTATTTCATTACTCCAGCTGTAAATCTTGCAAAACAGGCAGGAGTTAAAGTTGATGGACCCCTGCCGCCTGACACTGTGTTTTACCAGGCAGTAAATGGCAGATATGATGCTGTGGTATGTATGTACCATGACCAGGGACTTATTCCATTTAAACTGCTCAACTTTGAAGATGGCGTAAATACGACATTAGGCCTTCCCATTATCAGAACATCAGTGGATCATGGCACAGCATATGATATTGCATGGAAGGGCATTGCCGATCCGTCAAGCCTTATACAGGCAGTTAAAATGGCAGTATTCCAGGCCAGAAATAAAAGTCAAAATTTATAATCCACGCCAGATCAATAGATGAATAAAGATAAAATCATTATTAAAGGCGCCAGAGAACACAACCTTAAAAATATTGATGTTGAAATACCTAAAAACAGTTTAACTGTCATAACAGGGCTTTCTGGTTCCGGCAAATCCACCCTTGCCTTTGACACAATATATGCTGAAGGCCAGCGAAGGTATGTAGAGTCTTTATCAACCTATGCCAGACAGTTTTTAGGCCAGATGGATAAACCTGATATTGATTCTATTGATGGACTCAGTCCGGCAATATCAATTGAACAGAAAACAGCAAACCACAATCCGCGATCAACAGTAGGAACCATAACGGAAATTTATGACTACCTGAGATTATTGTTTGCAAGGGTTGGCAGGTCATACTGCTATAAATGCGGCGCTGCTATCTCTTCAATGTCAATTGACCAGATAACAGATCAGATTATGGCAATTGAAGAGAAAACCAGAATCATCATTCTGTCACCACTGGTTACAGGACAGAAAGGTTCCCATAAAAATCTTTTTTTAAGATTAAAAAAAGAGGGGTTTGCAAGGGTACGGGTTGACAACAAGATATATCTGATTGAAGATATTACGTTACTGGAAAAAAACAAAACACACTATATTGATGCTGTAGTGGACAGACTTATCATTAAAGAAGGTATCAGAAAACGGCTCTCAGATTCTCTTGAGCTGGCTCTCTCTCTCTCCAATGGTCAGATAACGATTCTTGATCTGAACCACAACCATGAAATTTTATTCAGTGAGAAAGCCTCATGCGTTAAATGTAAAATCAGTTATCCTGAATTTACGCCTGCATCTTTCTCTTTTAACTCACCCATGGGGGCATGCCCATCCTGTGACGGACTGGGCAGCACGAGTGAGTTTGATCCCGATCTGATCATTCCAGATCATAACATCTCTTTAAGGCAAGGTGCCGTAATTCCATGGGAAGACAAAGATTCTGTACAATTTATGGAATTTCTTGATGCTCTTGTTACCCACTATAAGGAGGATATATACAAACCATTTAAAAAGCTTTCTAACCATTTTAAAAAGGTTCTGCTGCATGGTTCAGACAGGGAAAAAATCCCATTTTACATTGAACGGGCAGGGAAAAAAATTGTTTATAGAAGAAGCTTTGAGGGGATCATTCCCGGTTTAAAGAAGCAGTATAGTGAAACAAACTCCAAAGTCATGAGAGAAAATATAAAAAAATTCATGAGTTTTAAAACCTGTACGTCATGCAGAGGAGCCAGATTAAACAGACAATCCGGATCAGTCAGGGTTGAAGATAAAACCATTCATGAAATATCTTCTCTTTCCATCAGTGTCGCAAACCATTACATTAAATCATTAAAACTTGAACCAAAAGATGAAATAATTGCCAGGGGCATTGTAAAAGAGATATGCGAACGATTCGGTTTTTTAGAAAATGTCGGCCTGGAATATCTGACACTTGGCAGATCTGCCGCAACTCTATCTGGAGGAGAAAGCCAGAGAATCCGTCTTGCCACCCAGATCGGCTCAAAACTGAGCGGAGTTCTTTATGTATTAGATGAACCCAGTATCGGACTTCATCAAAAAGATAATGCAAGACTGCTGAAAACCCTTATGGATCTGAGAGAGCTTGGAAATACAGTGCTTGTAGTTGAACATGATGAAGAGACAATAGAATTTTGTGATTATGTTATTGATATAGGACCTGCAGCAGGAATAAACGGGGGTAAAATCGTTTTTTCAGGTACGCCTGAACAGTTAATTAAAAGCAGGACTTCACTAACCGGTCTCTATTTAGCCGGTAAGAAATATATTAAAATTCCTGATACAAGAAGAGAAGGTACAAAAAAAGAGTTAAAAATTTATCAGGCAAGTTCAAATAATCTTAAAAATCTTGATGTCTCTTTTCCATTAGGGTGTTTTACATGTGTAACAGGTGTTTCAGGGTCAGGAAAATCAACCCTTGTGTTATCAACACTGTACAATATTTTAGCCAACCATATAAACCGCTCCAAAAAAATCACAGGGGATTATAAAAAAATAGAGGGTATTGAATATCTTGATAAAGTTGTGCACATTGACCAGTCACCCATAGGAAAAACCCCCAGAAGCAATCCCGGTACTTACACACAGGTCTTCAACCAGATAAGACAGCTGTTTGCACAGACGCGTGAATCAAAAGCAAGAGGCTACAAAGCAGGAAGATTCAGTTTCAATGTCAAGGGAGGCAGATGTGAGGCGTGTACAGGAGACGGTATTCTTAAAATTGAAATGCACTTTCTGCCTGATGTTTATGTAGCATGTGATGTGTGTAAAGGAAAAAGATACAACAGGGAAACACTTGAAATAAAATACAGAGATAAAAATATTGCACAGGTTCTGGATATGACCATTAATCAGTGCGTGAATTTTTTTGAGAACATAGCATCCATAAGGGTAGTACTTGAAACACTTGTTGAGGTTGGGCTTGGATATATAAAACTGGGGCAGGCAGCCACAACCCTTTCAGGGGGAGAAGCCCAGAGAATCAAACTTGCAAAAGAGTTGTCCAGAAAAGAGACAGGAAAAACCATATATATTCTGGATGAACCCACAACAGGGTTACATACAGATGATATTAAAAAACTACTGTTTGTACTCAATAAACTGGTTGATTCAAATAATACTGTGGTAGTCATAGAACACAACCTTGATGTTATTAAGAGTGCAGACCATGTTATCGATCTCGGGCCGGAAGGCGGAGATAAAGGTGGAAAGATTATTGCAGCCGGCACGCCAGAAGAGATAAGTGAAAACAAGAAATCCTATACAGGATTTTATTTAAAAAAAAAATTAGCAGAAACCAGAAAAAGAAAAAATTCTGTGTAAAGTAAAGATCCTGATAATGCCACCTGAGGGAGATATGTTTTGAGTTATAACAAAGTTCAGTTTATATCGTACCAGCTTGATACGTCACCCCAAAAGGGGTTTGATCCCTCATATACCGGGCTGCGTGATGAACAGCGCGATGTCAGTATACGATGTTCACTGATGGAAGATGCTATCCGCAGATCCTACCAGTCAAGATCTCGTATAAAAAGCTCAAAATGTCTTAAACTTTTTATGGCGCCTGAGTTCTACTTCAGAGGAAAGCGCGGCGCATACTCAATGGAAACATACCAGCACATTGTCCAGAGGCTCAGAACTTATGTTCATCAGGATATCTTTAAAGACTGGCTGTTTGTGTTCGGCAGCTGCATTGCGACCTCAAAGTCCAGCGGACCGAAACGGGAAGTGTATAATATTGTCTTTATACAAAAAGGAAATAAAGGAGAAGAAGACTCCTGTGTTGTGGTAAAAGAGTTTAAATCCGGGTTGGATTTTCTGGAACTTGACCGGAGATCGCGATTGAGGTCTCGTGATATAGACGAAAAACTGATGCATGAAGATGTGGAACATCTTCCTGCCGGAAAAGGAGCTGACAAAAAAAGGGGAAGGGGTAAAGAGCAACAGACTTATAGCTATGAAGGTCTGGGAATTTTTACCATGGATGGAATAACGTTTGGCGTTGAGGTCTGCTTTGATCACAGCAAGAGAAGGCTGTGGCTCTCTCCTCCGGCAAGAGGAGAGAACAGAGTCCAGATTCAATTGATCCCCTCTGCAGGAATGGTTATAAAAGATAATGCTGTTGTTGCAAGAATCGGCGGATATGTTTTTAATTGTGATGGTAATGGAGATGAGAGTCATACCTTTATTAAAAAGATTACAAATAAAATAAATCCTGAGAAAGGCTATCTGAAACTCGAACATGTCGGGTATTCATTCAAGCGGAGAACTTTGGGATTTGCCAAATCTTTTTTTATTCACAGTGGGACAGAAGGAATGAGCTTGACTGATTTTAGAATGTGCTTCCAAAGTTCTCTCCAAAGACCGGTTATTCATCTTACCAAAGGGTTGAAAATACCTTCAGCCCAGCGTTGCAGAGGTAGTGAAAATCCTCACTGGGTACCTTATTCAGCATCAAAAAAGTGTCACAGATGTAAAAAAAGTATCAGATCCAGAGATAGAGTTCACTGTAGCGGGTGTGGAAGAATTTTTCACCGTCTCTGCACATTAGAAAGAGCAATCGCATCAAGCTCCAGTAATGTAAGAGTGTGCAGGGAGTGCCCCAGATAAACCATACAAAATCGTATACTGGATTTTATTTAAAAGAATATATGATCCAGTGATAAACCACATAAACGCAAAAAAGCCCTGATCGTCATATAGACGTTCAGGGCTTTTTCAATAAATAATCTGGCAGCGTTCTACTCTCCCACACAGTCCCCC
>CAZWSL010000012.1:0-86185 GCA_964636495.1 uncultured Desulfobacula sp. | reverse complement strand
ACGATTTTGAATTCTTTTTCTGCCGCGATAGCGGCTTCGTTCAACAAGCCAAATAAAGGCGTTGCGAACCGCTTATTTGGAAATGATAAAATATAAATATCCCATTGAAAGGTTTTCGGAAAAAATCCAGAAGGTTTAATTCTAAATTATTTTTTAAAAAGCTCTGAATGAGAGCCGGTTCTTTCTAAAATCAAAGCATTATCAGTAAGTTGATATATGAGAAGCCAATTGGGTTCAATATGGCAATCACGATGACCTTTCCAATTGCCTGTCAATTGATGGTCTTTATATTTGGGTTCCAATGTTTGCTGGTCAACCAATTTTTCGATAACAACCCTTAATTTTGACAAATCCTTGTTCTGTTTCTTGATTTTTTTATAATCTTTTTTGAATTGGGTTGTGTAATGAAGAATCAATTATCAAGCTCCTGAAATAGATCATCAACAGAATCAACAGCATGAAGACCATTGCCATTGTCTGCATCTATAAGAGTTTTCGCTGTAATATCATTCGGGATTTTTAATTCAAAAGGTATCCCATTATGAAGGGTTATTTGTGAAAGATACATTGAGATCGCCTCAGACATTGAAATATTCAATTTTTTTAATATAGTTTGTGCGTGCTGCTTAATTGCCGGATCTACACGGGTTTGAATTACTGCTGTTTTTGCCATGATTCCCTCCTTATCAAAAAATTTTGTACCGATAATGTCATTACAATCAATATACACTTTATTGATAAAATTTCAAGTATCTATTTTTTTTAAATTAGTAAAATAAAAAAAATGCTACAGGCTCAGCCGCAGATTTTCATATTCATGTGTAAGAAATGACAGTGCCACAATTGTATAAACCACCATATGATTCTCCGATTGAGGATACCTTTGCAAAATTTGCAGAGCGGCGGAAACCTTGATGAGGTAATGTCGCGATATCGAAATCAATAAATTTTTCCCGAACGGGTAATTTTCTCCTGGCTTCTTTCATTTTTCGATAAATTTTTCCCGATCGGGAAAAATAAGATTGACTCGTTTTGCCTGTCGTGATATTTTTCCGTTAGGGAAAAATTTTTAAGAGGTGTACAATTGGATTCAAAAAGTATTGGTTACCGGATAAAGACCGTCAGGAAAAAACAAGGGTTCACGCAGGCAGAAGCCGCAGGCTATCTTAATGTCGGGATACGTTTCTTGTCTGAGTTGGAGAATGGAAAATCGACGGTTCAGCTTGGAAAAGTATTACAGGTGCTTGAGGGGCTTGGATATGAAATTCTGCTACTGCCAAAATCTAAAAGAAAAATTATAAACTATGTCAAAAAGAACCTGAGAGATGAATAAACTTTTTGTATCTATAAACAGCATTCTTGCCGGTGAGCTTTGGTTAGATGATCAAAACAGATTTTGTTTTCAATATTCAAAAAAATGGTTGGGAGAGCAGGATAGTTTTCATTTATCCGTTTCACTGCCTTTACAGGAAAAACCATTCCTGAATGATAGCTGTTATTCCTATTTCACAAATCTTTTGCCGGAAGCAAGAATATTAACAGCTCTTTCACGGAAATTAGGTATTGCTGAAGAGGATAAGTTCTCACTGCTCCGGGCTATTGGTGGGGATTGTGCCGGCGCCGTGTCCCTTTATCCTCCTGATATAGATTACCCTGGACCGAGTAACTATAAATATGAACCCTTTTCAGAAAAAGATTTAGCAAAAAAAATAACTGAGCTTACGATCAATCCGTTGCTGGCTGCAGAAGAAAGAAGACTTTCCCTGGCAGGCGGAATGGAAAAACTGCCGGTCTATATAAAAGACAACCGGATTTATCTGCCTTTAAACGGGGCTCCGACCACTCATATCATCAAGACTCCTGTCAAAGACTTGCAGGGTGTTGTGACAAATGAAGCCTACTGTATGAATCTGGCTAAAAACATGGGCTTTGATGTCCCTGATGCCGATATTTTAAAAGTTCGGGATATCTCGCTGTATGCTGTAAAACGTTATGACAGAAAAGTAAGTGAACAGGGTATTGTTCGGCTGGTTCAAGAAGATTTTTGCCAGGCATTGAACAGAAACTCTCAGCAAAAATATAACTATTCTTTAAAAGACTGCTTTGATTTGATCCGAAAAGAATGTTCAAGTCCCATTGAAGATTCAAGGAAATTTCTGAATCTAATTTTGTTCAATGGACTGATCGGCAATGCCGATGGCCATGCAAAAAACATTTCGCTGCTTCATGATAAAAATGAGACAAAGCTTGCGCCATTTTACGATTTAGTTTCTACACAGGTATATCCCCAGTTTACAAAAAAAATGCCAATGAAGATTGGCGGGGAAAAAAGAAACTTTGGCCATCTTCAAAAGCATCATTTCGTTTCTCTCAGTGAAGAAATCAACATGAAGCCAAAAATAGTCGTAAAAGCAGCTTTAGATTTGGCAAATAGAATCATAGCAATTTCTGAAATTACAGCAACTGAATTTAAAGCCAAATATCGATCCATTGAAATGGCAGACAAAATCAATGCTTTGATTTCTTTTCATGCGAGATCACTGATTGATACATTGAATGAAGATCCAGTGCAGAGATAATTGTAGCGGATATTTTAACTTCAACAGGTGAAATGTTAACGGGTAAACCGCAGAATTAAGAACGAAAAACAGGATCGATACGACCATGAAGTTCTGGCAGCAAAATGAAATGAAACGGATAACAGCAGGTTTATACTCGCCTGACCAAATAAACGCTATGGAAATGTCAATAAACCAGTGCATTTTTTTCTTATCTATCAACTCTAAAAAGCCACTATTTAAATCCGTTTGAAGCTGTTGAGAGTTATATGTTAAAGAAAAAACAACTTGGCTATAATGCTAAACCACCTTAGTTTTTGTTATTTATTTAAAAACATTGCAGCGCAAAAATCATTACAACAATAAATAAGTTGTGCTATTCTTAAGAAGTGGTAGAATTAGGATCAGTATCACAAGTACAAAACACAGTAACGCATGTGAGGGGTGTTCATGGGCAAGCAAGACATATTAAAAATATTACATCTTTATAAAAAAGAAGTCGCCAATGAATTTAAAATTTCAAAAATTGGAATTTTTGGATCAATCGCTCGCGGGGAGGCAAACGATGAAAGTGATGTCGATATTGTAATTCGTATATCAGAACCGGATTTTTTCACGCTTGCCGGAATAAAAAGCGACTTGGAAGAGAGGCTTAAAAAATCTGTCGATATTATTACGTACACAGACACAATGAATTCATTTTTAAAAAAACGAATAGATCATGAGGCTGTGTATGCGTGACAATGAGCTAATTATAGAAATCCTACTCCAGATCCAGAAATCAGCCCAGAAGGTTGTTCAGCGATTTCAGGTAATCAACAAGCCAAATGATTTTACAGATACATCGGCAGGCGTTGATAAAATGGATGCTATTTGTATGATGCTGATTGTTATTGGTGAATCTTTAAAAAAACTCGATAAAGTGACTGATAATAAATTGCTTTCTAAGTATTCTGAAGTTGATTGGAAAAAAGCAAAAGGGATGAGAGATATAATCACCCATCATTATGCCGACATAAACGCTGAGACTGTTTTTTTCACATGTAAGAAGAAAATACCTGATCTTCTTGGGACAATTCAAAAAATTATCAATGATTTAAAAGTCTGATTCTTATCTTTTCAAAGTAATCAAATACACAAATAAAAACAATTTTTTCAACAATCAGAATGCTGCGGGTGATACTCAATGTAAAATTCATGACAAAGCGCTAACTATGATGGAGGTTATTTTGGAAAAAAAAGTTGTTCCGTCGGCTTGCGGTGTTTGTGACGCAGGGTGCGGTGTTAATGTTCATCTTGTCGATGGTAAAATTACACGGCAGTCAATACTTAAAGGCCATCCTTACAGTACAATTTGTCCCCGTGGAGTCCACGCCAGTGAAATTGTTTATTCTAAAAACCGCCTGCTTTATCCGCAGCGTCGAGTCGGTAGTCGTGGGAAAGGAAAATTTGAGAGAATCACCTGGGATCAAGCGTATGATATCTGGATAGACGGCTTAGAAAAAATTAAGAAAAAATTTGGCCCTGAAGCTGTTTGTATGTATACGGGGCGAGGTAATTTTGAATTTGGTGTACAAGAGTCATTCCCTCCCACTGGTACAACTGAATCGTCAGCAAGTTCTATCTTGTTCCCTTGGGGGTCACCAAATACTACCGGTGTTGGTGCTCTCTGTTTTGTTGCATACGGCATGATTGCTCCTCAGGCCTGCTATGGACAGCATTACAGGCATGTTACTGAAGATCTTGGTAATGCAGACCTTATTCTCATATGGGGAGCTAATCCTGCAACAGACTCCCCGCCGGGAAAAATGAAATACATCCATAAAGCAGTAAAGAAAGGAACCCGGGTAATTTCTATTGATCATCGACGAAGCGAAACTGCAAAAGCTGTTGATATGGAATGGATTGGAATTCGGCCCGGTACGGACGGAGCCCTTGCCCATGGCATCATGCGTGAGATGATAAATCGCAACCTTTATGACAAGGATTTCGTAGATGGGTGGACCCATGGCTTTGATGAATTGGCAGGATATGTGCAGCATTTTACACCTGAGAGAGTGGAGAGGATTACAGGTGTACCAGCAAATACGGTGATTGATCTGGCTGAAGCTGTTGGTGACTCAAAAGCGTGTTCCATTTTAATGTATACAGGTTTAGAATACAGCAACGGCGGTGTTCAATCAATTCGAGCAGTTTTATCCATCCAGGCTTTGGGCGGACATATTGATGTACCTGGTGGTAAGCTTTTTAAAATGCCGAATCGAGTTCAACACAACCGGATTACTACCCCTCCTCCTGAAAATAGAAAGAAACCCTTTGGTGCTGATGATTATCCCCTTTATTATCAGATCAGAAACGAGGCCCATGGAGTAGACTTGCCAAAAGCAGTCCTGCAAAATGACCCATACCCGGTCCGGGGATTGATCGCCAGTGGGACTTCATTGATTACATCCTGGGCTGATTCACAACTTTGGCACAAAACACTTTTTTCTCTTGATCTTTTGGTAATAGTTAATCTTTTTCCTACAGCAGATTCACAATATGCTGACCTGCTCCTACCCGCTGCAACACCTTATGAAATCACCTCCTACGAGGTTAAGGACGACTGGGTACAGCTAAGGGAGCAACTCATCGAACCACTTGGAGAGGCTCGCTCAAACTACTTGATCTATACAGAGTTGGCAGAACGTCTTGGTTACGGTGACAAATGGCCCAAAAATGAGGAAGAGAAGGTTAGAAATGGGCTTATAGGAACCGGCGTTACTTTAGAAATGTTGAAGGATAATCTGGCCGGGGTTCCATTACCTGTGCCGGAAATGCAATACCAAAAATATAAAAGCGGAGAGCTGAGAGTGGATGGTAAACCTGGGTTTGAAACACCAACCGGAAAATTTGAGTTTACTTCTGAGTGGTTTCGGTCAAACGGTTACGAACCTCTACCCGTATATACAGAGCCCAAAGAGGGCCCGATTGCGGCAACAGGACTAATTAAAAAATATCCCCTTGTTTTTAATTCTGGAGCTCGAATGCAATCTACCTTTCGGAGTCAACATCTTAACATTCCCAGTTTAATAAAAATGCAGGACAAGCCATTGGTTTGGATACACCCTGACGATGCATCGGAACGCGGTATTAATAACAATGATGCTGTCTGGGTTGAAACATTGCGGGGGAAGGTTCGTTTTTGGGCCTATATAACCGAAGATATTGTGCAGGGGGTTATTGAAGCCAATATGGGTGGTGGTGGCCCACTTGGCCCTAAAGAGTGGCAAGAAGCAAATGTAAATACACTTACTGATGCAGAAAATAGAGATCCAATTTCAGGATTTCCAGTATACAAGGCCTTGCTCTGTAATATTTACAGATGTGTTGCTGAAAAATGAAAAAAATCTATGGAAAAAAAATAAAATACACAGATAGAAAGGAGTATAATGGATAAAAATAGTACACTTTCTGCAACCGATTGGTTTAATGAAGGTTTAAAATGTTTCATTAAACCAGACGGGATTGGTGCGGTCCGGGCATTTGAGGCAGTTGTCAAAATTGACCCGGCCTATCGTCACGAAGATGGTGATAACCCTTATTTCTATCTGGGCAAAATTTCTGAAATCGAAGGAAGAATCGACGGCGCGATTGTGTTTTATTCGAATGCTTTGACACTGGATCCGTACGACGAGGAGAGCCTTATTGGCCGGGGAAGTTGTTATACAGTTAAAAAGAATCACAAAGGTGCCATAGCCGATTTCAAAAAGGTACTGAATATTCCGCCTGAAATCAGGAATGCACCGTTGCAGCATGTGCTGTATGCTATTGCGGAAAACTACCGCCAGCAAAAGGATTTTCCAAATGCACTTCATTGGGGGGAAAAAGCACTTTTGGAAGACCCTGATAATTATCGGCATCGGGAATTGGTTGCCGATGTCAAAAAACAGATTAAAAAATGAAGCTCTTTGAAGAGTATGAGAAACATTACTGATATTCTTTTTATATCATGAAAGTTTAATGTGTGACTTCAATATATACTGCTGAAAAAGATTTCTGAAAACTTATATCGAGGCATTATTATTATGGCCATTTTTGGTAAGAATGGATTCATTCGAAAACAAGAGGTTGCGTTTGCCAGAAAGCTTCTTGTCTGGAAATATAATCAATCCGCTACCGCGCTACCCGATGAAAAGGTATTATCAGCCCATGCACAAAAAATTGTGGATGACGCTCATGTTATTGCAAAAAAAAGCGGCAATAATATACTTGAAATAATGAAAGACGCAGTAAAAGATATGAAAAATATTAAAAAATAGAATCTATTCCCGAGTATGAATCGCTGATACCTCTCAGGCAAAAAGCGGCTCAAATGGAACTACTTTCGCTTGAGGAATAACCGGCTGCTCAATCTTTGTTATATTTCTAAATAAAAACGTGGAGGTCAAATGGCAGATATCAAAATACTGGAAGAGTGGTATCACAAATTTCCCGGTTCTCATATTGGAATGCTTCTCCTGACTGCCGGCCATGATGCCGACTTGCTTGAAGGAACAATTTCAATCGGAGTTACCAATGGAAGCGAATCTTTTACTCAGATAAATGGAAATCTTAAAATGTTAAAAGCGGGTGACATGATGATGAAGGATAAAAAAGGGGTGGTCTGCTCCATAATCTATGGCCAGGACAAGCGAACCTCTATATCACCAAAAACGAAACGAGCCCTGTATGTTACCTATGTTCCAGAAGGTATCTCACGGGAGACCGTCATCTCACACCTTGATAAAATTAAAGAGAATATTCTTCTTTTTGCCTCTGATGCTGAAATTGAATATCAAGAAGTATTTTCTGCCTGATCAGAATAAACAAACTCAACAAGAAATAATAGAAAACACCAAATCAGAATGGCGAGAGTTGGGCTTTTATTATGATCGAAATGGTGTAAATAAAGAATGGGAATAACAGGCAGACATATGCAGACAATGCGTGGTATCCCGGAAGCTTGCTTGTCAGATGGAGTGTTTATGCTCTTGAGCACGCCGGTAGAATGAACGGGATTCTCACATTGTATCAGTATGACGCAAAAAAATCCAAGCCTGGAATTAACAACATATCGGTAAAAGTCTCACTTTCTCGCCATTCATACACTTGATGCTTATAAGAATTATTAATCCTTAAGGGAATGGTCGTTTCTCTTATACGGATGTTTCATGGCAAGATCTATAATCACAGCACATTCCAGCCCGAACGGCAGGTAACCGGCATATCCCAGAACCGGCATTTCAAACAGATGCAATACCTGCACATAGGGGATGGCGTATTGCCACCTGGCAAGACTGCAGATATTAAACATCTCCCAGAAAAAACCGCAGATCAAGGCGGATGTGGAATAGGCTACTACCATTGTATAATCCCCTTTTTCTACACCTGTCAGGATATGGGAGGAATTAAATAGAATCTGGCATCCTATAAAAATAAAAAAGGGACAGATCCATATCAAAAAAAAGAGTGGGTCCGGAAATATGCCGATCAGGAAAAGAAAAACAGAAGATATGATCACTAAAAACATGGCCCTGGTTCGTGAATGAATTCCTTTAAATTCCTTCATATCCTTAAATCCATTTTTAAATCGGCTAAAGGTTAAAAGATATTCTTTCATGCTCTCGACTGCCGGTAGTACAGTGGAAAAACTTAAGGTTGCCAGGAGAAAATATTTGCCGGCTGAATATTGGCTTCCAGAATAATACCAGTTCCCGACAAACCGGTTCAAATATTCAAACATCCACCAGAATACAGCACTGACAAAAAACAGACGTATGAATTTATATGGATAATTTATCAAAGGGCATTGATGACTAGACTTGAAGGTCAATGCATTAACACTAACAATCCAGAAGAACCAAATGGGAAAAAATGTATGGGCCTGGCAGGTTGAAAACCAGTCAAACCGGGTCCAGGCCAATATCCAGAAACAAACAAGACCTATACATGAAGCATATCCCCACCAGGGTAATTGTCCATCTGACTTTTGAGCTGCGCAGTTTTTATATGCCAGACCTTTTTTGAAAAAAGGCAGAACAGTTACGATAACAAACACAGATATTGTAATGAATATAGCTATGGAATAGGGTGCATGGGATGTGATGACCGTTTTGGGTGGGAACACAAGATAAGGCAGAGCATTGTGCCCGCTGAAAAGGATACCTAAAAGCGGTAATGCCAGTATTAATCCCATGGGGATGATGAAAATTAAAATATTCAAAATACCTCTGGCCTGGTGATGAATTTGTTATTCAAGGGCTTATTTTATCGCAAAACACAGATTTAGACAACCAGGCAGTGAACATCAAAAGATCTTTGCAGAATGCTCAATTTCATTTTAGTGCAGGGAAGAGGAAAGATATTTATCCATTTTTGAATCAAATAAAGTGCTTTACACATTACGTATCCCGATGGATATGTTTGATTCCTGATACTATTGGATACTTGTCTCTTCTGTAAATAATTCTCGGGGCTACCTGCACCAGAGCGACTGACGGGAATGAGCCCATCACGGATGCGCAAAATCCAAAATTAAGCTCAAAAGCCTAAACACACCTGGAATAATCGACTCGATTCTCAAATTCCGGCGTACTGCAAAAGTGTCACCCCTTTATGAAGCCCACATGAAAGAACTGTTTGCCCTTCGAAAAGAAAAAGGGAAATCAGTTGACCTTACCAATTATGTGAGAGTGAATGAAAAGTACGTCAGCGTATTCGTGAACATTTGAGTGTCCGGTTAACCTAAGTTTCCGGTTACGCCTGTGCCGCTGGAACAGGACAGAATTCCGGGCGGAAAATCCTTTGATTCAAAGACTCTTTTCTGGGCACATGAGAAGATGCACCGCCGGCGATGAGAAATTATCAGCAGAGCATGCAGGAGATTATACCCAGGAGGATGGAACTTGAAGCAGAGCTGGCAAACCAGGCATTGTCTGCCAGAACATCTGACCGGGATGAACGCCAATTGATCATGAATAAAGCGTTTAAAGACGGGGATGATTTTGACCGTTTCTGCTTCAATGCCATGGAATCTATCCCTGTTGCTGAATCTGCAGGTTTTTTATATTCCCGGGCTGGAAAAAATGGAACAGAGAAACTGGATTGCATGAATTCAAACACTATCAGAGAAAGGATCATCACACTATGACAAATTTAAACATTCATTTCAGCAGAGAAGAGTTTGCCCAGCGACAGTACAAAGTGCGGGAGAGTCTGGAGGTGCAGAACCTGGATGGTGCTTTACTGTTCAAGATAGAAGATATGTACTGGCTGACGGGGTATGATTCGGACGGTTTTTCAATTTTCGGATGCATGTTCATTGGTACAAACGGCCAATTGACACATCTCGCTCGCCCGGCTGACCTTGGGAATGCAGCTTATTCGTCGATTTGTGAAGATGTAAGGATCGCTCCGGACAGCCAAGAAATATCCCGGGCCGCACAAATTAAGGATATGCTGGCATCCTCAGGCATGAAGGGCATGAGAGTCGGCATTCAGGTTGATACCATGGGTTTGACGCCACGACTGTTTATGCAGATACAGGAAGAACTCAGCGATTGGTGTGTTCTGACCGTTATCCCGGATTTCATTCGTGAACTGCGACTGGTTAAAAGTCCCCAGGAACTCGTCTATATGCGCAAAGCGGGTGCGATAATGGACATCGTGCTGGATAAAACGATTGAGGCAACATTCGCCGGGGCGTTTGAGGGTGATATTTATGCCACATTCTATGATTCGCTTTTCCGGCTGGATGCCGATCTACCGGCTCATATTCCCCCACTTGGCAGCGGTAAATCCGCTTTGAACCTTCGCTATACCACCAAGCGTAAACACGTTCTGGAAAATGATCAGGTCACACTGGAACTCGGTGTCGCATATCGACACTATCACGCAGCATGCATGTGTGTTGTCCTCACGGGCCCGACAATTAGAGAACGCCATTTGAAAATGCACGAGACAAGCGTTATTGCCCTTGATGCAGTACAGTCGATTCTGCGTCCAGGAACTACAGTTGGTGAAATTTACGACACCTACAAAAAAACACTTCAAAATAACGATGAAAAAGACGCTGTTCTGACAGTATGCGGATACACGATGGGAGCTGCCTGGCCCCCAACATGGATGGAACAACCCATGATTTTTGAAGGAAATCCCCTTGTACTAAAAGAAAATATGTCTTTCTTCACACATATGATTTTGAATGACAGGGAAACCGGCTTATCGATGGCTGTGGCTGAACAGGCGATTATCACAAATGGGGCGGCTGATATAATAACCCACGTTCCGCGGGAACCAATTATCAGGCATTAAAATTGGAAGCCATAATGAGAAAAGAATATAATTTCGAAAATATGAAAGGCCGTAAAAATCCTTACACCAAAAAAACTTAAAAAACAGGTCACCATCAGAATCGGTGTTGATATAATAGAATACTTTAAAATTTGGCTGAGAAAACCGGAATACCTTATCAAAACCTGATTAACCTTTATTTTTGAGATTGCGTTCAATCAAATCGAAAATTATCTATAATTTATACCTAATAAATATATAAAGGATTATTGATTTGGATTTCTCTGATTGTTTTAAAATTATTGACAATATTTCAAAGGTCATTGTAGGAAAACAGGACTCCATCAAATTTATGCTTGTTGCACTTCTGGCTGATGGACACGCACTTTTGGAGGATGTGCCCGGGGTTGGAAAAACCTTGTTGGCAAGGTCTCTTGCCGTTTCGATCGGAGGAATGTATAATAGGATTCAATTTACACCTGACCTGCTGCCATCAGACATCACCGGGTTTAATATTTATATCCAGCATGAAAGCCGGTTCGATTTCCGCCAGGGACCTGTCATGGCAAACGTGGTGCTTGCAGATGAAATCAATCGAACCGTTCCCAGGACTCAATCAAGCCTTTTAGAAAGTATGGAAGAGCGTCAAGTTACAGTAGATGGGACGACATATCCATTACCCAGTCCTTTTTTTGTGATCGCTACCCAAAACCCGGTTGAGCTTGAAGGCACTTTTCCCTTGCCTGAGGCGCAGCTTGATCGCTTTTTATTAAAGATTGATATGGGATATCCTGATCAGGCAGAAGAAATTGAAATCCTTAAACGGTTTCAAGAGGAAGATCCGTTATCGAGTCTTTCACCTGTTGCCGAGCCGGGCAGAATTATAGAATTACAACAGGCAAGAAAAAAGATTGTTGTTTCCAAAGCAGTCAAGGAATATATCACCACCGTTGTTCACGCAACACGGAACAATGAGATGATTAAATTCGGTGCCAGCCCAAGGGGCTCGATGGCTCTGATGCGGTCTGCCCAGGCTTTGGCTGCAATGGAAGGGCGCTCATATGCTATACCGGATGATGTAAAAAAACTAATTAAACCTGTACTGGCACATCGTCTGATTTTAAATGAAAATGAGTGGTTGAAAGGTGAGAAACCTGAAAATATTTTAACTCGGATCATAGAACAGATACCGGTCCCGGACGGTACAAGTTGAGAAAAAGAGAAATGAAAGAATATAAACCTGTTTTTGATCATCCGACCTCTATATTCAATTCCAGCTTTCTTTTTTTTACGGCCTTGCTGCTTTTTTTTATATCGCTTTTAAATTACCAGAGCGATATGACAATCATGACTCTGATTATTATGGGTATCTATCTTTCCACATGGGTATGGAGCCAGTTTGCAGTCTTTAATATGAAGATCGATATTAAAATTGACAAGTGCAAAATTTTTCCGGATGAAGAGATCAGGATTGAAGTCCAGGCTGCAAACAACAAGCTTTTACCAGTCTGGCTGAAGATCCTGCCGGAATTTTCCCAATCCTTTGTTGTGTCCAAAAGTCCAGCATCTGAAAGCAGTTTTTTGTTGTGGTTTCAAAAAACCTCATTCACATGGAAACTGAGATCCCGTAAAAGGGGGTGTTTCAACATTGGACGGTCCAACATAACAGTCTCGGATCTATTTGGATTTTTCCCGAAACAACGGATCTGGGAGGATATGCCAGATGTCATTGTTTTTCCAAAAATTTCAGATGTCAGATCTTTTTCTTTACCCGAACAAAAATTTTTCAATATTCCAGACGCGCAAAGCCCGGTTTTTGATCCAATTTATATAACAGGTACCCGTGATTACCAGCCATCCACACCCGTCCGGTTAATCCAGTGGAAGGCAAGTGCAAGGTTGTGCAGGCTCCAGGAAAAAGTATGTGAACCCTCTATTCAGGGAAAAATTCTAATTGTTTTTGACACAACCCTATATTTTAAACGCAACAGGGAAGAAGAGTTTGAAGAAATGCTGGAGGCCATTGCCTCCATGGCAGTAAATTTTGAAACCAGTGGCAATGCAGTGGGGTTTATGACCAATGCAGGGACTGCCGGGGGCAAGTCCGGGTTTGTTCCTTTAAGCAGGAATCGAAGCAGCCTTCCCATGATACTTGAAACTATTGCACAGGCACAAATTGAGCCGGAGTGTGATTTGTTGGATATTTTTCATCAAAATTTCAATCGGTTATGGGGGGTGACCTGTGTTTTTTGTTCTTATTCCATAGATGCATCAATATTGAAAATGAAAGCATTCTATACTGCCAGGCGGATACCGGTTAAATACTTTATCAGCTCAACCGAGGCCAACAAAGAGGGTTTGCCTTTTGCACCGGGGCTGGTTCAACATATAGATTCAATCTGCTTATAACAAAGGAGACGGTATTGTCAAAAATCAGATCTAAACGCCTGTTGGCAGCATGTTGCGGCATGGATCTTTGCTGGCTGTGTGCCCTGGCCAATTTCATTATCCAGACGACAACACCAATCCGTTTCTCAATGTGGGGCAGTCTTGCGGCATTTTTCCTGCCTCTGGGTATTACTCTTTTTTTTGCAAGTAACAACTATCGACGTATATGGCCTGTATTGCTACATATCTGCTGTCTGTATTTTCTATGCCGCTGGCAGCTCACTCATTTGTTTGATGAGTGGCCGCCCAAGACGAATCATCAGTGGTACCAAATGGTTATTGTGAGTCTGCTGATCGGGCTTTTCTGGTATAAAGGAACCCGACTAGCCAACAGGAAAGCGACATATAAATCGATTTGCAACCATTTTGATCTGGGCGTATCCTTGCTTTTTTTGATTACATTTATCCAATTCATTCTTGAATTGAAGGTTGGTATCCTCTCGGAAGATCCTTTTACTTTTCAGTGTATGGGATTTTTTTTCTTATCCGGTCTGATCGCACTTATTCTTTCATATAATAAAATGGGGGGAGAAAAAACATATCTCAAAGGATTTCAAACCTATGGGGTTTTGATTAGTGCCACGATTATGTTACTTCTTGTGAGCATGGGGTCTTTTTTGCTCTTTCAGCCTGCCATGACAGCAATTGCAGAATCCGGTTATGCAGGAATAAAAACCATGACAGGTTTTATCGGCCCCTATATTAAAACTATTTTACTTTTCCTGCTCAAGGGTCAAGGAGTCCTGGCAAAAAATCAAGCTGCGGCTCAAAGCAAGGGGCGGTCAGGTTGGTTCCAAACATTAGAAACCGAACAGGTCGATAACCCGATTATTATGGGAGCTCTGATCCTGTTTGCTGTGGCAACGATCTGTCTGATTTTTTACCTGACTTGGCGGTTACTTTATCACTATATTTTACGTTTATTTTTAAAATCAGATAGCCCTGCTGGGACTAAAAATAATTCAGAGATATTGTTTCGTTTGCTGGAGCGCATGATTTATCTGTTCAATTGTACAATAAGTCTAATCCAGTCAATCAGGCAAAAAATAGATACGTCAAGTCAAGGATTTGTGAGGCTGATTAAATGGGGAAAACGCAGCGGGGTAAAGAAAAAGTTTGATGAAACGCCCTTGGAATATGCCGGACGGCTCCAGGAAAGATTTCAGCCGCTTAAAAAAGAGATTGAAACCATTATATCAGCGTTTCAACTTGAAGTTTACGGGGAAATGACCACACAAGCTCATAAATTACAGCAAATATCCCGCGCTGTAAAAACCATTCACAGCCCTGTATTCTGGATACTGAGAATAAAATCTATCTTGCAAAAATAGAAGAAAAAATCCAGTGCAATATCTGGATTGGGAATACGAGGTTGAATAAAAGAGTTGTGCAAAGATTTCAATATGAGGAAGAATAGATGAGTTATGCAAAGCTATCCCAAGGTGATACAAAATGACGGCGCTCTGTTCTCGGACTGACGCGCGAGCCGTCAAAAAGGACTGCCGATGATGAACTTGCCCATTCGTTTTAGCACTACCACCGACGGCGCACGGATCGCCTACGCCACCCTTGGTCATGGGCCAGCCCTCATTTGTCCCCCCGTGACCTTTAGTCATTTAGAGGTGTTCTGGCAATCACCAGCATACCGTAGGTTCTATGCGAGGCTCGCCCGGCACCATACGGTGGTGCTCATTGAGCGCTGGGGCTGCGGTCTCTCTGATCATAACCGCACCGACTTCTCACTGGAATCGGAAGTACGGACTCTAGAGGCGGTCGTCGATCAACTCGAGCTGACGAGCTTTGCCCTTTTTGGCATCTCAACGGGCGGTCCTACGTCCATTGCCTACATCATCAAACATCCGGAACGTGTAACTCACCTCGTACTGTATGGCAGCTTTGCAGACGGCACGCAGCTGGCACCGGATGATGTCAAAGCCTCATTCCTGTCGTTCATTCGGTCTGCATGGGGGCTTGGGTCCAAAACTCTAGTTGACCTGATGATGCCCGGTGCAGATGCCGAGACTCGTGCCTGGTTTGCCCACGCACAGCGAGAGTCCGCCAGCGCCGAGATGGCGGCCGCGTTGATGGAGACCAACTACTGCTACACGGTTACCAAGGTCCTGCCGAAATTGGATCTGCCCACCGTAGTGATTCACCGACGTGATGAAATTGCCGTGCGCTTGATCCGGGCACGTGAACTCGCAGCTGGCATCCCAAATGCGCATTTCGTCATCCTTGAAGGCACCCACAACATGCCCTGGCTCGAAGACGCCGAATCCGTGCTCATAGCGATCGCCGAGTTCTTCGATGATCCGACTCCAACAATATATGAGTCGGCACTCACTGAAGCTTCATCAGGAGCGCGGCGGCTTGCGACGGTGCTTTTCACCGACATCGTGGGTTCTACGGAACATGCAGCCGAACTCGGCGATGGCCGATGGTGTGAATTATTGGACGGCTACTACGCGGTAGCCCGGCGTGAGCTCGTTCGCTTCAGCGGCCGCGAGATCGACACGGCAGGCGACGGGCTCTTTGCTACGTTCAACGAGCCGGCCCGTGCGATTCGCTGCGCCACCGCCATCAGCACGGGGGTGCGTCCATTGGGAATCGAGATCCGTGCCGGAGTCCACACTGGCGAAGTCGAGCTGTCTGCAGAGAAAGTTAGCGGCATTGCGGTGCATATCGGTGCCCGCATCGCCGCGAAAGCTGGTGCCGGAGAAGTGTTGGTTTCCAGCACGGTCAAAGAGCTCGTAGCAGGATCCGGAATCCGCTTTAAAGATCTTGGACCGCATAGTCTGCGTGGGGTGCCGGAGGAATGGCGACTCTTCGTCGTTGAACAAGTGAGGTGCTGATTTGACCCTTTTTTGTGAACTAGGCTTGACAAGGGCATTAACTCTGACCCCAAAAGCCTTACGGCTTTTCGTGCAGATTATGCCCGGCGTTTAAGCCCTTGTAACGTTACCCTGTAAAAAGAAAACAGAATCGTTGAATATATAAATATCAATATTGACATCCGTATTATTTAAAGTTAATATTTAAAAATGTTGGATAAAAAAAGATATCTAAGCCATAAAATAACAGCCCTCATGGGAATGTTTCCCTGTGTTGCAGTTATCGGTCCCAGGCAATGCGGAAAATCAACATTGGTAAGGGCGGTATACCCGGAATGGAAGTATTATGACCTTGAGCGGCCTGATGATTATCAACTTATTACCAGCGACCCACTTGGCTTTTTTTCCCGGCAACGGGACAAAACCATTATTGATGAGGCTCAACAGTTTCCGGACCTTTTCAGGGTCCTGCGCGGCATTATTGATCAGGATAGAAAGGCCTGTGGTCGTTTTTTGTTAACTGGATCAAGCTCTCCCGACATTGTAAGTGGATTATCGGAAAGCCTTGCAGGACGAATTGCGACGATTGAACTCTGGCCGTTCAAGATGGGGGAATTTTATGAAAAACCACTGCCGACTATTTATAACCGTTTGATAGAACGTTCTACTTGTCTTGTTGATCTGGCTGATCTGGAAACATCAATAACGATTAATCAGGTCTATGACCATTGGCTGCTTGGCGGTTATCCCGAACCCAGGATAAAAGGTGAAACAAACCAGCTATTCCACGGACTATGGATGGATGAATATTTTGCAGACTATATTCGTCGAGATATCCAACGCCTGTTTCCGCGTCTCAATACTCATAATTTCAGATTGTTTATACAGAGCCTCTCTTACCATTCCGGCAAAATTATAAATCAATCATCTATCGCCAGAGCTTTGGAGGTGAGTTCTGTGACAGCCAAAGAATACCTGGAGATACTCCACAACACATTTATTTGGCGAAATTTACGCAGTTTTGAAAAGAATAGCCTGAAAAAAATACAAAAAATGCCTAAAGGTTTTTTCAGAGATCAGGGTATCCTGCATCATCTTCTCAAAGTAGACGAGATTGATAGACTCCTGATTCATCCAGTGGCTGGAACTTCTTTTGAATCATTTGCCATAGAAGAAATTATTCGAGGTTTCCAAAGTACTTTAAAGCATGGGATTGATTTTAATTTTTATCGAACCCGTGATAAGGCAGAGATAGATTTGATTATTGACGGTCCATTCGGGTTTATTCCGATTGAAATTAAACTGGGTACCAAACTCACCCAACGTATGCTTGGACCGTTAAAATCTTTTCTTAAGGAAACAGGAACAGAGTTTGGCATATTTGTGAATAATTCCGATAAGATTGAAATCGTGGCAGATAATATAATCCAGATCCCGGCGAGTTATCTATAACTGTTTTTGATTCATAAAAAAAAGGAATGTGGACGCACTACGAACAATCACACATAACCCTTCAATGCAGCAGTCCGCTGCAGGAGCCAGGATGCAAAGATCTCGAATCGCGGCACTTACTTTGTCCAGCACCGCAATAGCGAGATTGTTGTTCATCATACCTAAAGGAGAAACAAATGGAATCAGCATCTGAAAACGTAGATGATTTTTCTTCTGAGTTAATAAGACTGAGAAGAATGTTTCACAAAAAACCGGAAACAGGGTTTAATGAGTACTGGACAACAGCTCGAATCTGTGAATACCTTAGCAGATTTGACTGTTCAATAGTATATGGAGAGGAATTATACGATAATTTTACTGACCCGGAATTATTAAAACGATGGGATAATGATATCTTTCTCAAAACAAAAAAAGCAAATAAAGATGATAAATGGATAGCGAGACTGGAAGGAAAAACCGGTCTTGTTGCTGTTATTAATGGAGCAAAGCCTGGTCCGAATTTTGGTTTTCGTTTTGATATAGACGGATTACCGATTAAGGAATCAGATGGAGATGAACATTTACCTTTCAGGGAGGGGTTTCACTCCGCAAATGAAAATATGCACGCATGTGGTCATGATGGACATATAACCATAGGATTGGGATTAATAAGAAAACTTACTGAATACAAAGATAATCTCAAAGGTAATTATTATATATTTTTTCAACCTGCGGAAGAACTGATTTCAGGCGGGAAAATATTTGCAAAATTAAGTTTTGTAAAGGAGTTAGATTATTTTTTTCCGATTCACTTAGGCCTGACCGGAGAAAAGAAAATTATATGCGGTCTTGCCTGGTTGGCCGATAAAAGGTTTAATGTTCTATTTAAAGGGCGCAGTTCTCATGCCGGCGGTTTTCCACAGGAAGGTAAAAATGCCCTGTTAGCCGCCTGCACTGCGGTAAAAGGGTTATACAGTATTACCAGGCACAGTGGCGGAAGTACCCGGATAAACGTAGGAAAGTTTGTGTCCGGCAACGCATCTAATATTATATCTGATAAAGCCGGATTTGAAATGGATCTGAGAGGATTGACAAATGAGGTCTGTGATTTCCTGGTATCTCAGGCTGAAAATATTATAAAAGGGGCATCAACTATGTATGATGTTGAATATGAAATTGAATTTTCAGCTGACGCAGAGACCGCAGTAAACTCTTCAGAACTGATTGTACCGATTAAAAGTGTCTGTACTGAGCTGGGTATTGAAGAAGGTTCAGTTTTAGATTCTTTTCTAATTCCTGCAAGTGAGGATGCCACTTTCATTATGAATGAAGTATTAAGAAACGGTGGCCAGTCAACGTTTATCGGTATAGGATGTCAAACATACGGTGGCCATCATAATGAAAAATTCGATTTTGATGAAGAGAACCTTTCTCTGGGTGTAGATATTTTATTTAATCTCCCTAAAACAATCATAGATTGATTACAATTGCTAACAAAAAAATCAAGGTGTTGCGAATAACGCAAAGGTCTCATTATGTGACATGAGAGTAGTCAAATGAATAAAATATCCGTTCAATGCCGTGGAGATAGAATTTACCAGTTCTCACCTGAAACGACAGCCTTACTTGTTGTAGATCTCCAGAAGGAGTTCTTTACAGACGACATGGGTGAATGCTTCGACCAGATGCAGTCAATATTACCCCGTGTTGCAAGGATCATTGCATTAGCTCGAAAACTCGGCTGTAAAGTAATCCATACACGTGAATCTTATAAACCGGATTTGTCAGATGTTCATGCTTACCGGCGTTCACTCAACTATGTGGGAAAGCCTGGACCTCTGGGACGCTTTTGTATTCTTGGCGAACCAGGACATGAATTTGTTGACCAGGTTAAACCATTACCCAGCGAGTGTGTGATAGAAAAGGCAAGTTTTGGGGCGTTTTACAATACAGATCTCGACAACCTGTTAAGACGAGACGGCATCGACCATATCATAATGTGTGGTGTTACGACCCAATGCTGTGTGCACTCCACTCTACGAGAGGCGGTTGATCGGGGTTATTGGTGCCTTACTATAGCAGACTGCTGCGCAGCATCTGATCCAGGTATGCACGATGCTGCACTGAAAATAATTGCTGGCGAAGGCCATCTTTTTGGCTGGGTCAGTGATGCCCGGGATATTCAATACGGGGCATCTTCATATGCCAATGCCACATAGCCTGCGCATGCAGTCATACTGTTACACTTGCAACGCGGGTAAAAAGGCGCTGATGCCGGAGCGTCAGCTAAATAAATTTAAAAGGGCACATGGACACCAGCGGGACAGCAAGGACAAGGATTATAATATAGCAGGACACGAACAGGAGACATAGAGTTGGGCGGACAGTAAGCCGGCCGGCCTGCCGGTTCAGCGGAGAGAGCTGCTGACGGTTGCTTGATCAGCGCACAGAGCCGGTCAGCACCTCGATCAGGCTCTAAGTCCTTTTCATATAAAACCGGCAAAATCATTTTCACAATTATTTTTTTGGGATAGATTTTATGAGTAAAGTAATAGTTATAGGTGCAACCGGATTAATTGGAAGAAATCTGGTTGCCCAACTGGTTAATGAAGAGAGTGTCGAGAGAATCACTGCAGTCACACGCAGACCTGTTGAGTATGAATCAACTAAGATTGTGAATAAAGTTATTGATTTTGATAGAATTGAAAACTTCAAGGATGAGTTTGAAGGAGATTTTCTATTTTCATGTTTGGGAACAACCAGAAAACAAGCGGGTTCTCTGGAAGCTCAACGAAAAGTAGATTTTGAGTATCAGTATAAAGCTGCTGAAATTTCCTCTGAAAATCAGGTGTCTCATTACTTACTGGTTTCATCCAGTGGTGCAGATCAAAACAGCAGCTCGCAGTATTTGAAAATAAAGGGGGAGCTTGAAACTAAAGTCATGTCTTTACCTTTTGAACGAATAAGTATATTTCAACCTTCGATTTTGCTTGGAAAGAGGGATAAATTTCGTTTTGGTGAATACTCAGCCGGGTTATTGTTATCGAAATTATGCTTACTGCCTGTTCTTAAACGGTATCGTCCAATAGATGGAAAAATTGTTGCCAGAAAAATGATAGAGGTCAGTTCCAGGCCAGGCAGCAGTCGAGAGACATACTCTCTTGATGAGTTATTTTTTTAATATTCAATCTGGACTCTGATAAAAAATCCAGGGGACTGCACCTGTGGCGCATCCCTGAATCAGAGATCTTGTGGAACTGGTTGCAGATAACCGGAATGCCAATCGGATGAATGAAACGGATTTTGCCTCCACTTTGCATACGTCAAAACCGAAGAAACCTAAAGAGGTGTTAAATAAAATATCAATCATATTGAAAAACGTTGAAATACTCTGTAATAATGAGCGCCATGAATTGAAAAAGGAATATATGACATGGGCTGCCAGAACAAAATTACGCTTTTTATTCAATGCCTGGTTGACAGCATTTATCCCCAGGTGGGACATTCCATGGTCCGGTTGTTCGAAAGGCTTGGAATCCAGGTGGATATCCCTCTGAATCAGACCTGCTGCGGTCAACCGGCCTTTAATGCCGGTTACCGTAAAGTGGCTGCAGTGGCTGCAAAAAGGTTTATTGAGATCTTTGAATCAGCCGAGGTTATTGTCTGTCCGTCCGGATCCTGTGTGGATATGGTCAGGCATCAATACCCCCTTCTTTTCAAAGCAGGATCTGCCTGGCAGGAGCGGGCAAGATCTGTGAGCCAAAGGACATTTGAACTCACCCAGTATCTTGTGGATGAGCTCGGGATCGAAGATGTGGGTGCGCAGTTTTCAGGAAAGGTTACCTATCATGACTCCTGTCATCTGTTAAGAAATCTGCACGTTGCGGACCAGCCCAGGAAACTCATTGCCAATATCAGGGGTGCCGAACTGATCGAAATGGAAAATTCTGAAAAATGCTGCGGGTTTGGAGGGACATTTTCAGTTAAATACCCTGATATCTCTACGGCAATACTGGAGGAGAAGGTCAGCAATATTATCGCTGCAGGTGTGGATACAGTAATGGGGTGTGATATCAGCTGCCTGATGAATATCCAGGGGATGCTGAATCGGCGTCATTCTAAAATTAAAACCAGGCACATTGCCGAACTACTGGCATAACAAAGGAATCCGGATGGTTGAGATAAATACACAATTTTACAAACAGTATTCTGCCGGTTCCATCAAAGATAGTGTATTGCAGAATGCCCTGTTCAATGCACAGAACCGGTTGGGTCCTGCCACTGCCCTGGCCTATCAGAATCTGCCCGAAGGCCCTGGGCTAAGGCAGAAAGCCCATGAAATAAGGGAATTTGCCATCGACAACCTCGATGCCTTACTGGAGAGACTGGCAGCTAAAATAGAGGATCAGGGCGGCCATGTATTTTTTGCAAAAGATGCCCGGCAGGCAACTGCCTACTGCCTGGATGTGGCCCGCAAAAACAGTGTAAAAATGGTAGTCAAGGGTAAATCCATGGTTACCGAGGAGATCGGTCTGAACGATGAGCTTGAAAAACATGGCATCGAGGTGAATGAAACCGATCTGGGGGAATATATCATTCAGCTTGCCGGAGAAGCGCCTTCCCACATCATCGCACCGGCAGTTCACAAAACCCGAAAGGAGGTGGCGCAGCTGTTTACCGAAAAACTGGGCATTCCCTATTGTGAAGACCCGCCGGTCCTGACCCAGGCTGCAAGAAAGGCATTGAGAGAAAAATTTCTGGCAGCAGATATGGGGCTTTCCGGATGCAACATTGCCTGTGCGGAAACCGGCCATATCACAACAGTATCCAACGAGGGCAATATCCGGATGTCAACAACCATGCCGAAAATCCACATGGTCTTCATGGGCATGGAGCGGATAACGGCCCGGCTTGAAGATCATGATATTTTATTCCGGCTGCTTTCCAGAGGAGCGGCCGCCCAGAACATGGCCGGATATGTCAGTTACATTGGCGGACCGAGAACTGAAGACCAGCTTGATGGACCCGACCAGTTCCACCTGGTGATCCTGGACAACGGGCGCTCAAGAATCCTGGCTGATCCTGAATTCAGGGAAATTCTCTACTGCATTCGGTGTGCTGCATGCCTCAATGTCTGCCCGGCTTACGGGAAGATCGGCGGTCATGCATATGGATATCCCTATTCCGGACCCATCGGGGCGGTGATTACACCGCTTCTGGTTGGCATCAACCGGGCAGAAGACTTATGCCGGGGAGAACCGCTGTGTGGTGCCTGCAAAGATGCCTGTTCCGTAAATATTAACCTGCCGGGAATGCTGCTGGCGCTGCGGGCAAAACTGGCCCAGGGCGACCCTGCATGGGATGTCACCACTGCTGACCGGTTTGAAAAGCTGATCTTCCGGATCTGGTCCCTTATCATCTCAAACCGGGCGTTATACGATCTGGTCAGAAAGGCAGGTGTCCGCTTCCAACAGGTGATGCCCTTTCACAACGGCATGATCTCAAAGCTGCCGTTTGGGTTAAACGGCTGGACAAAAAGCCGTGACTTACCACCCCTGGCAGCAGAAAATTTTTTAACAGAATGGAAAAACAAACAGCCTTTATCACGGCAGTGATACGGAGTCCCTGAAAAGATGGAAAATAATCAGCAGTCCTTTATAAAAACGATCCGGCAGGCACTGGGAAAAACATCTCCAGGCAGTGCTTCCGATCTGTTCGGTCCGCCACCGGAAAACAGGGATGAGCAGTTAAACGCATACCTGAACAAAAGCGTATCTGAACGCCGGGACCTGCTTGAACTGTTTATTGAACAGGCAAACCTGGCCCATATCAGCGTTACCCAGGTAAATACCCCTCTTGAGGCCGGTCTTTCCATCAGGGAGCTGATTCAAAACAGCGAACCCGAATGGGGAGATAAAAAACGGGTGATTGCATGGCACCATCCGGTCATCGAGCAGTCAGACCTGGAAAAGAGATTATCTGAAGACGGTGTTGAATTTATTGTTTCCAGGGGATCTGACAAGCCGGATGCTCTGGAAAGAGATGAGATTCGAAAAAAACTGATCCAATCCTATGTCGGCATAACTTCGGCAGATTTCTGTGTGGCCCAGTCGGCCACACTGGTGATGAAAACCCGACCCCATCAACCCCGGGCAGTGTCACTGGTGCCGTCAATTCACATAGCAGTCATCACTGCAGATCAGATAGTTGAAAGCTTAAAAGAACTCTATTTCAGACTCAAATGGGATCAAGAGGAACAGGCACAGGGAATCGGGAACTGTATGACATTTATTTCAGGTCCCAGCAAGACAGCAGATATAGAACTTCAAATGGTGTTCGGTGCACACGGCCCGAAACAGCTTCATGTTTATGTCATTACAGACGTCCTGACGGCTCCATCCCATCAATGACACTTAATTTGGATAAAAACCGGCTTGACATTAGAGTCCTCCTTACGGGGTCGACTCAGTGAAAAATTTCAAAAACTATTAACAGGTATTAAAATATATGAAGATAACTTCTGTTGAAACGTTTATTGTACCTTCTCATGTTACTGATGATGAGTGGTGTCGAGGGAAGGCATGGATAATGGTAAAGGTAAAAACCGATTGCGGCATTATCGGCTGGGGAGAAGCATACGTGCTGCACGATTGTGAACATAGCACGGTACAGCTTATCCACCAGCTGGCCCGTTATATTGATGGAATGGATCCGTTTCGCATCAAATACTTCACGACTCTGGCCTATAAACATTTCTCTGAATTTTATGGAGGGATAGAGTTTTTTTCTGCCATGAGTGGAATTGAAATAGCTCTCTGGGACATAGTCGGAAAGGCACTTGAGGTACCGGTTCATAATTTGCTCGGGGGAGCATGCCGCAATCGCATCAGGGTTTATGCAAACTGCTGGAGTCACAAGGAGCGCTCAGCCGAACAGATTGCGACCTATGCGCTTCAACAGGTCGCTCTTGGTTTCAAGGCGGTTAAAATTTATCCATTTCTCTACAGCAATGACATTGATGAGGGAATAGCCCGGTTGGGTGCTGTTCGTGAAGCGCTGGGCAGCGATATCGATATTCTCGTCGATGCCTGGAGGGTGGCGGACCTTGCTAACATTGAAAAAATATCGCAGGCATTGCATCAATATGGCGTAACCTGGTTTGAAGATCCGATTGCCATTGATAATATCGAACTGCTCTCCGATATCAGGCGGATGGTACGTCTGCCGATTGTTACCGGAGAAACTATCTGCACAAAAAAGGAGTTCAGGCCGCTGCTGGAAAAGCATGCTGCAGATATTCTCAACCCGGATATCACCTGCTGCGGTATTCTGGAAATAAAAGAGATCGCTGCCATGGCAGAGCCATACTACGCAAGAGTCGCTGTCCACAACTACAACAGCATGGCTGTCGGTCTTGCAGCAAGTTTACAGGCCGCTGCCGTGATACCGAATTTTGCCTATGTGGAGTACTTTAACCGTTTCCTGAAGCCTTCCCGATTGTTTTCCACTCATTCCTTTGATGTTGCAGATGATGGCTGTATCATGCTTGGAAAAGAACCAGGTCTGGGTGTATCTATTGACGAGACTGCTTTATCGAACTTTGAGGACAAGCCTGGACCAATCAGGCAATGGCCCAGAGAAATTTAAAATCCAGGAAACACGACTTATGGCTCACCATACTCTTAAATCCAGTTATACATCTCTTGTTGACCGGTTGAATCTTTTTCCCCAGGGTGCTCCGCCTTCAAAACTGCTGGACAAAATTTTAACCATGTTGTTCTCTGAAAAGGAGGCGCATCTGGTTTCGCTGCTTCCAATCAAACCATTCACTGCTGCTAAGGCTTCCAGGGTCTGGAAGATGCGATTGCCAGAGGCACAGAGGATTCTTGATAAACTGGCATCCCGGGCAATACTGGTAGACATGGATCAAAAAGGTGAAACCAGATATGTCCTTCCGCCGCCCATGGCCGGTTTTTTTGAATTTTCCATGATGCGGATACGCAGCGATGTCAATCAAAAAATACTGGGAGAGCTTTTTTATGAATACCTGAATGTGGAAGAGGACTTTGTAAAAGAACTGTTTACCCTTGGGGAGACGCAGCTGGGACGGGTATTTGTTCATGAACCGGTGCTGTCCAATGAGAATGCTGTCCATGTATTGGATTATGAACGGGCATCTGAAGTGATAAGGACTGCATCACACATGGGAGTCGGCACCTGTTACTGCCGCCATAAAATGCTCCATATGGACAGAGCATGTGACAATCCTCTGGATATCTGCATGACATTCAACACAACAGGCGCATCCCTTATTAAACACGGTTTTGCAAGAGAGGTTGACGTGGTGGAGGGATTAGATCTTCTGGATCAGGCATATGAATCCAATCTCGTACAATTCGGGGAAAATGTCAGGAACCGGGTCAACTTTATCTGCAATTGCTGCGGGTGTTGTTGTGAAGCCATGATTGCGGCCCGAAAATTTGCCATACTCAACCCGGTTCACACATCTAACTTTATCCCCGGAATTGACAAGCAATCGTGTACCGGCTGTGGCAAATGTGTCAACATCTGCCCGGTAGAAGCGATGACCCTGGTCTCTGCCAATGATCCCGGAAAGCCCAATCGAAAAACAGCAAAGTTGAATAAGAAAATATGTCTTGGCTGCGGTCTCTGTATCCGGGCATGCAAGGAAGACAGCCTGTCTCTGCAGTCTCTGCCTGAAAGGGTCATCACCCCGTTAAACGGGACACACAGGGCTGTTGTAATGGCCATTGAAAGAGGAAAGTTCCAGCACCTGCTTTTTGACAATAAAGTGCTCTTCAGTCATCGGGCTCTTGCTGCAGTTTTAGGGGTGATCCTGAAATTGCCGCCGGTTAAGCAGATCATGGCTGTCCAACAGGTGAAATCCCGTTATCTGGAAACCTTGATCTCTTATTTTGAACGTGATCTTACTCCAAAAAACAGTAGTTAATGCAAGCTGTTTTGACAAAAATAATGGACATCTCTCTTCATTCTGGCAAATCCAGATACACCAGGCAGACTGGTAATGTGTGCATGATGCAAAGATCTCAAAAGGCAATCATATGATTATCGACAAAAAAATGGAAATCAAGGAGCGCCAGAGAGCAGCCGAATCAGTTGTCAACCTGGGGCTGTACTTTAATGCCATCCTCGCATTTGTCAAGGTTTCTGTCGGCATTGTCGGTCATAGTCAGGGGCTGCTTGCAGATGGTATCAACTCAGTATCTGATGTTATTTACTTTGTAGTGGTAAAAATTTTTGTCCGACTGTCGGCCAAACCAGCTGATATTGAACACCCTTATGGCCATCATCAACTCGAGAGCATAGCAGCTTTAGTTGTTGGTGCATTCGTTATTACCACCGGTACCGCCATATTCTGGGACTCTGTCAATACGGCATTCAATCTTTTTGCAGGAACAGCCCCGCAGTTTAAGGTAAGCATGTTTGCACTGGTCGTGGCACTGGTTACGATTATTTCCAAAATTTTTCTCACACTCCATGCCGGCCGAATCAGCCAAAAAACCGGAAACCCGGCAATCAAGGCACTGGCCAGGGATCACCGAAATGATATTTTTGCTTCGGCAGGGGCAACAATCGGTATTCTTCTCAACATGCTGGGAATAGCCTGGGGAGATCCTCTGGCAGGTGCTGTCGTGGCATTAATCGTAGCCAAAACCGGGCTGGATATTCTCCGTGAATCATCTTCAGACCTTATGGACAAGGTTCCCAGCAAAGAAACTGCCGACCGGATATATGAAATTCTTAATGATGTGAAGGAAATTCAATCAATCGAAGACATCCATGCACACAGATTCGGCCCTTATCTGGTGGTGAATCTCACCATTGGCATTGATGGTGATTTGAGTGTAAAGGAGGGTGACAAGATCGCTGACACAGTGGAAAACAAACTGATTGCAGGTCTTGCGATGCTTCGTAAAGTGTACGTGCATTATCACCCTGCCGGCACCCGGGAAACTCATATTGAACCGCATGGATTCCAGTAAATCAATTGAGCCGGCTGTACCGGTCATTTGCAGCGTTATTATATCTATCATTTATGGAGGTCTTTATGACATTGCATGAATTGGCAGGGAAACCAGCCCCCCGTGATATTTTAGTGAACACTCCCCGATTAATCTCCAACTACTACACAAATCGTCCCGACCCGGATATTGCATCTCAGGCAATTTCTTTCGGCACATCCGGTCATAGAGGTTCTTCTTTTGCGAATACGTTTAATGAAACCCATATCTTAGCGATTTCTCAGGCAATTTGTGAATATCGATTATCCAAAAAAATAGATGGCCCCCTCTTTTTAGGAATGGATACTCACGCTCTTTCTGAACCGGCCTTTGCCTCTGCAGTTGAGGTGTTTGCAGCCAATAAAGTGAATTTAAAAATCCAGGCAGGACTGGGATACACACCAACCCCGGTGATTTCTCATGCCATATTGACCTACAATCATGGAAAATCATCAGGCCTGGCTGATGGTGTTATTATTACGCCATCTCATAATCCCCCTCAGGATGGAGGATTTAAATATAATCCACCCCATGGCGGACCGGCTGATGCAGGAACAACAAAAATCATTCAGAAACTGGCAAACAGCTTTATAAAAAGTGGACTGAAAAACGTAAAACGCTGGCTGTTTGAACGTGCCTTAAAAGCGGACAATGTTCTGGAATACGACTACATGACCCCCTATATAAAAGATCTGGCAAATGTGATTGACATGGAAGCCATTTCCAATTCCGGATTAGCAATCGGAGCCGATCCAATGGGAGGTTCAGGTGTTGAATTCTGGGAGCCCATAAAAGAGATGTATGCTTTGAATCTGAAGGTGGTAAATCCATATGTTGATCAAACATTTTCGTTTATGAGTGTTGATAAAGACGGTAAAATTCGAATGGATTGTTCATCTCCATATGCCATGGCGCAACTGATCGATCTGAAAGATAAATTTGATATTGCTTTTGGTAATGATACGGATTTTGACCGGCACGGCATTGTGGCTAAAAGCTGCGGCCTGATGAATCCAAATCACTACCTGGCTGTGGCAATCTGGTATCTCTTTCAAAATCGTCCTTACTGGAGACAGGACGCGGCAATCGGAAAAACATTGGTGTCCAGTTCAATGATAGACCGGGTGGCCAGCCACATCAATCGAAAGCTGGCAGAGGTACCTGTGGGATTCAAATGGTTTGTTGACGGATTGGTTGACGGCTCTTACGGATTTGGTGGTGAAGAGAGTGCCGGTGCATCTTTCCTGCGAAAAGACGGAACAACCTGGACAACTGATAAGGACGGCTTTATCATGGACCTTCTCGCTGCTGAAATAATGGCTAAAACAGATAAAGATCCAGGAGAACATTACCAGGGACTGGTAGAACAATTTGGTATGCCGGTCTATGAGCGGCTTGATACCGCAGCCACTCCGGCACAGAAAGAGGTATTGAAAAATCTGTCTCCTGAAATGGTGGCAGCGACCCAACTGGCTGGTGACAATATCACTGCAAGGTTAACTCATGCTCCGGGAAATCAGGCAGATATCGGAGGCTTGAAGGTTGTGACCCGGAATGGGTGGTTTGCCGCCCGTCCTTCCGGAACCGAAGATATTAATAAGATTTATGCCGAAAGTTTCAAAGGGGCGGAACATTTGAAACAGATCCAGCAGGAAGCCAGGGAGATAGTGAGCAATACATTTAAAGAGGCAGGAGTGTGAGATTAAAAAATTGCTTTTTTCAAAACAAAAAACTCAGTGGGCCTTTGAAGTTATGTAAGCATTATAATTGCAGAAGCGGGGGCATATTAAACCCCGGATGGATTGAATGGTGGCCGCAAGATAATGTGAGCTGGGTGGGCAGTGAGTATAATGACTCCATATCACAGATTAAAGTAATAAAAGGTGTCTGGCGATTCTACGAGCATAGGGACTATAGAGGAAGACATCTGGATCTGGGGCCTGGTGTGTACAAACTGAAGAACCATAATTTCAATGACATCATATCTTCGTTTAAGCGCTTGAAACCAGTATCTGCAACTGCTGCAAGGATTGCTGTGATACAATGAATCTGTGGAGAAGAAGAGATCCTGTAAAATATCCGGATTGAGAATCTAAGAAAAATAAAATGGACTGTGCGGGATATGAATTAGAGAACATATCCCAGTCGTGCAAAGCTCTGAAGGAGAATAATGACATATAAAAAGTTCAAAAGACAATTTCTTTCCAGGTACAATCACTTTCCAAACATTATTCAGGAAAAAACGTTTTTCATGTTTTGGATTCAAGTTTCTTTAATGATAACCTTAGTGTTCACTGTAGGATTTATCTTTTTTGTAATCATAAACCTGGGATCCCGGAACTATCCGGCGCTTGCTGTCACGACTGTAACATTAATCTTAATATCGATAACAGCATGGTTAACATGGAAGGGAAAATACAATCTTTCAAAAAATCTATTTTCTCTTATCTTATTTCTCCTGTTTGCATTCTTATTAACCTACTCAATCACAGGAAGCATCACATCATTTTCGATCAGATATTCTCAAGAGATGAAGATTTTAAACTATTTTGTATATAATACCCCATTTTTTCTTATATTCATTGTAATCGCCATTTTTAATTCAAAAAAAATGATTCTGCTCTCTTCTTTGTTCCCGTTTGCCGGTTCGATTATTTTCTATTATGGTGTAAACCATATCGATTCAATCCCGTTCAATAGACTTATTGCACGTATTTTTATAATTGACATGCTGATTGTCGCAGCTGTTATTGTTTTGTTCGTGTATTCGCTGATTAATGAAAAAACATTGGCATTTGCAGAGCAGGAGCTTGAAAAAAACAGGGAACTCAATGCCAGTCTGGAGCAGAAAGTAAAAGAACGAACCCGTGACCTGAAAGCTGCCAAGGAGACAGCAGAGGCCAATGCTCTGCAACTGGATAAAGAGAAAAAAAAAGCTGAAAAGGCGAATCAATATAAGAGTGATTTTTTAGCCAATATGAGTCATGAGATCCGCACACCCATGAATGCCATTCTTGGAATGGCTGACGTGCTCATGGAAACAAAATTGAATTCTGAGCAGGAGCAATATGTCAAGATATTCCAGAATTCAGGAGAAAATTTGCTTAACTTGATTAACGACATACTTGATCTGTCCAAGGTGGAGGCTGGTGAACTGAAACTGGAAAAAATTGATTTTGATCTTTTTGAGACCGTCAACAGGAGCTGTGAAGTCATGGCACTCATTGCCGGACAGAAAGGTCTCAATCTGAAGTGGCACCTGGATGAGGATGTCCCGCATCAGCTTGTTGGAGATGGTGCCAGACTCCGCCAGATTCTCATAAATCTTTTGGGCAATGCTGTCAAGTTTACCAATGAGGGTGAAATAACCATTGATGTCAGACTCGGTGATCAAAGTGTCAAGGAGAGGGATAAAGGCGAAGTTGTCGTGCTGTTTTCAGTGCATGACACCGGTATTGGTGTGTCTGCAGAAAAACAAAAAAACATATTTGAAGATTTTTCCCAGGCTGATTCCTCCACTACCCGTAAATATGGCGGAACAGGTCTGGGACTGGCCATTTGCAGACGCCTTGTCAAAATGATGGATGGAGAGATCCGGGTTAAAAGTGAGCAGGGAAAAGGAAGTACTTTCTCCTTTACTGCCAGGTTCGGCATTGGTCATACACCTGAAAATGGAATAAAATCTGAAGAGCTGAATTTTAACCCGCTGGAGAAGAAGACAAATTCACAGAAAAAGGAGTTATGTAAAATTTTAGTGGTGGATGATGCAATAGAAAATCAAATCATCATCAAGGCATATTTGAAAAATACTCTTCACAGCCTGAAGATGACAGAGAATGGCAAGAGCGGTTTCGAGAAATATGTAGAAGAAGATTTTGATCTTGTATTGATGGATATGAGAATGCCAGTCATGGACGGCTATACCGCAACCGGGGAAATTCGAAAATGGGAGAGCTGCAACGGGAAGAGGTCAACACCCATCATTGCCTTGACAGCTCATGCCTTTGCTGATGACAAGGAGAAATGTCTTGCCGCCGGCTGCAGCGATTTCCTCTCAAAACCGGTTAAGAAGGCAGATTTATTACAAATGATCAATAAATATTCCTAAGGCTGGAAATGGATAAGTTCACAGCAGCTGTACACACTGTACAACACCCTTTAAAATCGACTTTATCAGCCTTGATTCTGAAAAAGTCTTGACTATTCTGAAATAGATATCAAATTAGTCTTCATGGAACAATACAGCGCAGAATATATTCAAGAAAATGATATACAAAAAGGATTCAGCAATGAATAATGTTTTAAAAAAATTTTTGTGTGCAGCATGTCTCACACTATTTTTAGCAAGTAACAGCTGGGCACTTGATAACAACACAGTATCTGTAGACGTTTTAGCCAGAACCATTCACAGCTGGAATGGCGATACGTTATCCCATTATCCGGAAGGTCAGCCGGAAGTAACCATTCTGAGAATATCCATTCCGCCAAAAACAAAGCTGCCTCTGCATCAGCATCCGGTAATCAATGCGGGTGTATTACTGAAAGGAGAGCTGACCGTTGTAACAAAAGACAGCAAAACACTGCATCTGAAAGCCGGGGATTCAATCGTGGAAGTTGTGAACACCTGGCATTTTGGGGAGAACAGCGGAAATGAGGCTGCAGAGATAATCGTTTTCTATGCCGGTGTTAAAGATAAACCGATTACCATAAAAGAATAAAATCCTGCACATAACTTTGATTGTACGCCAGAAATGTGTTTCAAAGAGCTGATTGACATATTTAAAACAGCGACAATATTTAATTTTACTTGAGGAGTCAGAAAATGAAAATTGCCAGTCTGTTTTTTGAGGGGGAAGAAACCGCAGGCATCATAACGGATCAGGGAGGCTTGCCAATCCATCTGATCAATGAGCAGTTTAATAAAAACTGGCCCGTTGAGGTATTGGACATCTTATCCAGCGGGATGTTAGAGGAGATCAAAACCTGGTTTTATCAAAATATTGAGGCCGTCATTCAGAATAAAAAGGAACTTTTTATTCCTGAAAAAGATATCCGGTTCAGGCCCCTGTACCGGCGGCCGCGAAAAATCTGGGGGATCGGGTTAAACTATAAAGCCCATGCCGCAGACTTGTCTGAGCAGGCTCCTGTTCTGGAACCGGCGAGTTTTATGAAGCCGGATACTGCCATCATCGGTCATCAGGATGCTATAAAGATCCCTCTATTATCGGAAAAAACAACCGGAGAGGCAGAACTCGGGCTGATTTTCGGAAAGAGTTGCAGAGATGTGAAAAAAGAGGAGTGGCGTTCTGTTATTGCCGGAGTCACAACGATTATCGATATGACGGCAGAGGATATTTTAAGACGAAATCCCAGGAATCTGACACAGTCCAAAAGCTTTGACACTTTTTTCAGCTTTGGGCCGATACTCTATACAATTGATGAAATAAAGGATATTTTCAACCTCAGGATTCAAACCATTATCAACAACCGGATCCATGCTGAAAATGTGGTTTCAAACATGACATTCCCCCTTGATTTTCTGGTCTCATACCATTCACGGATTATGACAATGCTTCCGGGCGATATTATTTCAACCGGAACACCCGGAGCGGTGCAATTAAAGGATGGCGATTCAATTGAATGCCGGATCAAGGGATTCATGCCGCTGATAAATCCGGTCATTGATTTGAAACTGAAAAAAGACGCTTGAATGCAGAAGCGGGCGTTATACGAGATCTCTGTTAATCTGTTTTAAAAATAGAGGGGCTTGCATGAAAAAACGAATCGGATTAATCGGTGTCGGACATATGGGACAATTTTTGATTACCGGTCTTGCAAAGGCAGACAGGAATCTTGAATTCTTATTAGCAGACGCCTTTTCAAAAACGGCTGAAGCGTTTGCTGCGGAACATGATTGCTTTTTTTCCACCCGTAATCAGGAGGTGGTTGAAAAATCAGATATCATCCTTCTGGCAACGCGTCCGGAACATGTCAAGAGCGCGCTGGCCGATACCACATTTAAACCGGAACAGGTTCTTGTTTCTGTGGCCGCCGGTGTATCGCTCAAGATACTGGAACCATTAGCTGCTCCGGCCGGAGTTGTCAGGGCCATGCCGGTTTCATGCGTTGTAGTAAATAAAAGCCCTGTTATTATCTACCCTGACAACAGCGATGTACAGGCGCTTTTTTCCCTTGTCGGCCATGTCCATCCACTGCCGGATGAAGCCTCTTTTGCTCCGGGAACGGCTCTTGTGGGTGCGTTTTATGCCTGGCTGTTTCTGCTCATGAGTGAGGCTGCAACCTGGACCGGGGAGCAGGGGATTGATCCGGATACAGCCAGAAAACTGGTAGTTGAAACCATTGAAGGGGCTTGTGCCATGGCCGGTTACCAGGACAGCATGAGCCTGGGAGAAATCTGGAAAACCCTGGCCACACCAGGCGGCATTTCTGAACAGGGCGCCGGAATCTTATCTAAAGGCGGCGGTTTGAAAACCTGGTCAGATGCTCTGGAGGCGGTCAGCAAGCGGATGAAAGGATAGGCGGCATGGATTTCACTGATTTTAATTCCAGAATAAAAATGATTTTAGATTCAGGCACTCCCTCCATTAAAAATATGAGCGGAGATGGAAAATCCCTGGCCCGCCAGATCCGGATCGGTCGGACCTTATTCATGGATGAATTCAACGTTTCATCCGAGCGTGAATATAAGCAGCAGTGTATCAGAGAGGGACGGATTGCCTTTCATGCGCACATTGGATTAAATTCCTGGGATGGAACAGCTGCAGCACTGGAAAAGCTTTATCGTGCTGGGAAATCCAATGGCTTCAGTGTAGACCGATCCGGCATATGCCTGGACCGGCGAATGGGTTTACCTGAACGGTTAAGAAAAAAAGCGATTGCCGAGACAGGCCCTATGCTGGTTTCCGGCAGCGACTGGAAGGCAGTCGGTCAGGCAGCCCCCATTACTCCCCATATGGGAGATTTCATGATCGGATTCCCGGCCTCCCTTGAAAATACAATTCATGCCCTGGAAGCAGGTGTCACAACAATTGGAAACCTTTCCCAGTATTTTTCACAGGAAGCCCCGGGATGGAAAGATATGGGTCATACTGCAATTCAAACTGTAAACGCCATTGCACTCATGGGGAGACTGAGAAAAAACGGAACCCTTTTACACTCCTATCTGGAAGATGGTTTCGGTGCCCTCTTTTATGACTGTGCCACGATTGCAGGATGGGCGTTTCTGGAAAAATATATTGTTGAAACACTTCTGGGAGCCAAACTGTGCCATTGCATCGGCGGCCTGACCAGTGATCCGGTTAAAAGAGCGGGCTGGATATTTGCATTGGATGAGATTCATAATCACGAATGCATTGGAAGCATGTTTTACGGGGACACGATATCTTTTACAGATAACCCTTCTGTCAACAGCGGTATTGTCAGCGAATACCTGCTGTGGGATATCCTGGCTCAGCTGAAATGCCCCACAGGACATGCAGTCCTTCCACTGCCATTGACCGAAGGCATCCGGATCCCTTCAGTTGATGAAATTATTCAGGCCCAGACACTGGGGCGCAGAGTAGAAAAAACCGCCCGGCGAATATTTCCCTACTTTGATTTTACAGACGCGGAACGGTTCTCCAGAAGAGTGGTGTCAAAAGGCAGGATTGTTTTTGATAATGCCCTTGACGGTCTCAAAGAGGCTGGTGTGAATATTCTGGATCCGGTTGAACTGCTTTTTGTATTAAAAAAACTGGGTCCCTCGATCTTCGAAGAGATATTCGGGGCAGGCATATCCACCACAGACAATATCCGCAAAAGAGAACCGGTTTTAAAGACTGATATATTCAAATTGTCTGAAAAAAGCATTTCCGACCATCTGGATTTGTTTCAGAAAAAAGAGAACGCGGCACAGCTTAAGGGCCGCAGGCTTATAATAGCATCAACTGATGTCCATGAGCATGCCATAATGATACTGGCACAATTGTGTCAATACGCAGGGGCGCAGGTCCATTATCTCGGCGCTGAGAAAAACCCCGACGAAGTTGCTGAAGCCGCCTCCGGGAACCCGGCTGACGGCATACTGCTTTCCACACACAATGGCATGGCTCTTGAGTATGCAAGGAGCCTGAAAGCACATCTGGATAAACTGGAATGTCATACTCCGGTTATCATGGGAGGCGTGCTTAATCAAAAAATGGACAATTGTGACCTTCCGGTAGATGTTTTGCCGGACCTGAAAAAACTGGGCTTTCTCCCTTCTCAAAGAGGGGGTGATAATCCCGCTTACCTTCTAAACGACATCACGTCGACGATTGCATCCTGATCAATAAAAAAAGGAGAAGAAAACATGGCCATATATTCAGATCTAAAGGGCAAACGGGTTGTTATTACCGGAGCAGCCAGCGGAATCGGACAGGCAGCAGCCCGACGGTTTTCAGGCGAAGGCGCCAAAGTCGCTATCTTTGATATAGACCCTGAAAATTTAGATAAAACCTTATCCTTGATTCCTGAATTGAGTGGCGGGGTTTGTGTTGATGTCAGTGATCCAGACCAGGTGCGATCCGGATTTGAGCATGTTGATGACCTCATAGGCGGCATTGATATCCTGATTTCAAATGCCGGAATCAGTTTCCGAAGACCATTTTGGGAAATCGAATATGAACAGTGGTCAAAAGTTTTGAGAGTGAATCTGGACGGCATGTTTCTATGTGCAAAGGAATCTGTCACACGGATGAAAAAACAGGGTTCAGGTGTAGTGCTTTTTACCGCATCGGTGAATGGTACAGAAGGCCGCCCCCTCTATGCTGATTACAACGCCTCCAAGGCAGGGATCATTTCAATGGCCCAGACAATGGCACTGGAAATGGCACCGTGGCTGCGTGTCAACGCTGTGTGTCCGGGCTACACCCTGACTCCTATGCAGAAGGCCGAATATACACAGGAAATGCTGGATACTGTTAATGCCGGTATCCCCTTGAACCGTCATGCTCAACCAGATGAAATCGCGAACCTTTTTGCATTTTTAGCCTCAGAGCAGGCAGCTTATATCACGGGACAGGCTTTATCTATAGATGGTGGTGGAACTGCTGGGCAGTTCCTTAAACTTCCGGATAAATAGGGCTCCGCTGCAGGACACTCATTGTATATTGTGTGAAGCTGGATGAAATCCGGAGAGTATCAACCCTAAAAAGTACTAAAAAATTACGAAAATCAAGCATTATGCAAAGATCTCACATTTTACTATTGCAATAGAAAAAAGGTAGTAAACAATCTGATCATGAAGGTGGAGAGAATTGTGAAACGCTTTCACACATACCAGACACAAAACTAAAGGAATTTCAATGGAACCGGTAAACATTAATGAAGCACCTGAGGCAATTGGACCGTATTGCCATGCAATGAAAGTGGGAAATCTGGTTTTCTGTTCAGGGCAGACCCCGTTAGATCCCAGAACAATGAAACTGGTCGGCATTACCATTCAAGAACAAACTGAAAGGGTTTTAAAGAATCTTTCCATTGTTTTATCTGGAATGGATCTGTCCCTGAAAAACATTGTTAAAACAACAGTGTATCTGAAGAATATGGATGATTTCAAAGGCATGAATAAAGTCTATGAAGAGATGTTTGAAGGACACAAACCCAGCAGAACTACCATCTCAATTCAGCAGAATCCATTAGACGCACTGGTTGAAATAGAATGCATAGCTGAAATTCAATGATCATATCTGCATAAAAACAGCCTGATTTTTTTACGTATGGAGGGAATATGAATAATCAGAGAGTTAAGGTCGATCTGGGTCTGGTTCAGGAGACTTTGATGCTGCCTCTATGGGCAAGAGCCCGGGAGACAGATAAAGACAATCCCATCGTATCTGACATCCATGCTAAAAATATAGTGGAAAGCATTGACTATGATTTCACCCGGATTGAGAAAGGACATTTGGCGGATCATCAAAGTGTATGGGCTATCCGGACGTACAACTTCGACAACATCACTAAAGCATTTCTTGCAGATAACAGCCGGGCGGTTGTGATAAATATTGGAGCGGGTCTGGACACCACTTTTCAGCGAATTGACAATGGAACGGTTATCTGGATCAATATAGACCTTCCAGATGTCGTTGCCATGCGGCAGAAGCTGATTCAGGAGAAACTTATTCCTGACCTGGAACGTGAAATCACGATTGCTAAATCCATTTTTGATTTCACCTGGATTGATGACATATCCCGGTGGACTGAAGGCCGTTCCATTCTGTTCATGGCTGCAGGGGTACTGATGTACTTCAATGCCCGGGAAGTTGAGATCCTGTTCTGCAAACTTGCCGAAATCTATCCTCTATCCCATCTTATATTTGATTCAATGTCATGGCTTCCCGCATGGGGGTCAAACAGGGAAATCAAGAAAATCATGAAAAGCGGCAAAATGGATGCATCTCCACTTATCAAGTGGCATCTGAAAAGAGCTTCCAGTCTTAAAAAGTGGGTAGATACACTCAAAATCATTGAAGAATATCCAATGCTTTCGAAATTCCCCACCAGGAATGATTTCACCAGAAAGCAGATCTGGCAGATTAAAATTGTGAGTCTCTTTCGCTTTTACAATATGATTCATGTGCAGTTGTGAGGGTGCAGAACAGAAGTCGACGTATCAGGCAGGATCGTATAGCAGGGATCAATTTGTGAGATATTTGCATCAAGCTCAATTTTGTTATTATGCAGAGATCTCTTTGCATATACCAATTGCCAATTTGTGCTGTAGAGGTTATACTTACCCCTGAACTCAAATGTAAGTACTGGAAAAAGAGAAGATGAAAATTAAAATTTTTACCACAGGCGGTACCATTGACAAGATCTACTTTGATCAGAAGTCAGAATATCAGGTTGGAGATCCACAGGCAAAAGGGGTTCTGGAGCGTGCTAATGTTGTTCTGGACTACGATGTAGAATCTATTATCAGAAAAGACAGTCTCGATTTCACAGATAAAGACCGTGAACTGATAAGGCAGAAAGTGAAATCTACTCAGTTTGAAAGAGTTGTTATCACTCACGGCACCGATACCATGGTTGATACGGCAAAGGCACTTAAAAACATTTCAGGTAAAACCATCGTCATGACCGGCTCAATGTATCCTGCCCAGTTCCGGGACAGTGATGCGGTATTCAATATAGGATGCGCCGTCACTGCTGTTCAGATTCTTGAGTCCGGCATCTATATCGTGATGAATGGTCGTATTTTTAAACCGCACCATGTCCGGAAGAATGTAGAATTAAACAGATTTGAAGAGCCGGTAATATAAACAGAACATTTCAGGCGATGCCAAAAAGCTGCGTGACTGATCTGGACCAAAAACCGGAAAAAAATGAAAAAAACATGACACCTGCCTGGTAAACCCGGTATAAAACTTTATTCAAAAATGCATAACAGACTGGAGACAATTTGATGTTTATCAACGGGAAATGGATAACAGCAGACAGCTTGAAAGAATTCAAGGTTTACAACCCTGCAACCGGAGAAGTCATTGGAGCAATTCCAGATGGCGGAGAGGCGGAAATCCTTTCAGCCATCACAGCTGCAGATAAAGCATTTCAAACATGGTCAACACAGACGGCTCACCAGAGATCCGGATTTTTATACAGGGCATATCAACTCATGATGGAAAACCTGGAATCTCTGGCCGCTGTCATGACCGAAGAACAGGGCAAACCGTTACAGGCTGCCCGGAACGAAGTAAAATACGGTGCAGATTTTCTGCTCTGGTTTGCCGAGGAGGCCAAAAGAAATTACGGACGGACCATTCCTTCTGCCAGATCTGACCAGCGGTTCATGGTTCTAAAGCAACCCGTGGGTGTGGTTGCCGCTGTTACACCCTGGAATTATCCAGTTTCAATGATTACCCGGAAAGTTGCTCCTGCACTGGCTGCCGGCTGTACGATTGTCCTCAAACCTGCAGAGGCAACACCTATGTGTGCAATAGAAGTTTTCAAGCTGCTGGAAAAAGCCGGATTACCCGATGGTGTTGCAAACCTGGTAACTGCAGAAGACCCGGCACCAGTGGGTGAAATATTTGTTTCTGATCCGAGGGTCAGAAAAATTACATTCACCGGTTCCACCAGAATCGGGAAAATGCTGGCACAAAAATCAGCAAAAAACATGAAACGCATTTCCCTTGAACTGGGCGGGCATGCCCCTTTTATTGTGTGCAGAGACGCTGATCCACGGATTGCAGCCAAGGGATTGTCCCTGGTAAAATTTTTAAATACCGGCCAGGCATGTATCTGTCCCAATCGAATTTTTGTTCATGAAGAGATGAAAGATGCATTCTTGGAAGTATTGACAGCCAGTGTGAAAAAAATGAAACCCGGTTCAGGTTTCGAGCCTGGTGTATCCATAGGCCCCCTTGTTAATGATATGGCTCTTAATAAAGTCGACAGACAGGTCCGTGACGCTGTTGACAAAGGGGCCACCTTGATTGCCGGCGGTTACAGGATAAAATCAGATGGATTTGAAAACGGTTTTTTCTACAGCCCCACGATCCTGGATAATGTTGAAGAGTCCATGCGTATTTACAGGGAGGAAACCTTTGGTCCTGTTGCGCCAATTATCGCTTATAAAGATGAAAATGAACTTTTAGAGAGAGCCAACGACACAAATTACGGTCTTGCCGCTTACATTTATACAGAAAATTTAAAAATGGCCATGAAGCTGTTTGAAGGATTAAGATTCGGTATTATCGGAATCAATGACATTAATCCGACAGCCGCCTCTGCGCCCTTTGGTGGAATGAAAGACAGCGGTATAGGAAGAGAAGGGGCTTCTGAAGGACTTGATGAGTATCTTGAAACCAAACTCGGCGGAATTTCATTACGATAGACTGTTTAAAACTGGGGTGGTTGACACTGTTTCCGGAATTTTCTGATCGTTTCCTGGCAGGCAGTAATGCAATAATCAAGCAATTTAATGATCATCCAGGTGCTGGAGGCATTCCTTTGGTTATAATTTCCATCTGCCCTGCACCATAGCAAAATTGAGCATTATGCAAAAATCCCTATAAAAAATAGAAGAACAGATAAAAATGATATACAGGAAAAAACCATGAACCCGGATATAATCATAAGGATTGAGGCAGAATCTGACATTGACGGCATAACCGAGGTGACGGCTGCTGCCTTTAAAACACTGGAAATCAGTAACAATACAGAACATTTCATTATCAAGGCTCTGCGAAAAGCCGGAGCACTGACGCTATCCCTGGTGGCGGAGCTGGAGAGTGATATCATCGGTCATATTGCATTCTCACCAGTATCTGTTTCTGATGGAACAGTGAACTGGTATGGACTTGGCCCTGTTTCCGTATTGCCCGAGTATCACCGGCAGGGCATTGGCACAGCACTGGTTCAAGAAGGGCTGTCACAACTGAATAAAATGGGTGCTGCAGGCTGCTGTGTGGTGGGACACCCTGATTTCTATATAAAATTCGGATTCAAGAACCCTTCATCCCTTGTGCTGGAGGATGTTCCGCCGGAGGTGTTCTTCACCCTCTCTTTTGGCAGGCATACTCCCCGGGGTATGGTTACCTTTCATAAAGGATTCAAAGCAGATAACAGTTCTTCGCAGACGTTCAAACAGGCAGGAGTGAAATCTTGAAACAGGGAGAGTTCTGATCCGTTGGAGTTATGATTACCGGAACAGATTATATGCCGCTCAGCGGAAAGAAGATAAACAATGGTTACTGTGAAACTGATGAATGTCTGTAAACAGATTATTTTTATAATGACAATTCTGGCTTTGGTAACAAGTTGTGGGATCCAGTCCAAACGCCACCGCAGCACCAGTGTTGTGCAGTATCTTTATCCAGACAAGCAGGATTATATAGAAGTTCCGGGCATCCCGAGATTAAAACTCCCGTTAAGGGTCGGTATTGCTTTTGTGCCGGAGAATAAGGTTTACACTCAAGCACTTACAGAAGCTGACAAGATGAATTTAATGAAAGAGGTGAGTGAACATTTTAATCAATATGATTTTGTCAAATCAATTGAAATTATCCCTTCGGCCTACCTCAGGAGTGATGGTGGGTTTGCAAACCTGGACCAGATAAAAACAATGTATGGTATTGATGTTATAGCCCTTCTTTCCTATGACCAGACACAGTTTACCGGTGAAGAAGTGGCATCAATAACATACTGGACAAAAAAGAACAACAGGCAATGATAAAAAAACTGCCCGTACTGACTTTATCGATCGTTTTTATCTGCATGCTGTCTTCTGTTTTTCCGGAAATCGCCTCAGTTTTTATATTTGACCGGGAGGCAATCCTGTGTGGTGAGGTATGGCGACTGTTCTCTTCTCATTTTGTTCATCTGACAATCAACCATCTTGTCTATAATCTGTTTGCTTTTACAGCTGCAGCATGGATCATTGAAAGAGAAAATGTTTATCTTCTCTTATTTTTATTCTGCCTGACAGCCCTTGCCACTGGCATGACACTACTGGTTTTCAAACCGGATATGCGCTACTATGGCGGGTTGTCCGGTATTGCCTGCGGTTTATTGTATTATGCTGCTCTCATGAAAATCAGGAAAAATTCCTGGAAAATTATCTCTCTCTGTATCATCACTCTTCTCCCTCTTAAGATTGTTATAGAGCTGATCAGAAGCGATTCCCTGCTGCCCTACTGGGGGCACCAGCCGTTTGTCACCATGCCTGTCAGCCATTTTTCGGGTATTTCAACAGCTCTCTTTTTTTATCTTGTGGCCAACTATATCCCGAATTACAGAAAGCAGACTGATCTTACTTCATCTGCCGGGGATGGCGGGCTGTCTGCTTCTTCAGAACTGAAAGAGCAGGTACATCTGCTTGTCACTGCCATTCAACAGAGGATATCAAAAAGAGGATAATGTAATGGCTGAATATACGCGTTTATCTGATGATGACTTAAACCAGATCCTTAACAATTATGATATGGGTGATCTGATCCGGATCTCTGTCCTGAAGGGGGGGCAGGCCAACTCAAGCTTTACCGTTGAAACAGATAAGGGAAAATATATATTAACAATCTGTGATGAAAAAAACACCAGAGAAATTCATACATTGACCGGGATATTGAGTTATCTTGAATCAAAATCATTTCCTGCCAGCCGTCTGATACGGACAGAGAAAGGGTCCGGCTATATTATGCTGTCAGACAAACCCGTCTACGTGAAGCAATACCTGGATGGTGAAATGGTAAAAGAGTTGGATTCAAATATGCTGAAACAGGTGGGACAGGCTATGGCAAAGCTACATGATACCCCTGTGATTAAACAGATGTCTGATTCTTTTCCATTTGGTTTGGATGCATTTGAACAGACACTGGAATCTGGTTTTCAGCATCCCTATCTTCTGTGGTTGAAAGAGAAGAAACAATTTCTTGAAATATCAATTAACGATTCAGTAAAAAGAGGATTCATTCATGGTGATATTTTCCGGGATAATTTATTGTTTTCAAATGGAAACCTGGTTGCTGTGCTGGACTTTGAAGATGCGTGCAGGTATTATCCACTATTTGATATCGGCATGTGTATTATAGGATGCTGCTCTAAAAACGGTATCATTGATTATAATAAAATATCAGAATTAATCCAGGGATATCAATCATGTACAGCATTAAATAATCAAGAACGGAAACAATTGAAAAACTTTATTGAATATGCAGCTGTTGCAGCTTCATTCTGGCGGTTCAGGCAGTATAATATCAAAAATCCTGATGAGAAAAAAAAGGATTCATACCTTGAACTGTCAAGCCTTGCAGATCAGATACATGAAATGAGTATCTCTTCTTTTATTGAATTAACATTTAAATACGATTAAGGTGTCCTGTGTATAACATATATCCAGTCAGATTATCCGGTTCCGCTGCTAAAACTTTTCTGCATCTGCCTGCTGTCCTGGTGTGCACCCTCCTTACCGCCTTCTGCCTGACAGGACTGACCGGCTGCTCACTTCTCAGGCCTGTAACAGAAAAAACCTATTGGGTTGCCCCGACGATACAGCCGTCAATCCAGCCTGAAATGAAAACAGCGGGTTTCTGGATCGGACAGATCAATGAACCTGACCGGATCATTCTGAACAGGAGAGAAATTCAGGCCCTGAATCAGGATATCCGGGAGAGACTCGAGCTGACCAGGGATATCGCACGCCTGCCTGATACCTTTGAAGGCAGCAGAATCGTATCCGATATCAGGCGCTGGCTGGTCCGTTTCCGCGACAGCAGACGTTACTACAGAGCAGACGGACGTCCTGCCCCCCCTGAATTTTTTGCTGATCTGGAACAGAAAATGAATCTGCCGGTCATCCCCGCCCGGGTGCCGGCAAAATGGGGCCTGATAACGGCAGCTGCAGATCAGAGGCTGCTGCCCACCCCTGCTCCCCTTTACAAAGAGGCTGGAGATATTGATTTTGACAGGCTGCAGAACAATGGTCTGGACATTGGAACAGCAGTTGCAATCCTGCACCAGAGCATTGACGGTCAATGGTTCTGGGTGAAAGGACCTGCCAGTGACGGATGGGTCAGGGCTGATCAGACAGCCCTCTGCCGGCAGGAAATTCTGGAGGACATCAAAAAAACTCCCTTTGTAACGGTTATCCGGGCAAAGGCCAGTCTCTACCGGGACAGAGCCATGACCCGGTACGCTGGTTTTGTGAGAATGGGTACGCGGTTCAAACTTCTTGACATCTCCCAGCCTGATTGTGCGGCAGTGATGCTGCCCTTCAGGCTCAAGAGCGGTCAGCTTGAAATGCAAACAGGGTATCTCAAGGCCGGAGAGATTGTCCGGGGAAGTCTGCCCTATACCCGGCGTCACATTATCGAACAGGCCTTTGAAATGCTCAATGTCCCCTATGGATGGGGTGGTTCCCACGGAAATCAGGACTGTTCACAGTTCATTCAGTCGGTTTTTTCAACCGTGGGTATTCAACTTCCGAGAAATTCTGCTGCCCAGGCCCGTGTGGGCCGGGATCTGGTAACCTTTGATACCCCACTCCCGGAACATGAACGCCGGGCTTCAGTGATATCATCAGGCCTGCCGGCTGCAAGCCTCCTATATATGAAAGGCCATATCATGCTCTATCTCGGAAATGTCATGGACAAACCCTATGTCATCCATGATCTATGGGGATACCGGGATTCAGGAATCTGGGGCGACCGCATCCGTGTGACAAACAGAGTGGTAATCACCGGACTGGAACTTGGCAGAGGGACCGGTAGAGGCTCATTACTGAAGCTGTTAAAATCTGTCCGCGGTATGTTTTAATCTCTATTACAGGAAACAGAATCTTCAGGTACAGTGAAAAAAGAACTCCAGAGGATCAAACCTTTCAGTTTCACACATATGCTGAGATGAAAACAGATAAAAGATATGTTATAAGGACAGGGTATTCAGCCGGGGCAGGTATTGTATCAGATAAATGAGAAAATCTTCTTGCAGTAGAAGAAGGCAATCTGCTATTCAGGGATGTTGGCATATATGCTGAAGCAGGAACAGGGTCTGGCAGATCTGAAGCGCACAGGATCAGAACCGGCCTGCCAGACAGTATGAACATACAGATTTTATCCGGCCTGAGTTCTCCGGATAATTAACGTACAGCAGTAAAGTAAGAGATCTTTGAATAATGGACGTTATACGAGGTCTCAGTAAAACAATAACAAGGAGTGACTAAATGGGCCTTCTCAACCTGTTGATTAAAAATCCGCTTGCATTCATTCTCATTTCAATACCCCTGCTTTATGCAATTATTTTTCACGAACTGGCACACGGATGGGTGGCTTACAGGCTGGGCGATCCAACAGCCAAAATGCTCGGTCGTCTGAGCCTCAATCCGTTAAAGCATCTTGACCCCCTGGGGACCATTGTGCTTTTCATTTTTGGATTTGGCTGGGCAAAACCCGTACCAGTGGATTTCAGAAATTTCCAGGACCAGCGAAAAGGAATGATACTGGTCTCTTCAGCAGGAATCATCATGAACATGATACTCGCTTTTGCAGCTCTTTTTCTCCTCCAGCTGCTTTCCCTCCCGCAAAAGGAGATGCCTGCAGTGATCCTGCTGGTTTTTGCGAAAATCAACATTATCCTGGCTGCTTTCAACCTGATACCCCTGCCTCCTCTTGATGGATCTAAAATCCTTATGGGATTCGCTCCTCCTGCTGTTCAATCCTTTCTTCTGCGACTTGAAAAATTTGGTTTCATCATTATTATCGGGCTGCTGTATATGGGAGCTCTGGACCCTGTGATTAATTTTTTCCAGTGGATGATCCTGTCGTTCATAGGATTGCTGATGCCATGATATGAAAAATCCCCATATAGAAAAAATCAGTAATGAAATTTTCTCATCAATCGTAACGGGCCAAAGGTAAAATTTAAAAATTTGATCCTTATGACAAATATCCGGAAAGTAATATTGTTATCTTGACAAAAATTTGTTACCTAACACTGCAGGAACGTGCATCCAACTGCAGTTAAAAACTGAGAGGAATCAGTTTAAAAGCAGTCATGGATGCAATACAATAATAAACAGCATGTTAAAGGAGAAATAATAAAATGAAAGAAATAGTCTGGACAGAAGATCTCTCTGTTGGAATCGAACTTATTGATGCACAGCACAAAATGCTGATACAGCGGCTCAATGATCTGAAACAATCGCTGGAACTGCAGCAGGGACCTGAGAAAATAGCAGCTACTCTCGGATTCCTGATTGACTATACAGAATTTCATTTCTCCGCTGAAGAGAAACATATGGAGGCAAACGGCTTTAAAGAAGTGGAAGACCACAAAAAAATCCATGAGACATTCAAAGCAACTTTACGCAATCTTGAGGATGAGTTTAATGAAGAGGGAGCAACACACCTGCTTGCCGATTCAATGGATTCACTTCTGGTAAACTGGCTGTTCAAGCATATCAAAGGAACAGATGTGGCCTTTGGATCATTCCTTGAAAGTAAAGGTATTACAATCTCTGAAGAAGCATAACCGGTTATCTGCCCGGCTGCATGGAGCTGAGACTGTTTTCTCTCCAGCGGCCGGGTTTATATGAATCATAATTCTAAAAAATTTTCTCTGCATTATGTCAATCCATAACGAATTTTTCAAACTCTTTGATGTCTGGGAGACAGCACAGCCTTACATTGCAATGATAGTAGAAGAGCAGGAGATGCAACTGATTGTGGCCCTGCAGGGAGAAGCGGTAACAGCAGAGCAGGCAGCAAAACTTCTCAAGACTACTCCCGACTATGCAGGAGAACTGCTTGAGCAGTGTTACTCCCGCTGTATTGTCAACAAAACAGTCAAAAACAGTGTGATTTTATATAAACAGGCCAATTTTGGTGAACGGCTGGACCATTTCAGCAAGTATGAAAACTGGGATGATATACCGGCAGAAGCCCGAAAAGAGATGAATCGCCGTTTTCTGGATGAATTCACTGAAAAACACCGCCTGAATGTTGAACGGAAAATGAGTGGATTATCAGCAGAAAACACATTGCCCAATGATACAGTGATGCTGCTGAGTGAGGTAGAAGATATGATTGATGCGGCCACTCACATTGTTGTTCAGCCGTGTGACTGCCGCCGCCTGGGTCAGAACTGTTCCTCTCCTGTGGATACCTGTATCTGGATGGATGATGGTGCACTGGCTTCCCTTGACCGGGGGCATGGTAAAAGAGTCACCAGGGAAGAAGCCAGGAGCCTTGTCCGTCATGCTGACAGAAAAGGTCTGATGCACACCGCTGACAGTGAATGGCAGTCAAGGGGACTGCATGCTATCTGCAACTGCTGTGCCTGCGACTGTTATCCTTTCAGGGCAGCAGAGAAATTAGGCAGTAAAGGTGTCTGGCCCAGAAGTCGTTATACAGCAGCTTATAACCCGGAAGTCTGCACTTTCTGCGGCGTATGTGTCAGCCGCTGTCACTTTGATGCCTTTTATCATGATGATTCAAAAGTAAGAGTAGAGGGCCGACTGAGAAAAAATATTCTTTTTGACAATGAAAAATGTTGGGGATGCGGCCTCTGCGCAAACACGTGCAGGGCAGAAGCGATCAAGATGGATAAACTGGAGTGTATGAACTGAATCAGGTGCAGGGAAGCTGTATTCAAGATTATCATTGAGATAGAGCGTTTAAGGGGGTCTTTCCATGAAAGCAGCAGTTTACACTGAATTTAAAAAACCATTAGCTATTAAGAATCTGCCGGATCCAACCCCACCGGATCAGGGTGTTGTCATCCGTGTAAAAGCAACAGGACTCTGTCTGAGTGACTGGCATGGCTGGATGGGGAATGATCCTGATATCCGGCTGCCGCACATACCCGGTCATGAACTTGCCGGAGTGATTGAAGCCACTGGAAAAAATGTCACCCGCTGGAAGATCGGTGACAGGGTAACCCTTCCTTTTGTCTGCGGTTGCGGAAGCTGTTACCAGTGTTCTACAGGGAATCATCAGGTTTGCGACCACCAGTTCCAGCCCGGTTTCACACACTGGGGCTCTTTTGCAGAATATGTTGCAATAGATTATGCAGATGTCAACCTTGTGCAGCTGCCGGAAGAGATTAATTTTATCACTGCAGCAAGCCTGGGCTGTCGTTTTGTTACCTCTTTCCGGGCTGTAGCAGAACAGGGCAGATTATCCGCAGGACAGTGGGTTGCCGTCCATGGGTGCGGTGGTGTTGGTTTATCAGCAATCATGATTGCAAGCGCCATGGGTGCTCATGTAGTTGCCGTTGATATTAAAACTGAAAAACTTGATTTTGCCAGAACTGTCGGGGCTTCAGAAACCGTTAATGCATCAGAGACAGAAGATGTTGCTCAGCATTTACGGGAGCTTACAAAAGGAGGGGTTCATCTCTCAATTGATGCGCTGGGCCTGCCGGTTACCTGCCTTAATTCAATAGCAAGTCTGAGAAAGCGTGGTAAACACATTCAGGTTGGCATTATGCCGGAAGATCAAAAATATCCTCCCGTACCAATGGACAGAGTTATGGCACATGAACTTGAGATTATCGGAAGTCATGGAATGCAGGCCCATAAGTATCCTGAGCTGCTGTCAATGATAAAAGCAGGAAAACTCTCCCCTGAAAAACTGATCCTGAAAAAAATAACACTTGAAGAATCACTGGATCAGCTTATCACCATGGACAGTTTTAACGAAACAGGCATAACTGTAATTGACAGATTCTAAAGGTTGTATAAACCTGTAAAAGGCATTTGCGTCATGTGAGAAAAGTACTGAAGACACTCTGAAGCTGTCTGTTCTGAAAATTATGAGCTGTACAGAATACAGCAGCAGAAAATTGTTACCGGTGTTTATCTAACCACTCTTCCAGATCTTTCAGCACTTTTTCACGATCAATATCATTATGTGGTTCATGCTGCCCTTCCGGATATAGATGGCGCACTTTATCTTCTGTACCTGCCCGTTCAAAAAATGCAGCACTGCCATGTTCAGGAACGAGTTTATCTGCCTCACCATGGAGAATCAGCAGCGGCAGGTTAAACTCTCCTGCATTTTCCAGTGTCCACTTTCTGGCAGCCTGCATTTCCGTACCAAATCGTGCCGAAGCCATACTGTGAACCAGTGGATCTTCCTGGTACGCTTTAACGACATCAGTATCCCGGGATATCAGGTTGACATCCAGTTTTGTGTCTATGGCAAAACCGGGCCATATTTTCGAAAGTATACGACTGAGAAATACCAGTAGCGGTGATATTGCCGGTTGAGCCAGAAGCGGAGCTGATGAAATCACGCCTTCCAGTCTGTCAGGATATTTTATGGCATAATTTAATACAATCATTCCTCCCATGCTGTGACCCATCAAAAAAACAGGCAGGCCTTTCTGCTGTCCCCGGACATATTCGATAAACAGCTTTACATCTGTGATATACTCTTTCCAACTCATCACATGCCCGCGGTTACCCGGTGATCTGCCATGTCCACGATGGTCAAAACTGTATATGGAAAAACCTTCTGGAAGCAGTTTATTCACAACATTCATATAGCGGCCGCTATGTTCTCCAAAACCATGTACAATAATAAGTATTGCATCTGGATTGTCCGGATGCCACTGCTGTGTATACAATGCCAGGTTCTGATATCCTCTGAAAATATTTTCTGAATGTTTCATGGTATCTCCTCAATTACTCGGTCACTGGTTCATGGAAAGTGTAAACAAAATTAAGCACAACAACTCTTAATTTAACTTATTTTTTTAAAATTAACATCTGAAAACAGCCTGATTTTATCCATTCAGATATCAGGCAGAAAGACTCTCCTTTTTTGATATAAACTCCAGTCTCCTGCTGTTGGCATAGAGTTCAAATATTTTTAAGGGTTCTCCTCTGTCATTAATCTGGACAAGCCCTATGCCGCTTGTATTGACCAGGCGGTCCAGCCCCTTCCCGACCGGGATCCTGTTTCTTATCTTCATATCCCTTCTTTTTGTAAATATATTTAATGGAGAATAGGGTGCATACAGCCATCTGTTGAGCCTGTCAAGCCATTTCAATATCTTTCCCGGAAATTCATTTTTAATGCCTGATGAGGTAATCTGCCATATATGCGGCGAGTTATCTTTAAACCTCAATACAACATCATATCCAAACGAGTAGTGGACATCACCGGAGAGAATAATAAAATTATCCGGTGTTCTCATATTCTTGAAAATCTGCAGCAGCTGATATGCAGTACCTTTGTGAGCCATCCAGTTCTCAGCATCCACCAGAAGCGGATACCCGAAAAATGAAAAGATATTCTGTATCATTTCAATTATCTTTACACCGAAAATGGGTGCCGGAGCAACAATAATGACTGCTTTTTCATCCATCATGCCCTGCTGCAATTCATTTAATCCGTTTCTGTCCAGCAGTCCGGACGGATTTGAAAGCCTTTTCTTTGAACGCCACCTCCTTGTTCTGGAATCAATCACAATCATTTTGGGGTTCGTTGGAAGATCATAGTGCCACTGCCTGAATTCCAGTAATACGTTGATAAGAGCATCATGATTCTCTCTGGATGGATGATTACAGTATAGTGAACCCGGCCCAGAAAAAAGGGGTTCAAAGTTTTCAGGGGCATTACCCCATCCCTGACAGAGCCAGTAAGCCATTAAACCGTTTCCTATGATACGCCTGGAAAAAAGGTTGCTGTATGCAGCTTTCTCCCACTGTGCTGTCAGATTCCAGTCATCTGTAATATCGTGATCATCAAAAATCATATATGTGGGAATGTGTGCGAAAACCCTTTGTACGGCCGGTAATGCTGCAATAAATTTTTCTATTTCAATTTTCTGATTCTCATACTCTGCCCTGAAAGACGGCTGCACTGCTTCTGAGTTGAATTCAATCAGTTCCCACATGCATTTTGACCACACCAGAATATACATTGCCATAAATTCCGCAAAGGTGATCAGATGATTATGTGCAAAAAAAGAGGTGAACACGGGGTGCCTGCCGCCTCTGTTAAACCATCTTTTACCCACTTTTGTCGAAGGAAGAATTTTCTCTCTTCCATAATAGGTGTCCGGGCTGCTGTAAAGGGTGCAGCAGCTCCGGAGTGCAGAATCCTCAAAGATTTCATCATAAAGCCCTAAAAGCCTGATTGTCTGGTGTATTGCATGGAGCATCGGACCTGCAACATCATCGGCATAGATCTGGTCACCTGTCAGCATCAGCAGCGCCGGCATTTTATCGGTATCTCCAATGGCATTCATGATTTCACGGTCAACGGCAACCATGCTGTCGTCACTGGGGTGGTGCGGATTGCGGCACGATCCATGCAGCAGCCTCTCTATTCTGTTCTTGATGATAAAAAAAGGTCTCTTTTCTTCCGGATAAACCAGGCCGGGAAGAAGATCTGCAAGTGTTATTGTTTTATTTTTTAAATTAAATGTAAAGTCATATTCAATCTTTTCATTCACAGGAAGTTCAGGATTTAATTGAACATCAAGGAGATGGACATAAGCATATTTTCCGAATTTAACCACTTTTGTGTTACTGTTGTTAACCGGTATTGAAAAGAGCGGCTGATCCCCCTGGTCAGTAAATAATGTTAATCTGCCTTTAAGCTGTACTTTTGATATCCACCATATAATTATCTGACCAGGCAGAGATCTTCTCAGTATGGGACCTGCAATCAGAACCGGAAGTTTATTTTCATCCATATGTCACTCTTTATTATCTCTTTTTTGTCCTTCTCTTACTTTTTCTTTTCTTTTTGCTCACCTTTGGTTTATCTAAATCATACGGGCTGTCTATATCATAAACTTTGCCGTCAATCATGATATCAAGATCTCCGTCAGGTTCAAACCGATATGTAAAAGGTGCTGCTGTTTTCATGCCAAACCGGTCCAGCTCATATATTGAACCCTTGTACTTGATCATCACAACATTGGCAGAAGTATATTTATATTCAAATGGCAGATCTTCTCCACATCCAGCCGTAATAAAAAACAGAAAGCTTAAAACGGATACGATTATTTTTTTAATCATGCTGATAATCTCCTGTAAAATATTTATGCAGGTTTACCCCGGGCAGTATGACATCCAAGATAAATCATTTACGTTTCAATCATGTTTCAATTTTCAGCAGCTTAAATAATTTAGTCAAATAACCACTCAATCTCTCCTTTAATTTTTCAAATAGTGAGGATGGTTTCAATGTTTCAGGTGAATCAATCTGCTGCTGCAGACGTTCTGCCCTTAAAGCAGGATCAGGATGGCTTGAAAGAAAAGTGTGATTTTTTCCAAGCGTGTCCAGTTTATTTAATGCAGAAACAGAAGCATTGATGTTAAATCCATTATTTTTTAAAAAAAGGATACCATAATCATCAGCCTCTCTCTCTTCTGCCTGGGAAAACTGAGCATTTAAAAGAGCCTGTACGAATCCCCCCAGTGCTGAGCCTGTAATGGCACCGACTATATTCTCCTGTGACGCGACTCCTTTGCGGACTGCACTGGCAGCATAGGCAAGCATAATTTTCTTTTTAACATGCTTATTGACCACATGACCCATTTCATGCCCTATTACAAAAAGCAGTTCATGATCATCCATCAGGTCCATAAGCCCGCTGTATAAGCGTATGGTGCCGTCTGCCATTGCAAAGGCATTGACAGTGGAAGAGGAGTAGACCTTGAAATTAAAAATATAACCATCAGCATCATATCTGTTACCGACAAGTCTTCTCAACCGCTGGGAGTACGGGCTGCTGCTTTTGCAGATACGATTTCTGGAATCAGACTGTTTCGAAGCTTCTGAAGCAAGAAGTATCACCTGTTTATCACTCAGGGTCACGGCCTTTAACATATCCATACCGGCATCAGTTGCAAGGGGAATATTTGTATCCTCACATGCGGCGAAAAATAAAAAACAGATAAGAGATAATTTGAAAAATTTCAGCATCCTTATTCTATACAGAATTTTTCCAGCCAAGACAACCTGTACTATGAATTCATCAATATAAGCCTTTAATCCGGATAAGCCTTTAATCCGGGTTGGAAAATCGATGTAGCACAACTATGTGATGACATATCCTGCCTGCTTTTGTGTCTTGAAACAGAAAAAAACAGCCGGGAATAATCCCTCTTTTTAAAATAACGATTAAGATTGATTCCTTCAGAAAATCTGTTAAACTAAATGCCTGTCATTCAGAGACTGTACAATGCAGGCCCTGATAAAGACGGCTTTTTATAATCAGTGACAATTTATATGGAATCAGCAGGAGATGAGCAAACTTATTATCACAGTGGCACCAACAGGTTCAGTTCCAACTAAAAAAGATAATCCATGGCTGCCGGTTCAGCCTGAAGAGATCATCAATACAGGGATACGTTGTGAAGAAGCAGGAGCATCCATTATACACATCCATGCCCGCAATCCAGTTGATGAAACTGCTTCAACAGACTTCAGCATATTCAAGGAGATCACTCAGGGGTTGAAGAGCAGAACAAACCTCATCGTGCAGATCTCCACCGGCGGAAGGGCAGGAATGGAATACAGGGACCGGAGTGAAAGGCTGAAACTGAAACCGGAAATGGCCAGCCTCACAACCGGTTCCGTTAATTTCCCCTCTCAGGTTTACGCAAACAGCCCGCGTCTTATCAAAGATCTGGCCCGGGATATGAAGACCTATGCCATCAAACCGGAAATTGAAATTTTTGATACCGGGATGATCCAAAATGCCCTTGACCTTTCTGAAGAAAAGCTCGCCACCCGGCCTCTGCACTTTAATTTTGTAATGGGGTTGAAAGGTGCGATCCCCGCAACTATAGACAATCTTGTCCATCTTAAAAACACCATCCCGCCCGGTTCAACCTGGACAGTGTCGGGGATAGGCAGGTTTCAACTGCCCATGTGTGTACATGCGATTGCCATGGGAGGGCATGTCAGGGTCGGGCTGGAAGACTCTATTTATTTTAAAAAGGGAGAACTTGCCACAAATGAACAGCTTGTAGAACGTATCGCTCACATCAGCATGATAATGGGCAGAGAGATTGCCTCCCCTGAAGAAGCAAGAAAAATATTGGATTTACCGCAGTACAATCAATCATAAAATAACAATATTTTTTTATGAAAGAAAAAATCATGGTAGATATTACAGGAAATCTTTTTCCAAGACAACTGGACAGAAAACTGACCAGGGCAAAAAAAGCAGAAGGGCTGTTTATCAGTGACGAAACCGGAAAAAAATATATGGATGCAAGCGGCGGTGCCGTAGTTGTCAATGCCGGACATGGCCGGAAAAGAATTGCAAAAGCAGTTTATGATCAGATTTTATCCCACGACTATATTCATCCTACAATGTTCACAACTGAACCTGTTGAACGCCTTGCCACTGCACTTGCCCAAAAGGCTCCGGGTGATATTGACCGCTTCTATTTTCTCTCAGGAGGATCAGAGGCAAATGAAGCAGCCATCAAGCTGGCCCGGCAGATACATATTGCTAATGGAAATGAAACAAAGTACAGAGTTATCGGCAGATGGAAATCCTATCACGGCCTTACCCTTGGATCCCTCTCTGTCATGGGAAGAACAACCTTTAAAACCCCTTTTACCCCGCTGTTAAAAGAGACGCTCCATATTCCCGCACCTTACTGCTACAGATGCGCTTATGATCTGACATATCCGGCCTGCAGGGTAAGATGTGCCACAGCACTTGACGAACTCATTGAGAATACAGGATCTGAAACCATATCTGCATTTTTGGCTGAAACCGTTCCAGGAGCTACAATAGCAGCCTGCTTCCCGCCGGAGGAGTATTTAAAAACCATCCTTGAGATATGCCGTCATCACAATATACTGCTTATCCTGGATGAAGTTATGTGTGGAATGGGCAGGACAGGTGAATGGTTTGCATATAACCACTTTAAAAGCGTGCCTGATATCGTAACTCTTGGTAAAGGCCTTTCCGGAGGTGTCATCCCCCTGTCTGCTCTTGGAGTAAGAGAGCGTCACTTTACTGCTGTAAAGGATAATTGCGGCGTTTTCATGCATGGCGGAACTTTTTCCCACCACTCAGTTGCTGCAGCAGGCGGTCTTGCACTGATAGAGATACTGGAGGAAGAAAAACTGATTGACAAGGTGAAATCAAACGGTGAAAAGCTGGGAGAACTACTGAAATCTTCTCTTCTTCCCCTGCCCAATATCGGTGATGTCCGGGGAAAAGGATTTTTATGGGGTATTGAAATTGTAAAAAACAAAAAAACAAAACAGCCGTTTGACAGGTCACTGAAAATCACCGAAGGTATATGGGACCATTTATTTAAAAATGGCTTTATAACCTATAAGTCCACCGGACTTGCCGGAAAAGATGGTGATGCCCTTGTAATAGCACCGCCATTTATTATCAGCAGTGATGAAATTGAGATACTCGTTCATGCAGTTAAGCAGGCATTTATTGAATTCTTCAAATAATTGAATAAAAAGGAGTAATTCAGATGGCAAAAAAAAACAGAACATCCCTGAGTATGGAGATTATCAATAAAGCAATGGAATATGGGGCGTCACTTGCCGGGATTGCCAATATTCAGGATCTTAAAAAATCCCCTTCCCATACCACATATGATATGATTCCAGCTATTCACACTGTCGGAACAGAAAAAGGTGAAGGAGAAGAGCAGAATGAGGTGACATGGCCGGATAAAGCCGGTTCTGCTGTTGTCATCGCTGTTGAGCACCCTGCTGAAAAGCCTGATCTGGACTGGTGGGTGAAAGGGCTTAAAGGCGGAACCAGGGGAAATGCCATGCTGATCTCTGTTTTTTCAAAGCTTGCCCAATGGCTTGAGACCCACAAACAGATCCGCTGCATCAGGATTCCATACCACATAGAAAAAGGCGGCGTTTATATGAAAGACTCTGCAGTGCTTGGCGGCCTGGGGTGTATTGGAAAGAACAATATGCTGATATCCCGCAGGTTCGGACCAAGAATCCGTCTCAGGGTTATGCTAATGGATGTGGATCTGCCTTCAACCGGACAGTCTGATTTTGATCCCTGTAAAGACTGCAAAGAGTATTGCAAAAAAGTTTGCCCCCGGAACGTTTTTGATAAAAAAATATATTCTGAAAAAAATTTCAAACATAATAAAATGCCGGGAAGAGATGGAGATTACGACCGCATAGCGTGCAATATTCAAATGGAAAACAATATAGCAGATATAAAGAGTGCTGAAGATAAAAAAGAGAATAGATCCGCATATGAAATAAAATATTGCCGGCAGTGTGAACTGATCTGCCCTGCAGGTAGAAAAGGAGAGAAAAAATGAACCTGACATTTGGCGTGTTTTTTGATGGAACAGGAAACAACCGGAATGATGATGCCGATGGTATGTCCAATATTGGGAAACTCTCTTATTTATACGAAGATGCGCTTCATATACGGCCTCTGTACATAAGGGGAGTGGGAACACACAGTGACGGCATAGATGATCCCATAGACAATGATTTTGGTGAGTGGGAAATTTTAGGTGCTGCATTTGGAAAAGGGGGGAAAGAGCGGATTGACTATATTCTTAAAAATATTGATATGTTTATCAGCAGGGATGTTACCAGAATCACACTGGATGTATTTGGTTTCAGCCGGGGTGCTGCACTGGCAAGATCTTTTATCAATATACTGAAAGAAAATTCACACCAGAGAGAAAAAATTAAAAATGTTCAAAAAGATATACGGTTTGCAGGGCTTTACGATACCGTGGGATCATTTTCCACACCGGGCGATAATGATGATCCATATAATTTTCATCTCAATACTGATAAAGCGCGATTCATATATCATATGGTTTCCCAGGATGAACTTCGAAAAAATTTTGATCTGCAGAGTTTGAAAACCCATTCAAAAACGATTCTGGCCTATGAGGAAGGCAAACCAAAATATATGGTCGAGGAGTCATTTCCCGGTGTTCACTCTGATATCGGCGGCGGATACGGCACTGTTCAGACCCAGGGAAATGACAACAATTTTCTTGCACGGATATATTTAAAAAAAATGCATGAAATGGCAAAGCGTGCCGGCGTACCCTTTCATCCATTAAAGGAACTTGATCAGGTGAAACATGCGAATGGCCCCATTTCCTGGAAAATACCTGAAGATGTATTAAAGGATTATCAGTCTTTAAAACAATACTATCATGATCATGGGGAGCTTATCATTTATCACCAGCCGTTAAAAGATACCCAGAGACGTCTTGAAGTGATGCAGTACCAGCGGAGAACTCTGGAAAAAAACAAAGCTGCAAATGGCTACTGCCTGTCACAGAAAGAGAGACATATTGAATATGCAGAAAACCGCATCAAAGCCCTGAGAAAATTAATGGCGCAAAAAATATTCAACAATAATTTTGATTTAACTGACCGTTTCATTCAGGCATATGATTCTTTTCACTCAAAATATATCCATAAATCACATGCACCATATAACACACCTGTAGTCATGGCGGCACAGACAAAAAAAAGGAACAAAACAACTGATATAGAAAAATTTATTGATAATGAAATCAGCGGGTTTGAACTGGACAAATGCTTTAAGCGTGATATTTTCTGGAACAGGAAAAAATGTACCCAGTTCCTTGAAGCCCGTAAATCAGTCACCTGTTATCTCCAGTTTGTTTCAAAGAAGAACCCTGCTGATACCTTTCCCGCAGGTGTTGATATAGAGGTGTGGGACAAGGATCTGATCTATGATGACAAGCTTGGCAGCGGCGTAACAGATGAAAAAGGAAACGTCTCCATTCTCTGTTATGACCTCGATGAAAAAGCAGATCTCTTTTTCACCTTTGAAGGAGCAGGAAAAAAATTTATGCCTTCCGGCACGAACCTTCCTGAGAAGTGGGAGAGCTGGCATGAAAAATGTCTGAGAAAAACCGGAAAAAGCAATTATATCAACGGCAGATTTCCGGATTATGACCAGAAAACCATTGGAAAAATAAATCAACCCAGACTTGTTTTTGTCTGATAATAAAATAACCCTGTCAATATTTTAGAGGAAAGCTGAGATATGACTGTATACAGGTGTGGAATATGCGCTTTTGAATATGATGAAGCAAAAGAAGGCATAAAGTGGAATGATCTTGGTGACGACTGGTTATGCCCGGTCTGCCAGGCTCCCAGAACAATGTTCAAACCGATAAAAAATTCTGCAGAAAAAGCAGTTGAAAAGAGAAAAACCAAGGTTCTGGCAGAACAGGCTGTAACCGGTAGTGACAATAAAACAGTCTCAAGAAACATTTCAGATGTAATGGTTGAAACCATGATCAACTGGGGGGTTGAATTTGTTTTCGGCATGGTCGGGCACTCCAATCTCGGATTAGCTGAAGCCATGCGTAAACAGTGTGAGGCCGGTCGCCTGAAGTTTATCGGCATACGTCATGAAGGAGCGGCTTCCTTTGCTGCCTCCGCCTATGGCAAACTTACTGGAAATCCTGCAGCCTGTCTTGCAATCGCCGGACCCGGGGCAACAAACATGCTAACGGGTTTATGGGATGCCAAACTGGATCGTGTGCCCGTACTTGCCTTAACAGGCCAGGTAGACCTGCAGTTTCTGGGTCCGGGTTCTTTCCAGGAGATTGATCTTTCAGCGGCATTTGAATCCGTATCTGGTTTCAGGCAGACTGTTTTAAATGAAAGCAATCATGTTGAACTGATGAATCTTGCCCTTAAATCTGCAAAAACAAATCGTGATGTGGCAAACCTTATTTTTCCCAATCAGATCCAGGAAATTGAAATTCCTGACGATATTGAAGCATCAGATTCAACCGGAAGACTGCCGTTGAAAAGAGTGAGCCCCCAGGATGATTCTGTTAAAGATGCATTGGAATTGATCAATAAAGCCAGCAGACCTGTTCTGATTGTGGGAAATGGTGCCAGATTCTGTATGCCTGAAGTCATTCAGCTGGCTGAACACCTTAAAATGCCGGTGATTACAACATTCAAGGGTAAAGGGCTTATTTCCGATCACCACCCGCTTTCCTGCGGTGTACTGGGATTGAGCGGAATACCGGTTGCGAGTCATTTCATGGGAGAGTCCGACCTGCTGATCGTATTGGGAGCTTCTTTTTCCAGGCACACCGGTATTTTAAAAGACAAACCAACCATTCAAGTGGATTTTGACCCCATGATATTAGGAAAATTTCATAAAGTCACTGTTCCTGTCTGGGGAGAAATAGGTATGACAGTGGATATCCTGATGAAGTCCCTGTTAGATTATAAACCAGAAACAGGGAGAACAGAAACCATTGCGGATCATTGGCAGAAATGGCGGGATGAAAAAGAAAAAAGAGCACTTGCAGACAATGGAAAAGGAATCAATTCTGCTGCAGTTTTTGCTGCAATGAGCCGTAAGATTCCCGAAGGTGCTGTGATAGCTCTGGATGTAGGAAATAACACCTATTCATTTGGCAGGTATTTTGAATGCCACTCCCAGTCCATATTGATGTCCGGATATTTAGGCTCAATAGGATATGGCTACCCTGCTGCCATCGGCGCATGGGCAGCAGCTCCGGACAGGGATATCATCTGTGTGACAGGTGATGGAGGTTTTGCACAGTATATGGGAGAGATGACAACCGCAGTTAAATATCATATCCCCATCAAACATATTCTTCTAAACAACAGTCAACTGGGTAAAATCAGCAGTGAGCAGAGAAATGATAATAAAACCGTGTGGTCAACAGATCTCCTGAATCCCGATTTTTCAAAATATGCAGAAAATTGCGGTGCAATGGGTATCCGTATCACACAGGCAGAGCAACTGGATGACGGAATTGAAAAAATATTGGCACATAAGGGTCCGGCAATGCTGGAAATTATCACAGACCCGGACTTAATTTAAATCATTGATCGACTGTATATCAGAGATAAAGAGGGAGTAGATGGAAAAAAAGAGAGAAAAAGGCGTGACAGATAATATTAAATCCGGTTCCAGTGAGTTTGCAGGCCAGAACACTTTATCAGGAACCGGATCAAGTGAAAATAAGGCATTTCGCTGCACGGTATGCGGATATATTCACAGAGGAGCTGAAGCGCCTGAAATGTGTCCGGTCTGCGGTGCCCAGAAAGAACTCTTTGAAGAGTATATGGAAAAACCTGAGAAACCGGCATCTTTATCTACAGAGCTGAAGTGTGAAGTCTGCGGCCATGAACATACCGGAGATCAACCACCGGAAAGGTGTCCTGTATGCGGTGCACCGGCTGAAAAATTTAAAAACCTCTCTGAAAAAATGGATGGAGACAGTGGACACTATGTGATTGTAGGTGCAGGTGCTGCAGGCGTATCAGCTGCTGAATCAGTCAGAGATATCTCTGACAGTGCAAGGGTTTCAATCCTGAACAGAGATACTTTTCTGCCCTATTTCAGGTTGAATCTTACAAGATATCTGGCAGGAGAATTAAAAAAAGAGGATTTATGGATACATAAAAAAGAGTGGTATGAAGAGAACAATATTTATTTAAGTAAAAATACAGAAGTCTCAGATTTACTTCTTGAAAAGAAGGAAATTATTCTCAGCAGCAGTAAAAGAATCAAATATGATAAACTGATACTTACAGCCGGTGCTGACCCTTTTATACCACCCATTCCGGGTTCTGAAAAAGAGGGGGTTGTAACCCTGCGCAGTTTAGATGATGCACACACTATTCTTGAAAAAATAAAAACAGCAGAAAATATAGTCATTATCGGCGGCGGTATATTGGGACTTGAAACAGCCGGAGCAATAAGCAGGCATGATAAAAAAGCAGTGATTATTGAAAATTTTGAATGGCTCATGCCAAGACAGTTGAACAGGACTGCTGCACACCTGTTAAAAAGTCATCTTGAAAACCTTGGCATATCTTTAGAAACCGCTGTTTTTACGCAAAAAATAGTGGGTGACAAGCGTGTCACCGGTGTCATGCTTGAAAACAGCAAAACCATCCCGGCTGATATGGTTATCATTGCTGCCGGAGTCAGATCAAACACATCTCTTGCAGCCCGTGCCGGAGTGGAGATAAATCAGGGAATCGTTGTAAATAACTATATGCAGACATCTTATCCTGATGTCTATGCAGCAGGCGATATTACAGAGCATAAAGGGGTTTTATACGGCTTCTGGAGTGCAGCGCAGTATCAGGGCAGTATTGCCGGCATGAATGCTGCTGGAAAGCAGGTAGAGTTTGGAGGGATTCCCCGTTCCAACACCATTAAAGTGCTTGACATAGACCTTCTGAGTATTGGCAGATTTGAAGCTGAAGATGAAAATGACAACATCATTGAAGGAAGATATGACGGTCATTATTTCTGTTTTCTTTTTTGTAAAACCAGACTTGCCGGCTCCATACTCTACGGAAATATCTCCATAGGAAACGAGGTGAAAAGTGCCATTGAAACAGCAGAGGATTTATCACACCTGTTGTCTCAGAATCCAGATGTCAAGGACATCTTGAAATTCTTTTCATCCAGAATCCATACAGGTTGAACCTGATATTGCAATTTGATTAAAATCAAAAGCCTGGATCAGTAGAAACTGATCCAGGCTTATTTTTAACCATCCTGATAAAACAGATTAATCAGGTCAGCTGACTGCCGGATTAAAGGCTCAGCTGTGCCGACCGTAACGTATTTTTCATGAGCATGGCAATTGTCATGGGGCCTACGCCGCCAGGAACAGGTGTAATGGCACCGGCAATCTCTTTGGCTGCATCAAAATCAACATCACCTTTAAGAATGGCTTTACCGGTTTTTTCATTCATGCCGACCCTGTTTACGCCAACATCAATAACAGTAGATCCCGGTTTAATCCATTCCGGTTTTACAAGATCAGGAACCCCGGCTGCAACAATCAGAATATCAGCACGTTTACAGTGGGCAGCAAGATCTTTGGTCCTGGTATGAACGATGGTTACAGTAGAGTTTGCACCGACTCCTTTTTGAGCCATCATAATTGCAATGGGTTTACCTACTATATTTGACCTTCCGACTACAACAACTTCTGCACCTGAAGTTTCAGTACCGGATCTTACAATCATCTCCTGAATTCCGGCAGGGGTACACGGCAGAAATCTTGCTTCATCTCCCCCTATCATGAGACGGCCGACATTGACAGGATGGAATGCATCAACATCTTTGTCAGGGTTGATGGCGTTCAATACCTTTTTATCATCAATATGTTTGGGCAGAGGCAGCTGGACAAGTATACCGTGAATAGCAGGGTCATTATTATATTTGTCAATTAGGGCAAGAAGATCTTCTTCAGAAATATCATCGGGCTGATCATCCTGGATTTCATGGAATCCAAGACTGATTGCTGTTTTAACCTTTAAGGTAACATAGGAGATGGAAGCAGGGCTTGATCCCACAAGAATCGTTACAAGTCCCGGTACCTTGCCATGTTTTTCTTTCATCTGATCAACTTCTTCTTTGATCTCAGCGAGAATCTCTTTTCTTATCTCGGTTCCGCTTATAATTTTTGCTGTCATTTAATAAACCTCCGTCTGTATGTAATTTAAGGAGTGAGGCTTGAGCTGTCATGTTTAAAAAACAGACTGAAGGCTCGACTCTCCCCACTCCTGATTCTTAACTTCTTACTTTAATATCTTATTGTTTTACCGTATTTTGGGTTTTAGAATACACCCTGAACCTTACCGGTTTCAACATCAACATCAACTCTCTTGAATGCAGGGTTTGAACCTGTTCCAGGCATGAGACTGATAGCACCGGCCACGGGAACAATAAAACCTGCACCGCCATAAGTGAGGACTTCTCTGATGGTCAATCTCCATCCAGTTGGAACACCTTTGAGTGCGGGATTGTCAGAGAGGGAGAGATGAGTTTTCACCATGCAGAGGCCCATTTTTGCAAGTTCAGGATCACCCTGGATTCTTGCAAGTGCTTTTTCAGCTTCAGCAGAGTAATCAACACCGTCAGCACCATAAACCTCTTTGGCAACCAGTTCAATTCTCTCTTTGACAGGCAGATCGAGCTCATAGAGAAATTTAAATTCTGTCGGTTCTTCACACGCTTCCACAACAGCTTCTGCAAACTCAATAGCACCATCGCCACCATGTTCCCAGTGACGGGAAAGAGCAACTTTTGCGCCTTCTGCCTCACTCAGTTCACGTACCTTCTCGATTTCAGCATCTGTATCTGTATAGAAGGCATTGATGCAGACAACAGGAGATATACCCGCTTTTCTGACATTTCTGATGTGGTGAATAAGGTTGGCACAACCGTTTGCAACCCACTCAACATTTTCTGAAGAGTACTCTTCAGGCATGGGTTTACCAGGTACGGGCACAGGAGCGCCGCCATGGCATTTAAGGGCACGGATCGTTGCAACAACAACTGCGCAGTCTGGTTTAAGACCGGAATAACGGCATTTAAGATTCCAGAATTTTTCAAATCCAATATCTGCTCCAAATCCTGACTCTGTAACATGATAATCAGCAAGTTTCAAACCGACTTTATCAGCAATAACGGAACTCTGGCCTATGGCGATATTGGCAAAAGGTCCGGCATGAACAATAACAGGCTGGCCTTCAAGGGTCTGCATCAAAGATGGATTCAGTGCATCAACCATCCATGCGGTCATGGCTCCTGCAACCTGGAGGTCTTCAGTTGTAACCGGTTTACCTTTTTTGGTATAGGCAACAACGATTTTTCCCATTCTCTCTCGCATGTCTTTCAGATCTGTAGCAATGGAGAGAATAGCCATAACTTCTGACGATACAGCTATGCCGAATTTTGATTTCATCATGAAACCGTCTGCTTTGCCGTTAACACCATCAATACCGATGATAATATTTCTTAAGGCCTGGCAGCAGAAGTCCATAATCCATCCCATTTCAATATTGGTGGGATCAATATCAATTCTCTTCATGCCGGACAGTCTTTCAAGCTGTTCATCAGTATAATTTCTCTCATGCTGCAGGCGTGAAGTTAAAGCAACCATTGCAAGGTTATGGGCATTCATGATTGCATTAATGTCTCCGGTAAAACCGAGGGAAAACGGTGTCAAGGGGATACATTGAGCAAGACCGCCGCCTGCGGCTGAACCCTTGATATTCATGGTTGGCCCGCCTGAAGGCTGACGAATGGCAGCACACACATTTTTACCAATTTTACCAAGGCCCTGTACAAGTCCCATTGCACATGTTGATTTTCCTTCACCAAGGGGAGTGGGAGAGATTGCTGTCACATCAACATATTTCCCGTTGGGTTTATCTTTAAGGCGTTCCATTACCGCCATAAAGTCTATTTTACCGATATAGTGTCCCTGGGGAAGAAGCTCTTCTTTTGTCAATCCCAGTTTTTCTCCTATTTCATAGATTGTGAGCATGTTTTTTTCTGCATCTTCTGCAATTTCCCAGTCTAAATGTTTGGTTGGATCTAATGCCATGGTTTACTCCTTTTATTTAAAGATTACCCCTCACCGGGTCGTTTATAAAAAACAGTGATAGACCAAATATATTTTGGCAAATTCACATTTTTGATCAAAAAATTTTATACCGCAATAACTAACTATTAAATAAAAAATAAAAAATCAACTTTTTTCGCCAGTTGAATTTGAATTTATAAATTAAATTTCATTCATAGATATGCCACTTTGTAGAAGCATTTTACGATAAGCCTGTAAATAAAGGTTTTTCGACTCTGAAGGTTGATTTTATTAAATTTTCTCATCTATTGACAAACAACTATACACATTATAAATCTTACTGTTGTGAATAACTATTTATGTATACACAGGATCAAAGCACGTATGGATGAGTATTTCAATCGAATATTAGATGTCTCTAAACTGATTGTTCCATTGTGTTATTACCCTTCAGTGGTAATATCTGATCCATTTGATTTTAACCCCCCAACTCATAACTATTATTAATAATTGTAGGAGGTAAAAGTGGGATTTGAAATAACCAAAGAAGCTTATGCCGGCAGCATTAAAGGAGTCACTATAGGAAAAGGTGACGGATCCATTACTGTCGGAGGTCAAACAAGTTATCCTTTTTACCAGTTTGAAGGTGAAATGCCCAACAAACCAGTTATCGCAATGGAAATCTGGGATATGGAACCTGAAGACTGGCCGGAAGCGGCAACTGCACCATTCAAGGATGTGATGTCAGACACTGCAGCATGGGCAAAAAAATGTGTGGATGATTATAATGCACAGGCCATTGTACTGCAGCTCAAAAGCATAGATCCCAATGACAAGGATGCAAGTGCTGAAGATGCAGCTGCAACCGTAAAAAAAGTTTTAGGGGCTATTAATGTTCCCCTGATTATCTGGGGATGTGCAGTTCCCTCCAAAGACGAAGAAGTGCTTAAAAAAATCAGTGAAGAGTGTGAAGGTGAAAACCTGATTCTCGGTCCGGTTGAAGAAAAAAACCATAAGGGAATCGGTGCATCGGCAATGGGATATGGTCATACTTTGATTTCATCTTCCCCCATTGATGTAAACCTTGCAAAACAGGTTAATATTCTTCTTGAAAACCTGGGTGTCAGCCTTGGTAATGTCATTACAGACCCGACTACCGGTGGCCTTGGCTACGGACTTGAATACTCCTTTTCAGTAATGGAACGTTTGAATCAGGCAGCAATGACTCAAGGTGATGACAAACTTCAGAATCCAATGATAAACAACCTTGGAAATGAAGTGTGGAAATGTAAAGAAGCAAAACAGAGCGTGGAAGATGCTCCTGAACTTGGTGATCCGGAAAGGCGTCCCATACTGATGGAAGCTGTCGGTGCTGTAGCATACCTGCTTGCAGGTTCAAGTATTCTGATGATGCGCCACCCTGAATCCATCAAGCTTGCCAAGGCATTTATCGACCTTCTTTACAATGGCGGCTCTGCAATGGATGTTGCACCAATTACAAAACAGCTTGATGATGTTGATATTGACTTTGCAGCCTTGTCTCCCGAGGTCGACCTGACTATTGAAGAAGAGAAAAAGAAAGCTGCACCTGTGAAAAAAGCGGCCCCTGCAGCAAAGAAAGAAGCGCCCGCTGCAAAAGCGGCTCCTGCTGCAAAAGCGGCTCCTGCTGAAAAGAAAGAAGCCCCGGCTGCTGAAAAAGCCGAGGCAGCTCCAGCAGTTGATCCTGAAGCAGAAGCAAAGGCAAAGGCTGAAGCAGAAGCTAAGGCTAAACTTGAAGCAGAAGCTAAAGCAAAGGCTGAAGCAGAAGCTAAAGCAAAAGCAGAAGCTGAGGCTAAAGCAAAAGCAGAAGCAGATGCAAAGGCAAAAATTGAAGCTGAAAAACAGGCTGAAAAAGATGCAGCCACCAAGCGTGAAGCTGATGAGCTTGCTATCAAGGAAAAACGTGAGGCTGCAAGAGAAGAAGCTGCTTCCAAGAGAGCTGCTGCACCAAAGGCAGAAGTTAAAAAGACTCCTGCAAAGGTTAATAAAACCATGCTGGAAAACATTATTGATGATCTTAACCGCTTTCACAGGCGGTAGTTTTATTTTTAACGTATCAGGCATCAGAACATAACTGTTGTCTGACCATTTATACATATAAAACAAGAGGAGGAACCTCTAATGGCAGAAAAAAAAGTTATGGCAGCCAGAGCAAAAAAACTGGCTGATCCAGTACAATCATCCATAGATGTAGCAACACAGCAGATGATTGCACGTTCACATGAGCTTAATATTGAGACAGTTTTTGACAGAGCTGTAAGTATGAAACAGTGTAACATAGGTATTCAGGGAATATGCTGTAAAAACTGTTCCATGGGACCCTGCAGACTTCCGCTGCCAAAAGGTGGAATTGAAGGAGAAGACACAAGAAAAGGTCTCTGCGGTGCCACAGCCAATACCATAGCAGCAAGAAACTTTGCAAGAATGATTGCAGCAGGCGCTTCAGCCCACTCTGATCACGGAAGAACCGTTGCAGAAGTTTTCCTTGCAGCAGCAAGAAAAGAGACAGAAGACTACAAAATTAAAGATCCCATCAAGCTTAAAGCAATTGCTCCTGATTATGGAGTTGATACAAAGGTTGAAGTGGATGGTGAAATGGTTGACAGGGATATTGATGAAATTGCCCTTGAAGTTGCTGAAATTGCCCTTGGTGAGTGGGGCAAACCTGAAGGGAATCTTCTTGTTCCAAAAAGATTTCCCGAAGCAAGATATGAAAGATGGAAAAAACTGGGTATCCTGCCAAGAAGTATTGACAGGGAAGTGGTTGATGTCATGCACAGAACCTGTATAGGTGTTGACCAGGATTATAAAAATATAATGAAGCAGGGAGCCAGATGTGCACTTGCTGACTTGAGCGGTTCATGGATTGCTACAGATCTTCAGGATGTCATGTTTGGCACACCATCTCCATTGGTTTCCGAAGCCAACCTCGGTATCATGAAAAAAGATCATGTCAATATTATTGTCCATGGCCATGAACCTGTACTTTCAGAAATGATTGTTGCGGCTGCACAGTCTGCTGAAATGCTTGAACTTGCCCAAAAAGTGGGGGCTGCCGGTATTCAGCTTGGCGGCATCTGCTGTACAGCAAACGAAGTCCTGCAGAGACATGGCGTTCCGAATGCAGGTAACTTCCTCCAGCAGGAGCTTGCCATTGTTACAGGTGCGTGTGATGCAATGGTTGTTGATGTACAGTGCGTCATGCAGAACCTTGCAAATGTTGCAAAATGTTTCCATACAAAACTGATTACCACCCACCCCATGGCAAAGATGGAACAGCCAAATGTTCACCATATTGAATTTGATGAACACCATGCCATGGAAGATGCCATAAGAATTGTGACCATGGCGATTGAAAATTATAACAACCGTGAAGACAACATTGTTATTCCTCCTTATAAAGAGTCTCAGGTTGCAGGATTCTCTGTAGAATCAATTAAATATCACCTTGGCGGAACCTTCAGGGGAACATATTATACCCTTAATGATAACATCATCAATGGGCGCATCAGGGGTGTTGCAGGTGTTGTCGGATGTAACAATGCAAGACAGAAACATAATGAGGCTCACATAACAGTAATTAAAGAGCTGATTAAAAATGATGTTCTCGTCCTTACGACAGGATGTGGTGGTATCACCTGTGCCATGCACGGACTCCTCCAGCCTGATTCAGCTGCAGCATACTGCGGTCCCGGTCTTGCTGAAATATGTGAAGTTGTAGGTATCCCGCCTGTACTCCACCTGGGTTCATGTGTTGATAACTCCAGAATAATCAATGCCGCCATCCAGGTTGTCAATGCCGGCGGTATGGGTAATGATCTCTGTGACTGGCCTGTTGCAGGCTCTGCCCCTGAGTGGATGAGTGAAAAAGCCATTGCAATCGGACAGTATGTCGTGACCTGTGGTATCTATACTGTATTCGGCGGCAAGCTGCACTCTTCCGGCGCACCGGTTTTCCATGATCACCTGAGTAAGGATATGGAAGATCTTTACGGCGGAATGTGGGATGTAGAAGACGACCCTATCAAACATGCGCAGCTGATGATTGCCCATATTGATAAAAAGAGAAAAGAGCTTGGCATTGACAAGGCAAGAGAGAGAGTTCTCATGGATATGGCCGACCGTCAGGCCCTTGAAGCTTAAATGTTTTTTGAGGAAACAATTGATAACTTTTAATAAATTAAATCCTCAACAAAGGAGGAACATAATATGTCAAAATTGATCGCATTTGCTGCCATTCAGGGCGGGTACAAAGTAGTTGCCGAGGCTGAAGGTCAGCTTAATCAAGCACTTGCCACCTATGATGCAAGTACTAAAGTAGGATTTCCCAATACCGCATACTTTCTGCCGGTTATCTATTCAATTACAGGGCTCAAAGTTGAAACCCTTGAAGATCTTAAAAAACCATTGGAGTTTGCCAAGGGACTTCTTCCACCCCATATCAAACTCAAAAACTGGCTTCCATACCTGGGGCCACTTCTTGATGCCGGTATGGCAGGCATTATTTCCTATGAAGTTATTGAAGCTTTAAGATATCTTAATGAGCCAGACTTCTATATCGCTCAGGAAGATCCAGACATTGACAATGGGAAACTATGGGTTGGAGCTGCTGATGATACTATCTTGAGAAAACGTGGTGTTGAGTTTGTTGATGGCTCTGCGCCCGGATTTGCAGCCATGGTAGGTGCAGCACCAAATCCTGAGATTGCAAAAATGATTGTTGAAGATTACCAGAAAAAATCTCTGTATATCTTCTGTGCTGCAAACCATAACGGCAAAACTGTCATCCAGCAGTGTCTTGATGCCGGTATGCAGGTCGGATGGAACACCCGTATTGTTCCATTTGGTCCGGATATCTCCTCTGCTGTATTTGCTCTTGGTTTTGCCAACAGAGCAGCCATGGCATTTGGCGGTGTCCAGCCTGGTGATTATAAAAAAATTCTCCACTACAACAAAGAGCGTGTATTTGCATTTGTTAATGCACTGGGTGATGTTGGTACTGAATGGGGAGTTGCAGCGGCCGGTTGTGTTAACTGGGGCTTTCCTACAATTGCAGACACACCGATTCCCGAAATTCTTCCAACTGGTATATGTACATACGAGCATGTGGTTGCTCCTGTTACTCATGAAGATATGGTACAAAAATCAGTTGAAGTCAGAGGTCTTAAAGTTACTGTATCTGAAATTGAAATTCCCTGTTCTTTTGGTCCGGCATTTGAAGGTGAAAGAGTAAGAGGAGCTGATCTTCATGCACAGTGCGGCGGTGGCAAAACCCAATGCACAGAGCTTGTCAAAAGGGCTGAACTCGGTGATATTGAAGATGGCAAGGTTATTGTTGAAGGACCGGATATTGACGGTATCAAAGAGGGCGGAACATTCCCCCTTGGAATTTATGTCCAGATTGCAGGCCGTGAATTCCAGGAAGATTTTGAGCCCATCATGGAGAGACAGATCCATCATCTTGTCAACTATATCCAGGGCATCATGCATATCGGACAGAGAGATATTGCATGGGTGAGAATCAGTAAAGCTGCAATTGAAAAAGGCTTTACACTTAAAGATATCGGTGTGGTTCTCCATGCCAAGTTTCATCAGGATTTCACTAAGATTGTTGACAAGGTTCAGGTTACTCTCTACACAAAACAGGAAGATGTTGACAAACTGACTGAAAAAGCGAGATCTGAATATCATACGCGTGACTCACGTGTTGACTCCATGACTGATGAAGATGTTGAAACTTATTACTCATGTACGCTGTGCCAGTCCTTTGCTCCAAGCCATGTATGCACAGTAAGCCCTGAGAGAACAGGTCTTTGCGGTGCCTACAACTGGATGGACTGTAAAGCAGCCTTTGAAATCAACCCGACAGGACCTAACCAGCCAATTGAAAAGGGTGAATGCATAGATCCTAAACTTGGTCAGTGGAAAGGTGTTAACGACTTTATTTACAAAGCATCAAGAGGTACTGTAACCCATTATAACTTCTACTCCATGGTTCATGATCCCATGACAACATGCGGCTGCTGCGAATGTATAGCTGCCATGCTGCCGGCATGCAACGGTGTTATGACTGTTGGCCGTGATTATGGTGGAGAGACACCATGCGGTATGAAATTCACCACACTTGCCGGTGTCATGGGCGGAGGCGCATCATCTCCAGGATTTGTCGGTCACTCCAAACACAATATTGCCCAGGGCAAATTTATTCTTGGTGATGGAGGACTCTTAAGAATGGTCTGGATGCCAAAGATGCTCAAAGAAGAACTCAAAAATCGGATTGAAGCTAGAGGCAAAGCAATGGGAGTTGACAATCTGTTTGACATGATCGCAGACGAGACTGTTGGAATAACTGAAGAGGAAATTCTTCCCTTCCTCCAGGAAAAAGGTCATCCTGCACTTACCATGGAACCGCTTGTTGGATAATTAACATTCGATTTAAGGCAGGGCTTGAATTACACCAGAATTTTATGAAAGCCCTGCCTTTGCAGGAAACTTAAAACAAAAAACTGGAAACAGGAAAACGCTGTAACCAGATTTGAGTAAAAAGTTTCATATAAAAATTTAAGGAGAAAAAAATGGCATTAACCGGTATACAGATATTTAAACTCCTTCCCAAGACCAACTGCAAGGAGTGCGGAGTTCCTACATGCCTTGCCTTTGCAATGAATCTTGCATCCGGGAAGGCAGAACTCGATGCTTGCCCCTATGTTTCTGATGAAGCAAAAGAGCAGCTTGCTGAAGCTTCTGCACCTCCGATTCGTCCAGTTGCCCTTGGAAAAGGTGTCAGAAAAACCACTGCAGGTGGTGAGACAGTTCTTTTCAGACATGAAAAAACATTTTTCAATCCAACTGTTCTTGCTGCTACTGTATCTTCAGACATTGATTCAGGTGAACTGGAGAGTACGCTTAAAATTTACAATGCATTCCAGTATGAGCGTGTCGGTCTGAATCTAAGACCTGAGCTTCTTGCTGTCAAAGATGCAGGAAATGGTGCTGATGCATTTGCAGCCACTGCTGAAAAAATAGCCAAAGAATCTGAATTCAACCTGGTTCTCATGAGTGACGACCTTGATGTCATGAAAGCTGCTGTTGAAAAAACAGGATTCAAACGGCCTCTGTTATATGCAGCAACTGCTGATAATGCTGATGAGATGGGTGCCCTTGCAAAAGAGAATGATCTTCCCCTTGCTGTTAAAGCGGATTCTGTGGATACCCTCCAGACATTAACAGAAAAACTGACCGGCATGGGCCTTAAAGACCTTGTCCTTGACTCAGGTGCAAGAGAGATCAAACAGGCTCTGGAGGATCAGGTTGCCATCAGGCGTGCTGCCCTTAAAGCGTCCAATAAAGCTCTTGGGTTTCCGACAATTTCATTTCCATGTGAAATGGCTTCCAACCTTGATATGGAAACCCTTATTGCTGGAATGTTTGTTGCTAAATACGGCGGAATTGTTGTCATGTCTGATTTTACGACTGAATCACTCTTCCCGCTGCTGCTTGAAAGACTCAACATATTTACTGATCCGCAAAGACCTATGACAGTAACTGAAGGTATTTTTGAGATTGGAAATCCTGATGAGAATTCACCTGTGCTTGTCACCACAAACTTTGCATTGACATACTTTATTGTGTCAGGTGAAATTGAAGCAAGCAAGGTACCTGCATGGCTGTTGATAAAAGATTCTGAAGGTCTCTCTGTTCTGACTGCATGGGCTGCCGGTAAATTTGGCGGTGATGATGTTGGATTGTTTGTTAAAAAATGCGGCATAATGGATAAGGTAAAACATACTGAACTGATTATTCCAGGCTATGCTGCTGCAATTGCAGGAGATGTTGAAGAGGAACTTCCAGGATGGACCATTACAGTCGGTCCAAGAGAAGCTGCCCATCTTGCAGCTTTCCTGAAGGCAAGATAATTTTATAACTTAAAACCCGGATAATAAATCAGGCCTGCCTGCTCTTTATCCGGGCAGTAAATAACACTATATTTTAAAAGGAAAAAAACATGATACTTTTTGGTGAAAGTCTGAATGTAATTTCCACGGTTATTGGAAAAGAATTTAAAGAAGCAGATCCAGCCAAACGTAATCCCGAGCCAATTCAGAAAGAAGTTTTAAGACAGAAAGAGCTTGGCATGGATTATATTGACATAAACCTGGGACCTGCAAAAAAATTTGGTAAAGAGCTAATGCCGTGGGTTGTTAATGTCGTCCAGGAAGCCGTTCCAGGAATGCCTCTTCTCCTTGATACATCAAATATTGATGCTATTGAAGAGGGACTTAAAGTGTGTAAACCTGCTGACAAACCCCATATTGTCAACTCTATCATGGCAAGACCTGAAAGATATGAACCAATGGTTCCCATGACACTTAAATACGATGCTGATTTTGTGGCCCTGATGTGGGGCCCTGACGGTCTTCCAAGGGATGAAAATGAGAGGGCTGCCCTTGCCGTGGAACTGCTTTATTTTGCCAATGAAGCAGGCATTCCAAATGAAAAAATATGGGTTGACGGTATTGTAACTCCTGTCAATATTCAGCAACAGCAGTTAATGAGTCTGTTAAACTTTCAGATGATGCTTGAAGACATAGCCCCGGGTGCTAAATCCACCTGTGGACTTTCCAATATATCCAATGGACCTCCAGAGCATCTTCGCGGCATCCTCAACCAGACCTACATGGTCATGCTGGAAAAATATGGAATGAAATCCGTTATAGCAGACCCCCTTGACACACAGCAGACCAGCATTGCAAAAGGTGAAAGACAAGATATTGTTGACCTGATTTATGGGATGATGGATGGTGATCAGCCTGATATTGCAAGCCTTGAAAAGGAACTTCAGGATTATGTCAAAACATACAGGGTCATTATGGGTGAGACCCTCTATTCTGATTCATGGCTTGAGATTTAATATCAGCTGACAAAAACAGTATTTTTTTGATTATTGAATTAAGTTTTCATTTTCATCATTAAAGAGTACTGATAGAGAAAAAATTAAGCCCCAGCTCTTTGAACAGAGAGTTGGGGCTTTTTCTTAAAAGAATGAAGCAAAGGGAAACATTTAAATTGAAAGAACAGATAAACGAAGCATGGTATTATGTTGTGATTCAGAGTCCTGGGACTTCAGATGAAAAACTTCTGGGATACAGTGATGAAGAAACTCAGTCCACATTTATACCATGTTTTAAAACAAAAGAGACTGCACAGCAGTGTTTTCTTTTAATGCCAAAAGATATTATGAAAGAGAAATATGAGGTTCAGGCTGTCATTGGAGAAGATTTGATCAGACATGCAGAAGAAAACAGATTCAACATTTTTCTGCTGGATGACAAGGGAAAGATATTAGAACAGATATTGTAAATAAAATAATGATGGAGTGTCGTTTTGAGTTTAAAAATTGCTGTTGGTGGTAAAGGTGGAGTTGGCAAAACCACTATAACATCCTTAATTGCCAGAGCCATTGCCGCATCTGATAAAGATACAAAGGTAATTGCAATAGATGCAGATCCTGTTGCCAATCTTGCTGCAGGACTGGGTATTGATGAATCACAACCCATTACGCCTGTTTCTGAATTATCTGATTTAATTGCAGAGAGAACAGGTGCACAGCCTGGAACCATGGGTGGCTTTTTCACCTTGAATCCAAAGGTTGATGATATTCCGGAGCGGTTTTCCATTGAAAAAGACGGTGTAAAACTGCTTGTCATGGGAACCGTACAAAAGGGAGGATCAGGCTGTATATGCCCTGAATCGACAATTTTAAAAGCCCTTATGAATCACCTTGTACTTGCAAGAAATGAAGTGATTGTTATGGATATGGAAGCAGGAATTGAACATCTCGGTCGTGCGACATCAGGTTCTGTAGATGCTCTTGTGATTGTTGTAAACCCGGGAAAAAGAAGCCGGGTTGCTGCGGATAAGATAAGGCAGCTGGGCAGAGATATTGGAATTAAAAATATTGTAGTGCTTGGAAACAGGATAAGATCAGAAAGGGACAGACAGCTGATAGAAGAAGGTATGGGTGATCATAAAATCCTTGGATTCATTCCGGAACATGAAGAAATTGTGAATTCAGACAGGGAGGGTGTCCGTCCATTTGATGATATTACATCCATACCAGAAGAGCTTAAGGAAGTTACAGACAAACTCCTGGCGCTTTAAGATCTTTGGATAACATCAACTAAGACCTCGCATAACACCCTCTTTTGCCCAATTGCAACGGAATATGAAAATTATTATCCTCAAAATACTCAATGTATTCCTCCGGTTATAATTCCCATCCTCCTTGCACTATAACAGAATTAAGCATTATGCAAAGATCTCGGATTATGAAAGAACTTACCATAAATATCAGTAAAGATTTCAGTAAATACATAGGCGGCCGGGAAAAAAAAATTTCTGAATTTTCCGGAGAATATTTCAGGGAAGAATTCCTGGAAGAAAATTTTATAACATATGATAAAATAACTATTGAGCTGGATGGTGTGCTTGGATACCCCTGGGATTTTCTGGATGAGGCTTTCGGTGGCATAGCCAGAAAATATGGGGGGAAAAAATTTTGGGAAAAAATTATTTTAATTTCAGATAATGATTATGTTACAAGTAAAATTTCTTATATTGTGAATCATTCAGAAAAAAAATAAGACAAAATTAAACGTCCTGCAAAGATCTCAATTTATTGAATAACAGCCAGTTTTATTGAAACAATTGTTATTTTTAAAAAGGTTGTTAACTATTTTATTCTGCTTCAAACGCGGCAATGGCTGTATCCAGCATACGATTCGAATACCCCCATTCATTATCAAACCAGGCCTGAATTTTGATAAGTCTGCCTCTGCTCACGCGGGTCTGGTTAAGATCAACGATTGAGGATCTGGCATCATGATTAAAATCACATGATACCAGCTCCTCATCTGTCACTCCCAGAATATTTTTTAACCCATTATCTGAAGCTTCTGTAAGTATATTGTTTACCTCCCTGACATCGGTCCCGGTTTCCACCAGAAGAGCAATATCCATGATTGAGACATTGATGGTGGGAACCCTTATTGCAAGTGATTCAAATTTATCTTCCATTGACGGCAGAATTCTGGTGATACCCTTTTCAAGTTCTGTTTTTACAGGAATGATGGACTGTATGGCTGAACGGGTTTTTCTTAAATCTGAATTATAGGCATCAATCACAGGCTGGTCATTCATTGCCGAATGAATGGTTGTGATTGAGCCGCTCTCAATCCCGAAGTGTTCATCAATGACATATAGAACCGGAATAACACAGTTTGTTGTACATGAGGCATTGGAAATAATTGAGTGATCTCTTTCAAGACTCCTATGATTAACCCCATAAACGATTGTGGCATCCATCTCATCTTCTGCAGGATTGGAGAAAATAACCTTTTTTGCACCTGACTGCAGATGCATTAACGCTGATTTCCTGTCATCATAAAAACCGGTGCATTCAAAAACAATATCAATATCCAGCTCTCTCCACGGAAGATTATCTATATTCTGCTCATGAAAGACAGCAATATGATCATCTCCCAGCTTCAGGGTATCCTGGCCGTTTTTAACCTGCAGAGGAAACCGGCCATGGGTTGAATCGAATTTTGTCAGATGATAAATCGTTCTGATATCAGCAATTTCATTGATTGCCTTAAGATTGAACTTTCCATAAAATCTGTCAGATTCATATAATGCCCTTAATACACATCGACCGATTCTGCCATAGCCGTTTATCGCAATATTATATTTCACGGCCGATTCCATGGTACTCAAATCCATACTCCTTTACCTCTTCAGGATCATACTGGTTTCTGCCGTCAAATATGATTCTACCTTTCATATTCTTTAACAACTGCCTGAAATCAGGCTGTCTGAATGTTTTCCACTCTGTAACGAGTATGAGTGCATCAATATTTTCTGTTGCACTGTACTGATTATCTGTAAATTCAAGCCGGCTGTTCTTAAACCACTTTTCGGAAAATTCTATTTCTGCCTGGTCCATGGCAACGGGATCATATGCTTTCATTTTTGCTCCTGCCTCAAACAACTGCTCTATAAGTACATGTGATGAAGCTTCACGCAGATCATCTGTACCCGGTTTGAATGACAATCCCCAGATACCGAATGTTCTGCCGGACAGATCATCTCCAAAACGGTTTTTAATTTTATCGGGAAGAAGATTTTTCTGCATTTTATTTCTCTTTTCAACGGAATCCAGCAGGATGGGTTCAACCCCTGAATCACGGCTTGTACGGATGAGCGCTTTGACATCCTTTGGAAAACACGATCCGCCATAACCGCATCCCGGATAGATAAAAGAGTATCCGATGCGGGTATCAGACCCGATTCCCTTTCTGACATTTTCCACATCAACTCCCAGGCGCTCACAGATATTGGCAATTTCATTCATAAATGAAATTTTTGTTGCCAGCATTGAATTTGCAGCATATTTTGTCATCTCAGCATCCCTCACATTCATGAAAATCAGTTTCTCCCTGTTCCTGGAAAAAGGCGCATACAATCGGCTCATAATTTTTACAGCACGCCTGGAATCTGCTCCCACAATAATTCTATCCGGCTTTAGAAAATCGTTGACTGCTGCTCCCTCTTTTAAAAATTCCGGATTTGAGACAACATCAAACTCGACACTGACACCCCGTTTATCCAGCTGATCCTGGATTGTTTTCTTGACCTTGTCCGCAGTTCCAACAGGTACGGTTGATTTGTCGACAATTACTGAATATTCATCAATAATCTGACCTATCTGCTCTGCTACCTGCAAAACATACTGCAGATCAGCTGAACCATTTTCTCCAGGAGGTGTTCCCACTGCAATAAAAAATATATTGGTATTTTCTGAAGCTCTGGCAAGGCTTGTTGAAAATTTTAACACACCCTCTTTATGGTTCTGTACTACAATATTTTCAAGACCGGGTTCATATATCGGCAGAATTCCTTTTTCAAGGTTTTTTATTTTGTCTTCATCCACATCCACACAGGTTACCGTGCTGCCCATTTCTGAAAAACATGCTCCTGTGACGAGTCCCACATATCCTGTACCGATAATTGTAATATTCATCTACCTGTTGCTCCTTCTGATATTTCTTCACTGCTTCTTATAGTTTTTATACTCAGGCACAATTTTTTTTAACACTTTTTTAATGACTCTGCTGTTCTGTTTTTGTGCTTCTCTTCTTAACTGTTTATAATGATCATTCAAAAGCGCAATATCAATTTTCCGGCTCTTCAGTACCATTATTTTTTCATGGCCTGTAGGAATGACATCCTCGCTTGCTGTCATCAGCTCTTCATATAATTTCTCTCCAGGTCTCAACCCTGTGTATTCAATTTTTATATCAACCTCAGGTTCAAAACCTGAAAAACGGATCAGTTCCCTGGCCATATTGTCTATTTTAACCGGTTTCCCCATCTCCAGAATAAATATTTCTCCCCCTTCTCCCATGGCACCTGCCTGGAGAATAAGCTGGCATGCTTCAGGAATAAGCATGAAATAACGAATCATATCAGGATGTGTTACGGTTACAGGCCCGCCTTTTTCTATCTGTTTTTTAAATAGAGGGATAACACTGCCGACACTTCCTATGACATTACCGAACCGCACTGTTATATATTTTGTATGTGACTGTTCAGTCAGATTCTGATTCTGAACAATCATTTCAGCAACTCTCTTACTGGCTCCCATTATATTGCATGGATTTACAGCCTTGTCTGTTGAAACAAAAACAAATTTTTCACATTTAAACCGGTGTGCGGCATCAACAATGTTCCGGGTTCCTGCAATATTGTTTTCAACAGCTTTCCATGGATATGCTTCCAGCATTGGAACATGCTTGTAAGCTGCAGCATGGAAAATAATATCTGGTTTTGTGAACTCAAATAAAATATCAAGCTCTTCCATATTCTGAATATCCCCGAGAACCGGAATAACCTTGATATCAGAAAAAGTGTTGCGAAGCTCAAGATCTATCTCATAAAGAGGACTTTCCGCCCTTTCAAACAACACGATTGTACCAGGAGCATACCTGCATATCTGCCTGCAGAGACCTGTTCCGATGGAGCCGCCTGCACCGGTAACAAGAACCGTTTTCTGACCAAGGTATTTTCCGATTCCCTTTTTATCCAGAACAACAGGTTTCCTGCCTAGAAGATCCCTGTATTCAACATTTCTTATGGAATTTATTGTCACTCTGCCGTTAATCAACTCTCCCATGGCCGGAACAGTCTTGAAATCCACTTCTGCTGCTTTGCACAGATCAATAATCTCCTTCATGCGGGAAGCCGTTGCTGTTGGAATGGAAATAATGACATTTCTGGCTCCGGTGGACAGGACTGCATGTTCCAGCCCATTGATTCTGTCAAGGACTGGAATGCCATGAATTTTTCTGCCGATTTTTCCATCATCATCATCAAGAAAACCAATTACATGGGATTTTATTGAGGCATTCTCCCGAAACTCCCTGCATATTTTCTCACCGCAATCGCCGGCTCCAATAATAAGAACCCCTTCTCCCTGCCTGCTGTTACTGCCGAATATCTGAAGTACAGCGTTTTTTAAATCAGTAAAACTGATATTTTCAGTAAATTGTTCAAAACATAATCGTGTGATAATCCTAAGACCTGCAATAAACATAATGGTCAGGCACCAGTCAATAATAAAAACAGCTCGTGACGTTGTCTCAAACCGGTTTACATATAAAATCAGCACGATCACGATAAAACTGGCTGATATAACCGCTTTTACAACATTTAACAGATCACTGAGGCTGGTATACCGCCACATGCCTTTATAGAGATCGAAAAAATAGAAACAGACAAGTTTAACAGCCATCATATAAGGCAGTATTTCCAGAAAATTATCCCAGGCCCAGCCTGGAATATCAAAATCAAACCGGATCAGGTATGAAAAATAGAGAGAACTATACAGCAGCACAATGTCAATTACCATAATGATAAAAAGATTGCGGGATACGATTACCTTCATTGGAGATTCACCTTTTTCCAGACATGGAGTGCAATAAACAGAAAGAGCGTGCAAAAAAGCCCGTAAACAGTAAAAACAGCAGGATATCCTCTGGTTCCTGCTGTAATCAGAGCCAAACCTGCCAGAATCTGTAAAACAGCATAGCCGGCAGAAATCTTCCAGTGTTCAAGGCCAAGTTCATTGGCCAGAAGTTGATATATATGCTTTCTATGGGGTTTTAAAAGAGATTCTCTATTTTTTATCCTGAGAAGCATGGTAAAAATTTCATCAAAATAGAAAGGCAGAAGAAATCCTGTCAGAATAAAAAAATCCAAGGGTTGAACCGTAATGGAAACCATCATGCTGGAAAATGTAAATCCCAGCAGAATACTTCCCACATCTCCCATAAAAACCCTTGCCCTGGGAGTATTAAAAAGAAGAAAGCCAATACATGATGCGGCCATGGCAATACTGAACATACCATACACACCATTCATTTCATTTAAACCCATAAAAATCCAGAACAGGAAAAATGCACTGCATCCTGTAATTCCGGCAATTCCGTCTATGCCATCCATAAAATTATAAAAATTTGAAGTTCCTGCAATAAAAATGGAGAGAGGCAGAAAGAGCAACCCGCTGAATACGGTCTGGCCGGCACGAAAAAAACCCCATAAAAAGATAGAGGCACATATAAACTGAATCAGAAGTCTTATTAAAGGATGAATTTCAAACCGGTCTCCCCAGAAGCTGACAACCGAAAGAACAGAGCCTGGAATCCATAAATAGAGTGGAACAGACAGGAGGAGACTGATCAGGATAAAAGCAGTCAGTATGCCAACTCCACCACCCTTTGGAATCTCGTTTGAGTGTGAGCTTCTGCTGCTGGGAATATCATTGATACCGATCATACCCCCATACTTCATGATTCCCCATGCACCAAGGGATCCTGATAAAAAACCCAGGACTAACAGAGTCATACCCGCCACTCTTTTTTCACAAAGATAATATTCAAAGGTCTCTATCTCTTATCATTTAATCTGACTATTCTATCCGGTTACAAAATCCTCTGCCATTCAGCAGGCGGATATATTCTTTATACACTTCTCTGTTAATCTTTCTGGAGTCAAAATATAATTTACACCTCTCTTGAGCTGCCATACCCATATTCCTAACCGTTTCAGGATTGTTTAATAATCGAATCATGGCATTGTACAACTGTGCAATACTGCGGGCTTTAACAAGTATTCCTGTTTTTCCATCATCCACAGCATCAACAAGACCATTTATTTTAGTGCCTATTGCAGGGATACCCATGGAAGCTGCTTCAATGACGACTGTACCAAATCCTTCCCTGTAGCTTGGCAGGCATAAGATATCTGATATGGCAAAATATTTTTCAGGGGTTGCGGTATAGCCGGCATAACTGACATCGGGGCGGTCAATAAAGCTGTCTATATCTATGTTTTTCTTACCGCCGCAATCTTTATCCATCGGGCCGACCAGCAGTAAGTGTATCTTATATCCTGAGTCTGCAATTTCCGTGAATGCCTTTTCAAGTTCAAAAAACCCTTTGTCCCCGGCCATCCTGCCGATAAAAAGGAATACAGCTGCTTCAGGATTGATTGACAGCTCTTTTTTCAGCTGCTTTTTCTGGACAGAGGATATGATATTTTTATGAAATCTGCCGAGATCCACACCGGCAAGCGAACTGTAACCGATGACTTTGATTTTTTCTGGTTTAACAATCTTCTTTTCAATTAAAAACCTGCTCTGGCTTTTACTGTCTGCATAGCATCCGGTATTTAACAGGGCAATCAATTTATCAGCAAGAACTGCAAATGTTTTCATGGGGCCTTTAATGGTTACCCAGGGCTGCCCGGTCCAGGTATGCAGCCTTATGGGAATCTTTGTAATAAATGAAGCTACTGCACATAATAATCCTGCTTTCGGGGTGATGGAGTGAACAATGTGAAATCTCTTTTTCCTGAAAAACAGAATCAATTTGACAAGTGCAATGATATCCTTTACAGGATGCAGATTTCGAGGAATTTCTATGGTGTGATATGCAAATCCTTTATTAAAATCAAGGGTTGCAATCTCTTTACCATATGATGAAACCATTGTAACATCAATTTTTTTATCACATAGATACTCAATTTGAGGCATCAGTTGCGACACCATTGAAAATGGCACAGTGGATACCCTGCAGATTTTAATATCAGAGTTCTGCATATTCACCTGGGTTTGCTGAGCTCCTTTTTCCAGCAGTCTGTCAATTGTGTAAAACCTTCTTCAATGGATATGATATGCTTATATTTCAAAACTGTCTCAAGTTTTTCATTGGAGTAAACAGTAGAATTTGTCAGGGCATCTATTCTTGTTTCCGTTAAAGGCCATTTTTTCCAGTTTGCAAAACACTTTGCCATCCATCGGACAGGCTGCTCCGGAAGTATCAGTTCCGGTTTCTTTCTGTTTACTGTTTCAGCAATTACATTAATAACCGTTTCAAGCTTTGCACGGTCAGAGATATTGAAAATTTCATTTTCCGCCTCTTTTCTCTCTCCGCACAGGATCAACCCATGAGCAACATTGTTTATGTGAATATAGTTTGCCACGGCATCCTTGTTTCCAATATAAAAAAACACTCCCCTTTTTACCGCTTCTATCATTTTAAACAGAGACTGGTTACCCATATCATTACCATACACATTGGACGGTCTTAAAATTGAATATGTAAACCCTCCCTCAAGGGATTTTTTCATAACCAGTCTATCAGCTTCTGCCTTTGTCTTTTCATATAAATTCAGAGGATCTGCCATGTCTGTTTCAACAACCACACCTCTGCAGTACTGCCCGTAGACTCCGACACTGCTGAGCTGAACCCAGTGTTTTATCCTTTTGGAAGCAATTTCCAGCAGTTTTTTTGTTCCCGCTGTGTTGACTTCGGCCATACTGCTGTCTTCATTCAGGACAGCTGCACAATGGTATAATATATCAATATCCTCCAGAAAGTCATATAACCTGCCCTTCTCATCCAGCAGATCACCTGTAAAAAGATCAGCCTCTCTGTTTATCAGTGATCTGTTTCTGGAATGTCTTGTTAAAACCCTGACTGAATGACCCTTGTCAACCAGAGCATTTACAAGATTGCGGCCGATAAAACCAGACCCGCCTGTCACTGCGGCTCTCACCCACTCTCTTCCGTAAGTAGGGTTGTTATATCCTGGTTTCTCAGCAGAGCCCCTATCCCGAGGAAACATCCATATATCTGTCCCAGTCCATACACAATTAAATCTTTTCGAAGCAGTATCAACCCCTGGGAGAATCGTATAATGACCTGGGAAAAAATCATATAGAAAAAATATGCCTTTGAGAGATCTGTATTGGATATGACAAAATATAATCTCCAGAGCGTTGCAGTACGTCCGTAATACAAGTGATCAATCTTTTTATTATGATCATATACATGTTCATGTCTGACTTCTGCTTTTGCACACACATACATGGGATATCTTAAACCAATGGGATAACTGAAAGTAATATCTTCACAGATAGCCCACCTGGATTGAATTTCTCTGTTTTTATTGCTGTCCAGTATGGATTTTTTCCATACTGTGGCTCCACCGCACAGCCATTGAGTTTTTATATCTTCCTTAACAGGAGAGATGGGAACATTGTAACCTGAAGAGAGGATTGTACCCATTTTTTTTGAACTCATTCCGACCATTGCCTTGTACCATGTATGTTTTACCGGAGGATTATTGATAATATTAAATGAAATACCGGCTGTTTCATCCTCTACACTGTTCCACATCTCTATCATATGTTTCAGAGAATCAGGCATAAGAACAAGATCATCATCAAAGAAAGCAATAAGTTTATCCTCATCTGTCATTTTTGAGAGAGCAAGATTTCTCTGCAGGATCTGGCCTGCAGGAGAGCAGTGGTAATATTCCACTGGAAGTTCATTATAAGAGAGGACAATATCTTTGATGCTTTTCCCTCCGTCAACAATAATAATCCTGCGGCATGCTGTTTTCTGTATTTTTATACTGTTGAGCAGATCCTGAATTTTTTCAGGGCGGTCTTTTGTGGGTATAATGACAGCAAGATCCGCTCCTCTGTATTTTATATTATCCTGTTTCACTTTTTCCACACCATTTTCATACCTGTTTTGTATCGGCAAATAATCTTGGAATATCCTCTCTGACAGGAGCTGAAAAATAGTGTTCAGCATATCTTTTTGCCGCTGCTGCGCCATGCCGGGCTTCATCTTTTCCCAGGCAGTGAATCTCCTGCAGTGCTTTTGTCATCTCTTCTGAATTACTGACTGTCCATTTAAATGTCTCAAGATCTACAATGGGATCGCATGAAAGCGGAGCATCAATTTTCAGGTGAACAGCCGGAATGCCATTCATAATTGCCTGCATACCCACAGAAGTCTGACGGTAAATGACGCAGAAGCTTTCTTTTATGTCAGTTGCAAGATCATTCAGGGAGAAGGAAAAATTATCCGGCAGCTTATGGATAGTCTGTTTCAGTAATTTTGACAACGGAACATTGGGATGTTCGCGCACTGTCACGTTATACTCTCTGAAAATCTCCTGCTGCTCCATCAGCCAGTCAAGAACAGTCACACAGCTCCATACGCCATCAAGTGCCACAAGAATATTCTTGCCGGCTTTTCCCGGTTCTCTTTTTCCTGCATCATCTGGAACAGATCTCAGTGCACAGCCAGATACCATTGTCGATTCTCTGCGTGTTCCTATTTCCACCATCAGGCGTTTTGCCTCCGGCCCTGTTGAAATGAGTTTTTCAGGTTCCGGTTTGCTCTCTTTTTCACCGTCTGTTAAACGAATTTTCAAATTTAAAGGGTATACAACAGCCTGGCTGTATCCATTAATCATCCCGTCACTCTTTTTTCTGTATGCCTGGATACATGCCCTCTCAAATACATTGCCTTCGTACAGCAGAATCATTTTTTCATAATGTTCATATCTGCACAGTTTTAAAAGAGCCATAAAATATATGTGAGAATCAAAATTAAAAAAGTAATCAAATCGCCTGGCATCCCACATGATTAATCTTGAAAAATCACACCCGCAGAAATCCGTACAAGGCAATCTGAGCCTCATGAGAAGCATTTTCAGCCCTAAACCTGCCAGTTCAACCCAGCTGATCACTGAATAAGGGTTTATCACACTCACCTGAGTTAACCTGCCGGTTTTTTTCGCTGTCCTGTGATAATGATCAAGGGGATCTGCCAGATATACAACATCCTGCCTGCACTCCTGTCTGAGAATTTCGTGCAGATCTCCAAAAAAAGGATCTGAATAGCGATCTCCTGTAAAACACCTGCTGTAAAAACGGGAGACAATTAATGTTCTGCTTTTTTTTGACAAATGTTTCTGTTTATGTTCCAGTGAAAACCATTTTTTGTACAGGCAGACTGCAAACATCCTTAAAAATTTCTTAAAATTCCTTATCTCCTGAAAAATACGCCTGCACCATAACGGGAGTGATAAAAAAGGTCTGTTATAGACTCTCCAGCCGTAGATCCTTCCCCATTCCCGGCATATATCTTCCTGTTCAAGGCTTGAACATACAATTATTATGGACTCTGCCCCTCTGTCTGCATTTTGTGCAAGGGTAAAAAGAGTCAATGCAAGATAGCAGGCAGAGCCTTCCCACTCCTGCATTTTAGAAGAAACCGCATTTCTCCAGAAGAGATGGTTACTGTCAAAAGGTTTAACAAGAGAGTCCCAGAAATGATCAAACGCCTTAAAAAACTGTGAAGATTCATGTTTACTCAGATCAGGCAGATAATAGCGCCTGATATTCAATTTACTTGCAAGCATAATTTCTTTTCCGGTCAATGACCTCAGATTCACTACAAAAAGATTATTACCATTTTCAGCAAGCTTTTTGTGCAATCTGTCTGTCAGTATAAACTTAATTCCTGCTCCATTGTCTTTTAGAAATTTTTTCTGCCGGCACACCACCGACAACTTCATATGGTGCCACATCTTTTGTAACAACCGCACCTGCAGATATGACGGCTCCCTCTCCAATTACAACATCCGGTAAAATCACTGCATTGGCAGCTATCCAGACATCATTGCCAATTATGATCTCCCCCTTTTGATGTCCCTGTTGATTTATCAATATATCTCTATTTTTATAATTATGGTTACTCGCACGTAATACTGTATTGGGGCCTATTGATACGCTGTCTCCAATTACTATTTTGCCACTGAAATCTGCATTGACCATTACATTTTCATTAATGGCGACATGGTCACCAATAACGATTGACTCGTCGCCATTTCCCCCTGCATAAAGCCTTAAGTTTGTTCCTGCTGTTACACTGTTTCCGATTTTTATATTTTTTAACCGGCGAATATTAGTACCGGTAGAGAAAAATACCCGTTTACCACACTGTTTTAAAAACAGAGAGTAGAACCGGTATCGCAGGAAAATACCACTTCTTCCCGGTATCCAGCTGAGGATACTGAAGAACCATGTTGAAATTTCATCGGCAACCAGTTTAATCAACTTCATACTGTTTTAACTCTTTATTAAAAAAGCCTGCCCTGAAGGCAGCGGCAGAAAGAAAGGATTGTTAAATTTTTCAAGACATTGATCAACTGCTTTTTTAGCTCCCGGAAACATGG
>CAZWSL010000011.1:0-93769 GCA_964636495.1 uncultured Desulfobacula sp. | reverse complement strand
TGAGGCTGTCAAGTTGACAAAAACAGGTGTTTTTAGTATCTCGGGGTCATGAAAAATAATAAACCGGCAAAATCAACAAATATACTGATCCTTGGCCTGGGTGGTGTGGGATACTATCTGGCAAAACGTCTGGCCCATGAGGGATATGCAATTACAGCTATAGAACCTGATGCCGAACTGATTAACAGAGCTGATGGTGATATTGATGCCCGCCTGCTGAAGGGTGATGCAATGAGTATTAAATGCTGGCAGGAGGCAGATGCCAGAAAAATGGATTATCTTATAGCCGTAACCAATAATGATGCTGTCAATATGATGAGCTGCATAATTGGAGATCGTTTCGGCATCCTGAAAAAAATAGCCAGGGTACGTTCTACAGAATTTGGCAATAAAAAATCCCTATTGACTAACAAAGATCTTAAAATTGATTTGATTATTCATCCTGAAGAGCTGGCTGCTAAAGAGATTTTCAAGTTAATAAAAATGAGGGCAGGCAATGATGTGATTGCAGTTGCCAAAGGCCGTATTCAGGCTGTAGCAACCCGTATCCATGAAGATTCCCCTCTTGTTTACAGAAAACTGAGAGATATCGCTCAATCATATAATAAATTTCCTTTCCGTATCGTTTCAATAGCACGTGGTATCACCACTATCATTCCCACTGGTAATGATGAATTGCTGCCGAATGATCACGCCTTTTTCATGGCAAGTAATGAAAATTTAACCCAATTGATGAAACTGACAGGTGTTGTATATCAGAAGCGTCATAGAGTTATGATTATTGGAGGAGGATTGATAGGCCGCCGTCTTGCTGAGTTGCTCGGTGAAACACGAAGGCTGAAGGTGAGATTGATTGAAGAGAATGAAGCTGTTGCTAAAGAGTTGTCGTATAAGCTTAAGAAAACAGAGGTCCTTCATGGCGACGGATCTGATTCTGATGTGCTGATGGAAGCAGGATTGCCGGAAATGGATACCTTTATAAATGCAACAGGTGAAAATGAGACCAATATCATGGGTTGTGTTCTGGCAAAACATTTAATAGCCTCACAAAAAAGCGATCAGTCAGATAAGCAGCAGGAGAGGCAGATTAAATGTATTTCCCTTGTTAATAAGGAAGATTATGTTGTGCTGGCTTCCAGTATGGGGTTGGATCTTGCTTTAAACAAAAAAATACTGGCAGGTAACAGGATCTTGAAATTTATTCGCAGAGGAGAATTGCTTTCAGTAGCACACCTCCATGGCTTTGATGCTGAAATGGTTGAAATCAGGGCTGCTGAAAATTCTCCTATTACCCGCAAACCCCTTTTCAAACTGAACAGTTACTATACTGAAAAGATCATGATAGGAAGTATCCATAGAGATGGTTCATGGCAGGTTGCAGTTGGTGATACCCATATTAAAGCAAATGAACGGGTTATTGTGGTCTGCCTGTCGCAGCACTTGAAGGATGTACAGAAACTCTTTTTAGCGTGATGTTTATTTTACAGATCTGTTTTATCTTAAAATAATTTATTTTTTCCAGAAAGAGGGGTAGAATATGACCAGTGCAGAAAACATTTCCAGCCTGCCGACAAGCATATTCCAGGAGAGAAACCATTTACCTGTGTCTGAAATAAAGGCAAAATTCTTGGATGGACCAACATCTCCGAATCCTGGCCCTATATTCATCAATGCGGCAATGACTGAACTCATTGCAGTGTGAAGATCTATTGGATCTGTCAGAGTCATGAAACATCCTCCCATGAGGATGAGGAAAATATTGGCAATAAAATAGAAAACAGCTATATTGATAATCCTTGATTCTACGGGACGCTGATTTAAATGTACTGAAACAACAGCCATGGGGTTGAAAAAAGTCTGTTTGACTGCTGAAACTCCAAATTTGATTATAAGAATATAGTGAACTATTTTAATTCCACTGGTAGTGGATCCCGCACATGCTCCGATAAAGCAGATTACATAAAGAAACATCTGGGCAGACTGGGGCCACAGTTCATAGTCAGCTGTTGTGAAACCTGTTGTTGTCAGGATGGAAGTGACCTGAAAGGCTGCATAACGGATGGAATCAGAAAAAGTGTAGGTGTCTGATCTCCATAAAATCAAGGAGATCACGGCACAGAAAAAGAGCAGAAACCCGATATACCAGCGGAGTTCAGTATTGATTTTTATGATGCGCCAGTTGCCGTGGGCCATGTGATAAAAAAGCATGAATGTCATTCCGCCAAGGAACATAAACAGTATGATTACCCAGTCAAAATAGGCATTATTATAGTGCCCGATACTGGCATTCCACGGAGAGTACCCCGAAGTAGAAACCGTACCGAATGAATGGCATAAAGAGTCGAAAAGGGTCATTCCTCCAATGGTGAGCATTATGGTCTGAACAAGGTTCAAGGCAAGATATATTCCCCAGAGCCATATCATGGTATCCCGGTTGCGGGGAATGAATTTTTCTTTTGTAATCACCTGGCCCGGGCTTGATTCAGCTCTGAATAATCTGACACCTCCCATGCCGTGTGGTAAAAATATAATAGTGAGCGTTAAAAAGCCCATCCCGCCAAGAAGATGTGTCTGGCTCCGCCAGAACAGTAATCCATGTGGCAGTGTTTCAATATCTGTTAAAATTGTTGCGCCGGTAGTGGTATAACCGGATACCATTTCAAAAAATGCATCAGTAAAAGAGGGTATGGATCCATGGATCATAAAAGGTATGGCAGAAACTGCAGAAATTAAAATCCATCCAAAAAAGGCTATAAAAAAACCATCTTTAATATTCAGGTCTTCAGATCTGCGGAAGATCCACCAGAGCGGCAATCCAATGGCTATGACGATAATCCCTGTAACGGCAATGGCGTAAAAATCATTTTCTTTGTAATAAAATGAGCATATCAAAGGGAAGACCATACAACTGCCTGTAACAATCAGCAGTTTGCCAAGAACATTTGTTATGGTATTATAATTCATGAGCCACAATGTATTAAATCACAAAAACAGTGTCAAGATCACTGGAATCATGAACTGAAAGGTATGGATGAGTGATGCAGATTGATCTTTAATCTGCCGTTTTTCTTAATATAACCGAAAGTGTATTCAACCTTTACTTCAGTTCCATCGGTCTGGGTGAAAAAATAGTTTCCCATGGCAACTGCATAGTCTTCATGGAGAAATGTGCTGTGATTTTCAAAACGAACTTTTATCCATGGTTCAATAGCAAAGCCATGATCTTCTTCAAATTTATCATTTCCACCTACAAAATAGGAGAGGGCACTTTCATAATCCGTACGGAATTGTATTTCAGCTGCTTTAGTCGGTTTAAAAAGAACTTCACCAGCCTGGAAGTTATACAGCTCTTCAACGAGTTTTTCCGCGGCAGCAACAAAGTCGCCTTTTTCTGCGAAAGCTTTTCCTATTGCAACGATTCCATCACCCCACTCTTTCTGTGCCTGAGTCACTTCATTTGCTGCAATTATATCTGTCATGATATTTTCCTTCAGGTTGTTTTAATCAATCTGCTATTTATATGATTTTTTTCATTCAATAACTATTTAATTAAAAAAAAACAATACTTGAAAACAAAACAGATAAATATATGAATAATGTAAATTGTCAAGAGAATCTATACGGGGTAAGGTGAAAATTATTTTAAAATAATTGCATTTTTTTTCCCACTGGAATAAACTGTAGGAATATTTTAGTGGACATGAATGTCAGGACAGCAATTTGAAATTTGAGTGTAAACAGACGGGAATGATCCACATTGTTTGAAAAGTAACAATTTGATTTTAAGACAGGTATTTGATGGTTGAGAAAAAAATAAAAAAACGTGTTGGTATTGCTGCCATGTTCAACAACCAGGAGATAAAAGAGTATTTTAATACTTTTTTGATCCTGATAGGCGGTGTTGAGTTTATCATTCTGTTTGCTCATTTTTTAAGTTCCAACGGACAGGACCAAGTCTCTTTCCCCTGGAAACATTATCTTTTTGTATCATTTATTGCACCTGTTGTCATGGTTGCTGTAGTTGGTCTTATCATCATCGGCTTTAATTTTTATATGTTTGGAGATAAAAACCAGAATGCTGAAACAGAATCTGATTCTGCTGATGACAAAGAAAAAAAATTCTGGCACAGTTCAAAACATCTGTTTTCAATATTTGGCCAGATTCCGGTTCTTGCCGGTTTCTCTATTATCATTCTGGGATCACTCTTTTTATATAAATTAGATACAATCGTGCAGGTTATAGGCCGCATCGGGGAGAAAACAGCATTCTATGCTTTTACTGCAATTGCATGTCTTGTTATCTGCACATTTATTTTTCTTTTATGCTGGCTTTTCTGGAAGTTTCGTCTTCGTAAAATTGAACTGAAGGGTGAGGCAGAGTTTAAAAAAAGTGTTATGGAAAAAACAGGATTAATCATTCTGGATAATAATGTAGTACTTGATAAAACAGGCAGTATTGTTACTAAAATCAATACACACGAATCTCTTGAATCCCCCCGGACGGAAAGCGGTAAAAAGCTTTTACCTGAAATAAATGATAAGTTCGATTTCAAATAAAGTTGATCCCCTGCCTGATTTGATGTATAAATAGGGGGTCAGCGGCAGTCGTAAATTTAGCGTTTATATGAAGTATATAATTCATTCAGAAGAGGAATATAATTAATGGGCGGAGTTATCGATACAGCTGTAACCAGGGTTGGAGTTGTTGGTGGAGGAAGCTGGGGGACTGCCCTTGCCAAACTGCTGGCAGATAAAGGATTTGTTCTGGACCTGTGGGTGTTTGAATCAGAAGTGAAAGAGCAGATTGAAAAAGAGAGGGAAAACAAGGTTTTTCTTCCGGGAATAAAACTGCCTGAAAATATTATCCCGTCAAATAATCTTGAAATTGCGGTAAAGGATAAGGACCTTGTCCTTGTGGTGGTTCCTTCTCACTGCATGCGTGATATTGCAGGGCAGATTAATGAATTTATTTCCCGTGGAACTGTTGTTGTGACAGCATCCAAAGGTATTGAAAATGTAACTCATTTAACCATGACCCAGATTCTTTCAGAAAAGATAACCTCTTTACACCAGGATAATCTGGTTGCACTTTCAGGCCCGAGTTTTGCAAAAGAGGTTGCAAATAAGATTCCAACAGTTGTGGCTGCGGCTTCAACCAGGCGGGATACTGCCGAATATGTCCAGCAGATTTTTTCCTGTCCCACATTCAGGGTATATGTCAATGATGATCCTGTAGGCACTCAGTTGGGGGGTGCCATGAAAAATGTACTTGCCATTGCCGCTGGCATATGTGACGGTATGAGAATGGGTCTGAATCCAAGGGCTGCACTTATAACAAGAGGGCTGACGGAAATGAACCGTCTGGGGACTAAACTCGGTGCTGATCCTTTGACCCTGGCAGGACTTGCCGGTGTTGGAGATCTGCTTCTGACCTGTACAGGAGATCTGAGCCGTAATTATACAGTTGGCAGGCAAATAGGAGAAGGCAGAAAAATCAATGCCATTATCGGAGATATGAGAATGGTGGCCGAAGGTGTGAAAACAACTAAATCTGTATATAATCTTTCAAAAAAACTTGGTGTTGATCTTCCCATATGTAATGAAGTTTATTCTGTTCTTTTTGAAGATCTGCCAGTTGAAACAACTATTGAACGCCTGATGAACAGATCCCTGAAGCATGAACTGGATGGGGTTATTGACAGTTGATTAAAAAAGCAGCCTCCTCTGATCTGCTGAACTGTTGAGATAAAGGAGGCATGCCGGTAAAACGTTTTTTGTGAGATGAGCACTCCTTCTTTTTTAATAATCACAGATTGACTCTTCGACACTTTTAGGAACACTCTCATGGGGAGTCCATTTTCTTGAAGTGTAGGTGTCTTTTCCTCTCATGTTTTTCAGGATTTCAATGCTTGTTTTATACCCTTTATACATTCTGCACATATCCATGGCCATACCACAAATTAAAGCGACTGACTGTGCCATGGTTATATCACTAAAAGAGAACTCCCACGGGGTTTCACTGTATATCCTCATGGCGCCTATGATTTTATCATGACTGATAATTGGAACTCCCAGAAGAGAAGATATTCCCTCTTTTTTTGCCTCCTCCGGATATTCAATTCTCGGGTCATCCATTACATCATAAATTGCAACAGGAACGGCATCCTTTGCCTCTCTGATAGTCTGCATGAAATGGATTGGACCTTTGTTCAGGAATTCAGAGCTCAGGCCGTGTGATGCCACAAGGCCCAGTTCACGGGTTTCCCTGTTCACGAGAAATACTGAACACCCTTTGGCGGAAAATGCTGTTTTTACACTCTCAGCTGTGACGGTAGCTACATCTTCAGGGTTTTTACATTGAGAAATAGCACTGGTAAGCCTTGTGATGGTATCATAATAAATGGTGTGACTGGTCATAAGTCCCTCCTTTCTTTGGAATAAAAGTTTACACGATAAAAAAAATATTGTGTATGAATATCAAAAAACAGGGTCTGGAAATGAGATGTGCATACAATAGTGTGAACAGTGTATGATAGATCAAAGTAATATGAACACAACTTTGAGAGTCAGGTTACACTTATCATATATTAATCGTGATGAGTTGTCAAATTTTCGAGGGTGTTTAAGATTTCATTGCATGACTGAGAAATACCCCCCTGGTTGGAGAGAATATACTGTTTTGTAAGTAATAGATTTTTTTTCCGGTTTACCGGAATTTCAAGGCTCTGGATGATTGTTCTGGATATGGAAAGCCAGGTTTTTTTTTTAATAACAATTCCTTTATCAAATATCTCTCTGCCTGCCCAGGCAAAATCGTCATAATACGGGCCGGTAACCGTCACAGCACCCTGGGCTGCCGGCTCAAGGAAGTTCTGACCTCCAAGGGGCCGCAGACTGCCTCCCACAAACACGATAGAGGCAAGGCTGTAGGCCTGTTTCAGTTCTCCAAAGATGTCCCATAAAATAATTCCCGGATGTGTAACAGGTTTTGAAATTTTGGATCTCAAATAAAATTGCAGATGATTGGCCTTCAATGTTTTTTTCCACTCGGTAATCCGGTGCATGTGTCTCGGGAAAATGGCTATAATCTGGTATGGATAGTGCTGTAAAATATATTTAACCATAAGCAGAACCCTTTTTTCCTCCTCTTTTCTTACAGAGGCAAGAATAGTAATTGGAATCTGTTCCGGAAGAAAAGAGCGTATTTTTTTTATGACACGGTTGTCCATAACACTCTCTTCCATGCATTCAAATTTTATATTTGACATTGTACTTACAATTGATTCGTTAAACAGGTGTCTGTACCTCTCTGCATCCTGGTCTGAAACGGCAAGAATCCTGTCAGGTGAAAGATGCTTCCATAAAATTTTAGTTTTCATATAGTTATTAAAGCTTTTTCTGGAAAGCCTGGCATTTATTATTAAAATTTTTGTATGGTTTTTTTTCAGATAATAAAACAGTGCGGGCCATATTTCTGTTTCAATCAGTACCATTACTGAAGGATTGATATTTTTTACAGCCTGTTTCATTGTTTCAGGGCAGTCAAAGGGGAACCAGTCAATTTCAAGATCTATTAATCTGTACAGATTCTGTTTTATTAATCTTGAATTTAAAATATCGATTCCCTGGGATGTAGTGGAGGTAATAAGCACTTTTGTCAAACGTTCAGGCCTCAGTTTTTCAACAGTTTTCACTGCAAGAAATGCTTCTCCGGCAGAAGATGCCTGTATCCATATATCCGCTTTGGCAAGGTGCTCTGCATATCTTCTTTTTGTAAATCCTGCTCTCAGCCGTCTGTTTTTTTTTAGAAAAGGAAAAGCAAGCAGCCATAATATATTGTAAAGTTTAAAAAAATTGAGTATAAAGCTATACTTTGGCATAGTGACATTATATTTTAAAGGTTGATAATTTTTACTGATGGTCCCTGTTATAGTAAATCAGGGTATTATAAATCAAGATATAATAAATCTAAGGTTAATGAAAAATAAAAATTCAGCGCTGACAAGGGAACGCCGCAAAAAAATCATTACGCTTGTTTCAAGGTATAAATACAGGTTTTTACTGGCATCAGTATGCATGATAGTAGTGGCCTGTACAAATGGAGCCATGGCTCTTCTTGTAAAGCCTGTGATGGATGATATTTTTATCAGGCAGGACAGAACAATGCTGTTACTGATACCTGGCACAGCTGTCCTGATATTTTTTTTAAAAGGTGTTGGCTCCTATGGGTCAGAGTATCTGATGAATTATATTGGAGAGAGGATTATCAGGTATTTCAGAAATGCTCTCTATGATAAGATTACAGATCTTCCTGTTTCATTTATCCATAAGGAAAGAACCGGTGCCCTGATGTCCAGGATAACAAATGATGTCAATATTGTTAAAGGCATGGTTTCCACAGCAGCAATAAATATATTCCGGGACTTCTTTTCTGTTATTGCATTTTTATTTGTTATTTTTTACCGGGACTGGCAGCTTGCCATCGGGGCTTTCATTGTTTTACCCCTGGCTTTTTATCCCATTGTTCTGTTTGGAAGAAGAGTTAGAAGATTTTCCACAGGGACCCAGGAAACAATGGCAGATCTTAATGCATTTCTGCATGAAACATTTGTGGGAAGCAAGATAATCAAGATATTCAATCTCCAGGATTTTGAAAAGAGACGGTTTAAGGAGAAAACAGAAAAGCTTTTTTATTTTGAAATGAAAAAGATAATGGCCAAGGCATTATCTTCTCCTGTGATGGAGTTTCTTGGCGGACTCGGCATTGCTTTTATTATATGGTTTGGAGGGTTAAGGGTTATCAGTGGAACATCTACTCCTGGAACCTTTTTCTCTTTTTTAGCAGCAGTAATGATGTTATATGATCCTGTAAAAAAATTATCCAGACTCAATAACACTGTCCAGGAAGGTGTTGCATCAGCCACAAGAATTTTTGATGTTTTGGAAGAGGAGACATCTATTGTAGAGAAAGACAACCCTGAAACGCTCAATCGAGATTCATTGAAAATCAGGTTTGAGAACGTTAGTTTTTCCTATGACAGCAATCTCCCCATGGCACTTGATAATATAAACCTGGAGGTTGATCCGGGAGAAATTATTGCGCTTGTAGGAATGAGCGGGGGAGGAAAAACCAGTCTTGTTAATCTTGTTCCAAGGCTGTATGACGTTACAGAGGGTGCTGTATTGATTTCAGGAAAAAATATAAAAGATTTTTCAATTCAATCATTAAGGGAGCATATCTCCATAGTGACTCAGGAACCCATCCTTTTTAATGAGTCTGTAAAGGAAAATATAAGATATGGGAAGATGGATGCCACTGATCATGAAATAGAAAATGCAGCAAAGGCAGCTTTTGCCTATGATTTTATACACGCTTTCCCCCACGGTTTTGACACGGTTATCGGAGAGTTGGGATCAAGGCTTTCAGGAGGAGAAAAACAGAGAATATGTATTGCCAGGGCATTGATCAAAGATGCCCCTATACTGATTCTTGATGAAGCAACTTCCGCATTGGATTCCCAGGCTGAAAAACTGGTACAGAAGGCCCTTGAAAACCTGATGAAGGGAAGAACATCTTTTGTCATTGCCCACAGACTCTCCACAATTGATTATGCATCAAGAATTATTCTTTTAAAGGATGGGTCCATTAAAGAACAAGGCACGCATGATGAATTAATGGCTGAAAAAGGTGAATATTTTAAACTGCAGACCATGCAGTCAAAAAACAGGTATGAGGCATGAAGTTTAAATGTTTCAGGCTTCTGAACCGGATAAATAATCTGAGATGGGTAAATTATGAAGCAGGGCGTTTGAAAAATTTTACTTTTCCAGAGATCTTAAAATAAAGGAGTGAATAATGGCAGTTTCTGAAGAGCTTTTAGACATACTGGTATGCCCCAAGTGCAAGGGCAAAATATACTTGAGTGATAAAAAAGAGGGACTCGTATGTGATGCCTGTTCTCTTTTGTACGAAATCAGGGATGATATTCCCATTATGCTGATTGATGAGGCAAAGCCGCTGTAGAATGAGTATTCCAAAAAATCCAGATCCGGCAAAGCTGGTTGTAAGCTGCATCATGAACAGTAAAACAGTCATGGATCCGCTTTTTCAAACATTTGAAAAAATGTTTGGGGCGGTAGACATGATAAGTCCGTGGCTCGATTTTACCTATACTGAATACTACCGCAAAGAGATGGGATCTCCTCTGTACAGAAAAGTGTTTGTGTTCAAATCTCTGATTGCCCAGGATGATTTAGCCGTGATCAAAGAGAAAACCAATCAGGTTGAAAAGAGTTTCACAACTGCCGGCAATAGAAATGTCAATATAGATCCTGGATATCTGGTATCTTCCAGGTTTATACTTGCCACTGGAAAAGAGTATTCCCACAGGATTTATATTGGAAGGAAAATCTATGCAGATCTGACATTAATGTATTCAAAAAAAAATGGTTTTGAAAAATTGGAGTGGACTTATCCGGATTATGCCTCAAAAGAGCTGCTTTCATTTTTATCAAAGGTAAGAAGTAAGTATCTTCTGGATTTAAGTGCACACAGATCCAAGATAAACAGGGGAAAATAAAATGATTAAAAGTATGACTGCTTTTGCGCAGGCATCTTATACCCACGGTACAATAACGGCAGATGTAACAATCCGTTCATATAATTCACGCTACCTTGATACGGTATTTTACTGCCCTGAAATGTGTAAAGAATTTGAAGACAAGATTAAAAAAAATATTGCCCGAACACATGAAAGAGGCAGAATAGAGATCAGGCTTTCAATTAAAGATGATGCAGAAGAAAAAGAGCTGTTTAAGGTTGATGATGCAAGGGCAGGGTCGTACTATAAAGCATTGGAAAAGATTAAAAACGATTACAGTCTGTCTGGTGAAATCCAGCTGAATGATATGTTGACCGGGCGCAATATCATTGTTCCGGTAACACAAGAACAGGATGCAAAAAAATTATACAGGGCAATTAAACCCTCTATTGAGGCAGCAAGTGCGGATCTTGAAAAAATGCGTAAAAAAGAGGGAAAAAATCTTTATGAAGATCTTGCCAAAAGGGTGGCGTATATTGAGAATAAATTAAAGCTTGTTGAAAAAGAGGCTGCCAAAATTCCAGTGATTTACAAACAGAAACTTATGGATTCAATAGAACACCTGACATCCGGGATCGAGACAGATCCCGTCAGGATTGCCCAGGAAGCGGCTATCATTGCTGATAAGAGTGATGTATCAGAAGAGATTGTAAGGCTTTTCAGCCATATCAATCTGTTTCATGACTGCCTTGATTCGGAAAATTCTCAAGGCAGAAAATTAAATTTTCTTATCCAGGAATTTAACAGAGAAGTAAATACAATTGGATCAAAGGCAGGCAACTCCAGTTTATCCCATATGGTTGTTGATCTTAAGTCACAGCTTGAAAAAATACGTGAGCAGGTTCAGAATATTGAATAGCAGAGAGATTAATGATGTGAAAAAGGTGTTTAACGACTCTTATCAGAAAACGGATCAGCAGTGGTTAAAATCTTATATCTTAGAGATTACAGAAGAGGAGAAGTATTTGGAACAGCTTCTTTTAAATTTAGGATTTGGAAACAGTGTGGTGGCACAAAAAGTTGTTGCTATTTTTTCTCCTGGATCGTCACCCATGAAAAGAGTGAGGAATGAAGCTAAAAAGGAGAATTGTCTCTTTGATATTACCCATGGAAGAAAAACAAGAAATGTTATCATTACAGAAAACAATCATGTTCTTCTTTCAGCGATAGTGGTAAAAACTGAACAGCTTCTTTTAAATTTAGGATTTGGAAACAGTGTGGTGGCACAAAAAGTTGTTGCTATTTTTTCTCCTGGATCGTCACCCATGAAAAGAGTGAGGAATGAAGCTAAAAAGGAGAATTGTCTCTTTGATGTTACCCATGGAAGAAAAACAAGATCTGTTATTATCACTGAATGTAATCATGTTATTTTATCTTCAGTAAAGGCTGAAACTGTTTCAAGAAGATTTGCATCCCTGCTGGAGGAGAAGAGTAGGAAAAGGAATGACTGATAAAGGAAAACTATTTATTGTTTCAGCTCCATCAGGAGCAGGCAAAACAACGCTTATTAAATATATACTGAGTCGTTATCACAACCTGTATTACTCTGTATCCCACACAACCAGAGCTCCGAGAAGAGATGAACAGGACAGGATTGATTATTTTTTTATAAGCCCTGAGGAGTTTAAAAAGAAGATAAATCTTGGATTCTGGCTTGAATGGGCAAAGGTTCATGAAAACTACTATGGCACATCAAAAGAGCTTGTTACTGCACGTTTGAATAATGGCAGCAGTCTTATTCTTGATATTGATGTGCAGGGTGCAAGGCAGGTTATGAAGTCTGATATTGATATGGTAACCGTTTTTATCATGCCGCCATCAATTGAAGTTTTATGCCGTCGCCTTGAAAACAGGGGAACAGATTCAAGAAAAACAATAGAGACACGACTTGAAAATGCAGATAAAGAGATGGCGAGTAAGAATCTTTATAAATATGTAGTGATGAATGATGATCTGGATCGGGCAAAAAAAGAACTGTGTCATATTTTTGAAAAAGAGATGGTTTGAACAATGGGAGAAAAGAATGATATCCTCTCTGGATTTCACTCCATATATGAGGCTTTAAAATCAGATAAGAGAAAATTTGAAAAGATAATTATTTCAAAAAAAAGATCGTTGAAACGGGTTGAAAAACTAGAGAGGCTTGCAAGGAAAAAAAAGATCAAAATTGAATTTGCTGATCCTGGATTTCTTGACAGAATCAGTGAATATGAAAACCACCAGGGAATTATTGCAAGAACTTCTTTTTATCCTCTGCAAAATGCATTGGAGATTATACCTGATATAAAAAATCGGCAAAAAGAGTATTTTATACTGGTGTTGGAGAGTATTGAAGACCCTCACAATCTTGGCGCATTAATAAGGAGTGCAGTCTGTGCCGGAGTTGACTATATATTTATTCCAAAAAACAGGTGTGCACCTCCCTCTTCTTCAGTATCCAGAATTTCCGCAGGGGCAATGGAACATGCCAATATTTTTATGATCACAAATACGGCTTCCATATTAAGAACCTTGAAAGAGATCGGATTCTGGATATCCGGTCTGGATGCAAAAGGCACTGTTTCTCTGTTTGATTCTGACTTGAAAGGAGATATTGCACTTGTCATAGGAGGAGAGCATAAAGGAATAAGACCTGGAGTAAAAAAAGAGTGTGATTTCTTACTATCCATACCCAATTGTGGAAATATTAACTCTTTAAATGCTTCTGTTGCAGGTAGTATCGCAATGTATGAAGTGCTGCGGCAGACCGGTTTAAAGTAAATTTTTTTAGCATATGGCAGTAAATGTCTCTTAATTTAACATATTTTTTCAGGCAATCTCTGTTTCAGTTTCTAAAGAGAGGTTTTCACAACCTTGAAAATTTTTTATACCCTTTAAAGTGTTTAAAATGCGGCAGATATATCAATCCCCATCGTGTTGAACCCGGAACCATTGAAACCTGTTTTTGTGATACCTGCATGAAAGCAGGTTTTTTTCCGGTTAATCCGCCTTACTGCATAAAGTGCGGGATTCAGTTTCATCACACTTTCAGCCATGAATATGTGATTGATAAAAGTGATAACCATCTGTGCCACTCCTGTATCAAGACACCGCTGAAAGCAGAAAAGGCCCGTGCAGCAGTTGAGTATAAAGGTATTATCAAGGATGCAGTGCCGCTTTTCAAGTACAGCTCAAAACTGGCTGCAGCCACTGTTTTTGAATCTTTACTCTTTCAGGCGTTTTTAAAATATTATTCAGACTCCAGGATTGATCTGATAATGCCGATGCCGCTTCACCGTACCAAAGCCCGCAAACGTGGATTTAACCAGACTTTTTTAATGATTCGTAATTTTGTTAAATTATACAGGCAGCATTTTGGGAAAAACCCTTCATGGAGAATTGATACGGGTTCCCTTGTCAGGAGTAAAAAGACAGAACCCCAGACAGGGTTTGATATAGATCAGAGAAAAAACAATCTGAAAAATGCCTTTAAAGCATCAAAGCCGGATTTAATTAAAAATAGAAATATCCTGTTGGTGGATGATGTTATGACAACAGGGGCTACATGCAATGAGGCTGCTATGGAACTGTTGAGAAGTGGTGCCGGCAGGGTAGATATTCTGGTGCTTGCAAGGACATAGATGGTTTACAGATCGGTCAGCCCGTTGTAATGGTTCCATTTCAAAAAAACGTATTTTGAGAACCTTGCCAAAAAAAGAAAATGTGTTAGTATTACGTAAAAATATTAGAAAAAATAATGTTATTAAATAGAAATTTTAAAAAAATAAATTTTAATAAATAAGAGGGAAAAACAATATGGGTCTTCAGTTATGCTATGTTGTTGTGGGTATATTAATCCTGTTTGCTGTTTTTGATCTTGTAGTGGGCGTTACAAATGATGCTGCAAATTTTTTAAATTCATCAATAGGGTCCAAGGCAGCTCCTTTTTTTATAATTATGATTATTGCAAGCTTGGGTATAATGGCAGGTGTGACTTTTTCAGGCGGCATGATGGAAGTTGCAAGAAAAGGGATTTTTCATCCCCAGTTTTTTACCATGCCGGAACTGCTGACAATTTTTCTTGCTGTGATGATCACAGATATTTTCCTTCTTGATCTTTTCAATACCCACGGGCTTCCCACTTCAACAACCGTATCCATTGTCTTTGAGATACTGGGTGCGGCTGTGGCTCTATCGATCGTTAAGATTATGGCCCAGACAGACTCAACAATGGCATTGTGGGATTATATCAATACAGCAAAAGCGATGGCTATTGTAGGCGGCATCCTTTTTTCCATCATACTGGCCTTTTTTTCAGGTGCTTTCATGCAGTTTTTGACAAGACTGATTTTTACATTTGAGTACGAAAAACAGTTAAAAAGATATGGTGCCCTTTGGGGAGGAGTCGCATTGACAGCCATTACCTTTTTTATCCTGATAAAAGGGGCAAAAGGGGCAACATTCATGGATGATCAGACCGTTGCCATGATCAAAAATAATTCAATGGCAATAATGGCGGTAATCTTTTTTGCCTCAGCATTTTTGTTGCAGATTTTGATCAGTTTTTTCAAGGTGAATATCTTAAAACCTATTATTCTTATGGGTACCTTTGCCCTTGCCATGGCTTTTGCAGCAAATGATCTTGTTAATTTTATCGGTGTTCCCCTTGCAGGACTTCATGCACTGATGAATGCCGTCTCCTCTTCTGATCCCATGAATATCACCATGGGAGCCCTTAGTAAAAAAGTGCAGTCACAGACATATATGATGCTCATTGCAGGACTCATAATGGTAATAACCCTGTGGGTATCCAAAAAGGCAAGAACTGTAAGAGAAACAGAAATCGGCCTTGGACAGCAGGATGAAGGCACGGAAAAATTTGAATCCATATGGCTGTCAAGAAAAATTGTCAATATGTTTGACTCTCTTTCTGAAGTTGTTAAAGGTATGACACCAGAAAATATTCGTCGAAATATTGCAGATCGTTTTGCTCAGCCAGCCGTGAACAAAGATATCATTCAGTCTGAAAAACCATCTTTTGATCTTATCAGAGCATCAGTAAATTTGATGGTTGCCAGTGCTGTAGTTTCATTTGCAACCTCTCTGAAGCTGCCACTGTCAACTACCTATGTAACCTTCATGGTTGCCATGGGCACCAGTTTTTCCGACCAGGCATGGGGCAGGGAGAGTGCTGTATACAGGGTTACAGGTGTGTTGACCGTTATAGGCGGATGGTTTATGACAGCTTTTATAGCATTTATAATCTCTTTTATTTTTGCCAATATGCTGGCATATTTTAAAGTGCCTGGATTTATAGCAGTCATTGCCTTTGTTGCATTCATGGTTTTAAAAAATCTTAAAAAGCACAAGGAGAAAGAGAAAGATAAAAAAGAGATCCAGATCTATACCCTGCATAATGTGAATGAAACAAAAAAATCAATTGAGCAGACATTTGATCATCTTGCTTTTTTTCTCAAAGATCTTCGGGAATCCTTTGATACAATATTTTTTGCTCTGTTTGAAGAGGATTTGATCACACTGAGAAATATGAGGATGCGCAGTAATCATGTGCAAAAAAGTACCAATATTATAATTGCCAATATCTTTAAGGTGTTAAGGGTTCAGTCCAAGGAAGATCAGAAAATATCCTATAGTTATTATAAGATTATTCGAAGGCTTCAGAAATTGTCTGACGGTTACAGGGACACTGCGATCCGTTCAAGTATGCATGTGAGCAACAGGCATAAGGGGCTTCTGGAAAAACAGCTGTTTGAACTCATGGAGATAAAAAAAGTTTTTTTAAAAATTATTCAACTTGTTGAAACCGCTTTCAGAGAGAAAAAAATTGGCGACTTCAAAGAGGCTGAGAAGCAGTTTAAACAGTTAAGAAAACTTGTTGATGATTTTAATGGAAACCAGATTGCAAGGATCAGGGATGATTCATCCAAGACAAGATTGAGTATTCTTTTTTATGCCATAAGCGGTAATTGTGTGATGATGGCAAAACAGAACATAAAACTGCTTGAAATCTTTAACAAATCATTTGAAATAGAGCATTAATATTTTTTCAGGAACCTGTATAATAAGTTGAAAATCATCGGGCAGTGCAGATAAATGCTGTTCTGGTTTTGAAACATATTTCATACTCCCGCATACATTGATCAGGGATATCTGTGTTGCAAGGTTACGACAAACAGCTGTCCATAATTCATTTTGATCGTAAACAACTCTTCAGGTTTCAGGTGCAGGAGATGGGAGAGAAAGACTCTTATTACCCCGGCATGGGTGACAACAAGAGTCAAATGGCTTTTGTTCTTAACTTTCATCCGGCTGGATTCAAGCTTGTTGAAAAATGGTAAAACTCTGCTGGAAAGATCTTGAAAGCTTTCTCCTTTTGCAGGCTTGAATCTGTATATATTATCCCCTCTTTTTTTAAACGCTTCAGGTCTGATTTTTTTTATTTTCATAAAGCTCTTACCATCCCAGTCACCCATATTGATTTCATTTAGTCTGTGATCAATATGGATATCATGATGCGGACAGATCAGCTGTGCAGTTTTTTTGCACCGTTCAAGGGAGCTTGAATAAACCCTGTTAAAGTTTAAAGAGGAAAAATCCTTATGCCATGATAGTGCCTGGTTTCTGCCTATGCTGTCAAGGGGAACATCAGTCTGGCCGATAAAGCGTTTTGTTTCATGTCCCCTGATCTGTCCATGCCGCAGAAGAAACAGAAGGTAACCTTGATTTTTATAATAGAGTTGTATCAGATCATCATGAAATCTTTTTGAACCTGATTTATAAGTTTTAACAATTCTCATATAATGGTTGAAAGAATGGTTTTGATCGTTTTACCTGCTGTTTTTTCAATTGTGCTATGTATCAGCTTGGTGTGCCCATATCTTTTTAAAATGATATCCTTTACATGTGGTGTCTGTATAATTTTTTCATGAAATCGTCTGCTGTAGTTAAGATTTGGTTCAAGTGTGTCCCCATTGCACAGCTTGTCTGCAAAATAGACAATCTGGACTTCTGTCAGAGGAGTTGAAACCGGTTGTGTCAGATCCATGTGCTGACCAGCAATATCGGCTACTTCAGGAAATCCAAGGGAGATCAGATAATGGTATCCAGCATGTGCATGATTCTGTTTTGTTCTTTTGATATCATGTAAAAGAGCTCCTGCATAAATCATGTCCATATCAAGATCAATACGGCTGTCCGGGTTTTTAACCGGTTCTGTTTGAGATGTTTTCCCCTGAACAGCTTTTGCAAGCATGAGAGCCGTTTTTGCAACAAGTTTCACATGGGACTGAATATTCTGCTCTTTTCCAAGATTTGCCATGAGGATGGAGTCACACTCCTCTCTATCCGGGATATCAATGGATTCATACTTATCTTTAAGTAGCTCGTAGGCCTCTTTTGTATCTGCATCCAGTAAAACACCTCGATCATGAACCATTAGTTTTTTCCGGTGATTTTTTAATGAGAGGAGCAGGGAACCAAGGTTTGAGTCGTTTTTTAATTTAAAAATCTCCGGTATCATCCATGCCGGAATAAACGGGGGATGCCCTGATACTCTGTTAAAATATGGAATAATGATATTTTTTGGTGTTTTTTCAGCAGTTGATATCAGGGCTTCTATGGTAGTGTTACGGATAAGCGGTATATCAGCCGGCAGTAACAGGAACCCAAGGCATTCTGAAGAGATTTCTTTCACTCCTTTTTTTATGGAGCTGAGCATTCCGTCTCTAAAATTCCTGTTAAAGAGTGGTACTGCACCGCTTTTTCGAATAAGAGACTCGATCTTCTCTCTCTTGTGTCCTGTAACAACTAATATATCACTTATATCACTTTTTTTTAACGACTCTATTGTATGTTCAAGAATGGAAAGTCTGCCAAGTTTCAGCAGGGGTTTATATTCATGCATCCTTGCTGAAAATCCTGCTGCCGGTATTACTGCAGATATTTTACCTTGTCTCATTATCACCTGCTGTATCTTTTTTTTATAATTTCTCCGATGATACTTACAGCAATCTCACCCGGAGTCTGGGCTTTGATTTTAATTCCAATGGGTGAATAAATTTTATCAAGCGTATCTTTCCCGACTCCATTTTTCAGCAGATTTTTATATATTTTATCTCTTTTGTTTCTACTTCCTATCATTCCAATATATGCCGGGTTAGTTTCAAGTGCGCCTTCAAGTACAGTCTGATCATGGAGATGCCCCCTTGTCACTATAACAATATATGAATTTGAATCCACTTCAATGCAGTCAAAGGCTTTGTTAAAACTCTCTAATGCATGCACATGCCTGGCATGGGGAAACCGGTCTCTGTTTGCAAACTCTTCTCTGTCATCAATGATGACAGTTTGGAAATCAGTAATATGGGCAATTCTCGCAAGCTGAAATCCAACATGACCGGCACCGAAAATATAGATGCACTCCTTTGGCATAACAGGTTCAATGATGAATTCTTCAAGATGATGATTATGGATCACAGGAGTCTGTCCTGAAAATGTATTGTCAAGGAGAGCATCAAACAGAGGTTTTGGAAGCATGTTTTTCCCGGTGATATCACCATTGGGCATAACAAGACATTTTTGTGTTGAAAATTCAGTTTTACTGAATCCATCTATTTTTGAGACAAGAAATCCTTTTTTCCCTTTTTTTTCAATATCAACAAGAGCCTTAAATAAAGTTGTCAGGTTGGAATATGTATCACGATTTTTGCCGGGATCTGGCATAAATGTTTCAATTAATACAGATAGGGCCCCTCCGCATACCATGTCCAGCCCCCCCTTAAGATCTTGATTAAGGGTGAAATGTTTTATAATACATCTGTTTTTATCTATCTGCTCAATACAGGCATCAATAACCAATGCTTCAACCAGACCGCCCCCAACAGTACCGTTAATGGTCCTGTCCTTTAATACCACCATCCTGCTTCCGGAAGATCTTGGAGTTGATCCGCTGTTGATCAGTATTGTAGCAACTGCAAAGGTTAGATTGTTCTTGAGACAGTCAAATATATGCTGGTTTACCAATTCCATATTTCCCTCTTTATTTCTATTTTTCAGAATACACATCCCCTGGATGTGGGGTTTATCTTATTTCTTCTCTCCTCTGTAAAATTTTACACCTGAATATTTGCCTTTTTTTAAAAAAAGGCTGTTTTTCAGTGAGAGATTTATTTGCCAAAACTGCAGGAGGGAAATCTGCAGGTCCTGCAGGAAGAGCAGAATCCTCCATGTCCCATCTGTATGATATCACTTTTTTCTATCTTTTCTCCAGCAAGAATTCTTGGAACAACAAGGTCAAAAATTGAAGCACGGTGGTACATGACACATCCGGGAAGTCCAATAACAGGAATAGTGTCAATATATGCAAGCATGAACATTGCACCCGGCAGAACGGGTGCTCCATAGGATATTACATCACCCCCTGCAGCTTTTATGGCAGCAGGAGTCAGATCGTCAGGATCAACAGACATGCCTCCTGTTACAGCAACTATTCCGGCTCCATCCTTTATCAGTCCTTTAATTGCATCAACTGTCATCTCAAGTTTATCTGATACAATTATCTTTTCCATTATGGGGGATCCAAGTTCTTCAAATTTTTTTTCCACTACTGGTCCGAAACCATCCTTTATTCTTCCGCTGAAGACTTCTGATCCTGTAACAACCAGTCCGACATCAGTTTTTGAAAAAGGTTTGACATGAATAATGGGGAAATATTTTTGGCAGATTTTTTCTGCTTTTAACACATGATTTTCATCCGTGGAAAGAGGAATGATCCTTGTTCCTGCAAGCTCTTTTCCCTTATCGACCATCTGGTTTGTGTGAAGCGTGGAAAAAATAACATCCTGAACAGAATTCAGCTCTAAAAGGCCCTGGATATTAATTTTTAATAGGCCTTTGATTTTTGATGTTAACCCTACTTTGCCTTCATTTGGCTCGCTGGGTACAATATTGTTTCCAATGGCTGCATCTGCAATCCTGACGGCAGCATCATTTTCATGTATTTCTCCATTAAGACATGCCACATAAATATGCTCTTTTCCCAGATCCAGCAACTCCTCCACATCTGACTCTGTTATGAGATGGCCTTTTTTAAAGGATGGCCCCTTGAAAATATCAGGAATAATCTGGGTAATATCATGGAGCAGAATTTTTCCAACAGCTTCCTGGACAGGTACCGCCTTGAGCTTGTTTTTTTCATAGTATTTCATATAGGGATTCCCTTAAGTTGCAAGCAGCAGTCACTATATTTCATGATAATCCGCTTATTTAAATGCATGGTTGTATGATGATCTCCTATAGATGAAATTATCCGCCAAGATTGGGGTTGATAAATTCTATCTGGTCATTTTCCATTATCATTGTTGTTTTATAATTTTTGGGAAAAATATATCTGTTGTTTACTTCAACGATCAGATGAGGATCCCCCTCTTTGAACAGCTCAATAAGGGCATTAATACTCATATTATCAGGAATGGTCTCCTTTAATCCATTTAATTCTATTTCCATATTTTTTCTCTTTATTAAATCGGTTTGCTGATTTTGTGTTTTTAATGTCAGGTGCTTTTTTTCTGCAGCCCGGTTATTGACCACTATACCTTAAAATCAGCATGGCTGCAGACCGGGCAGTCAGGATCTGGTTCCAGTGATATGGATTTTATTTTCATATCAAGACCTGAAATTCGAAGCAGTCTGCTTTCAAGTCTCTCTTTTTCAGTGCCAATATTGAGTATCAGCTTAATGGTCTCCATTGCCTGTATGGAAGCAGTGATACCGGCTGTGGCCCCGACTATTCCCGGGTTCTTCTTTTTTTTTCCGGGTTGTGGAATGACACACTCAAAACAGGGTGTCCTGCTGGGCACAAAACACGATACCATTCCGTTAAATCCTTGGACCCCGCCAAAAACAAATGGTATCCCATATTTTAAACTTCCCCGGTTTAATGATTGTCTTGTTATATAGTTATCCGTAGCATCAACAATTATATCCACTTTTTCTGCAATTGAGTCAATATTATGCCAGGTCAGCTCTTTCTGGAAAGGGGTGATTTTTATTGATGAATTGAGTTGAGAAAGGCGCCTGACAGCAGACCGGGTTTTTTTTTCCCCAAGGGATATTTCACTGTGCAGCAGTTGTCTGTTCAGATTGCTCAGTTCTACATGGTCATTGTCAGCAATTATGATATGTCCCACTCCGGCAGCAGCAAGATAGAAACTTGAAACTGATCCAAGTCCCCCGGCTCCTGCAACCAGGACAGAGGCTTTACCTAAAATCTCCTGGCCTTCAGGACCTATCTGGGGAAGAATGATCTGGCGGGCATAACGCTTTTCCATATCAGTGTTAAGTTTATCAGTCTCCAGCATGGTGAAACCTTTGAACAGTGATTCTCTTAGAACATATACCAGAGAAGATGAACAGTAAAATCATCATACTCTCTGAACGAAAATAACATGTAATGCGGTTCAAAGGTTTCATGCTGAAAAACTGCAGTTATCAGGCTGCTCCTTTCTTCTCCTTATATTTCTGGATAGCAGTGAAAACCCGTTCAGGGGTCAGGGGGAGTTCATAAATCCTTACTCCTGCAGCGTCATAGACAGCATTTAAGATAGCAGGTATCGTCGGCATGATAGCACCTTCTCCAACCTCTTTGGCTCCAAAGGGACCATTGGGTTCATCACTTTCCACCACGACAGTCTTTACCTTGGGCATATCCATTGCCGTTACCAGCTTGTATTCGGCAAGGTCATTATTGAGTACATTGCCCTTGTCGTCAAATATAACCTCTTCATGCATGGCTTCGCCAATTCCCATGGATACGGACCCTTCCATCTGTCCTTCCACAGATGTCATGTTGATTGCCTTGCCGCAGTCATGGGCATCAGTTACATTATCGATGGTGACCTGGCCGGTTCCCATATCAACGGTAACTTCTGCAACCTGGGCTGAACATCCATAGGCTGGAGAGGTGCCGACAGCTGCCCCTTTAAACTTTCCACCAAGGAATACGGGTTTGTACTTTCCAGTCCCCACAATGGAACCTTTTTCAAGGTATGCAATTCTGGAAGCTTCTTTAAAGGTCAGTTTTTTTGAATCAGGATTATCAATCCATCCTCTGTGCTCTTTTATATAGGTGGTTCTGAGTTCAGAAAAATCAGGTGTCTGGTTTTTGAACTCAATAAACCCGTTTTTGATATCCATCTCTTCTACAGGAGTGTCCAGTTTTTCTGCCAGAACTTCGAGAACCTGTGATTTTACATTTTCAGCAGCCTCTTTTGTTGCATGTCCTGTCATAAGGGTCTGTCTTGAAGAGTAAGCACCAAGATCAACTCCCATGTCTGTGTCACCGGATTCAAGTCTTACTGAATTCAGTGGAACGCCAAGGGCTTCCGCTGCAATCATTGCAAAAGCAGTGTCAGAGCCCTGACCTATTTCAGCGGAAGCAGTATATACCAGGGCAGTTCCACCATCCTCGGTCAACTTTACTATCACTGTTCCATGGTATGTGTCTGACCTGTAAATGGGAAAACCAGCTCCTGAAACAAAAAAGCCGCATGCCATTCCAATTCCTTTGCCTGCCGGCATATTCCCTTTTTTCCGATCCCAGTCAGAGCCTTCCCTGACTGCGTCAATACATTCTGACATGCCAAATGAACTCATGTTCAGATCATTACACGTGGTATCCCCTTTTTTCATCATGTTTTTGATACGAAGCTCCATGGGGTCCATGCCAAGCTCTTCTGCAATTATGTCAAGCTGCTGTTCAAAACATGCCCTTGCAATCACAGCACCATGGCCGCGCTGTGCGCCACAGGCTGGTTTATTGTTATATACCCTGAATCCTTCATAACTCATGTTCGGCAGTTTATATGGACCGCCGAGAAGAGAGCCCGCATAATAGACAGTTGCAATGCCAAAGCTTGAATATGCGCCTCCGTCAAGGGTGCATTCATGCTTTAAAGCAACCAGTGTTCCATCTTTTTTTGCACCTGTTGTAATGGTATGGGTGAATTGATGTCTTGCACGGCACAGTTTGAATACCTGTTCGCGGGTGTAGTTCATCTTTACGGGTTTCTTTGTCTCTCTTGCCAGAAAACAACATGCAAGTTCCATCGGGTTTGCAGCAGCCTTGATGCCAAAGCCTGCACCAAGGTATGGTTTTTTAACCCTCACTTTTCCTATATCCATTCCCATGACCATTGCGACGGTACGCTGTACATAATGCGGTACCTGGGTGCCGCTTGTAAGTGTGAGATTGTCTCTTCTGTCAAATTCAGCAATACAGCCCTGCATTTCAATAAATGCACCATCCTGCCGCTTGTTTTTGACAGTAGTGGTTTTGATGATGTCACTCTCTTTTAATCCTTTTTCAACATCTCCGAATTCCTGGTGGACCTCAGCTGTCAGATTTCCTTTATATTTTTCATGGAGCTGGGGGGCATCCTCTTTTATGGCATCCTCTATTGTAAAAACAGCAGGGAGTATTTTATACTCCACCTTGATCAGCTCCACAGCTTTTAGTGCAATATCAAGTGAAGTGGCTGCAACAGCAGCTATTTCATCTCCCACATATCTTACCTTGTCGGTTGCAAAGACGGTTTCATCATATCTGGCAGGACTTACCCCATATGGTATGGCTCCTGTCTCTTTAGAGGTGATTACCGCTTTGACTCCAGGCAGCTGCTCAGCTTCAGTCGTATCTATTGAGAGTATCTCTGCATGGGCATGGGGGCTTTGAAGCAAAGCGCCAAAAAGCATTCCCGGTTTTGAAATGTCATCTACATAAATGGCTTCACCCGTTGCCTTGTCAGGAGTATCAATTCGGTTTGCCCTGGTTCTTATGGTATTATACTCTTTCATGTTTCCTCCTTGGGATGGACAGATTTAAGATTTCTGGCAGTCAATGGCTTCAAAAATTTTCTGATACCCTGTGCAGCGGCACAGATTGCCTGAAATACCTTGTCGGATCTCTTCTTCAGTCGGGTTTGGATTTTTGTCCAGCATGTTTTTAGTAGACATGATCATGCCGGGAGTGCAGAATCCGCACTGGATCGCTCCTGTTTTAACAAAGGCTTCCTGAATTGGATGCAGCCCTTTATCAGTGGCAAGGCCCTCAATGGTTTCAACCACAGCTCCATCTGCCTGTACAGCAAGTACAAGACATGAGTTTACTGCATCACCGTCCAGTATAACGGTACATGCACCGCAGTCTCCCGTATCACACCCTTTTTTAGTCCCTGTAAGATTGAGATCATATCTGAGCAGGTCTGCAAGGGTTTTGTTGGATTCAACCGCTATCTCATAAGCCTGTTCATTGATTGTCAGGTTGATTATTTTTTTCATCTTCTTCTCCTGTTTGACTGGTATTCTATTTGGCCTGTTCAAAGGCGGTTTGAAGGGTGCGTTTAGTTAAAACCCCAATCATTGCCTGGCGGTATGATGCAGATCCCCTGAAATCATCAATGGGTTTGCAGTCATTTTTCCTTGCAGTTTCTCCTGCCAGGAAAAAAGCATCTTCGCTGGCATTTTTTCCGATTAAGCTGTTTTCTGCATTTTCCGCTCTTACAGGTGTGGCAGCAACAGAACCGAGAGCAATCCTTGCATCAATAATTTTATCTGTGTCTGGATCATATTGAAGAGAAGATCCAACATTTACAACATTGATTTCAGAAGATTTTCGTTTGCCAAGCTGGATATAGTGTGCTCCGCTGTTCTCCGGCGGGATCGGTAGTTCAAACCCGGTTAAAATCTCGTCCACATCAAGGTCGGTTTTCCCAGGGCCTTTGAAAAACTCATGAATCGGAATTTTTCTTTTACCTTCTCTGCTTTCAATCAGTACTTTTGCATCATAAATCATAAGAGCCGGCATTGTATCACCTGCAGGACTTGCATTGCAGCAGTTGCCTCCAATGGTGGCACGGTTCCGAATTAAATGAGTGCCAAGAGAGTCGCAGGCAGTTTTAATGGCACTGAATTTTTCCTGTATCAGGGGGTTTTCAGACAGTTGCGTCATTGTCGCACAGGCACCAATTGTCACATATTCATCGGCTTTTGTTATTGTTGATAAATCTTTTATCTTCAGCAGGCTGATAATAGTATCAGTGACAATCACTTTTTTCTTGAGCAGAACAAGAACATCTGTTCCACCGGCCATAATTCTGGCATTTTCACCATGATTGTGTTTCAGATTGAGTGCGTCCTCCATGGAAGCGGGTTCATAAAATTCAAATTCAGGCAATAACATTAATCCTCTCCTTATTTAAGTTTAAAGGGAATAATCTTTGATAGCTCAATTACCATCTAACTGTAGGCAAGTCAATAAAAAAAGGGTTGGAAAATAAAAAATAATATTTTATAATTCAGTAAATAAATCATATTCATTAAACATTTGTTCTCTATAGTGAACAAAATTTATATCTATTTGCCATATATATTTTTAAAATCAACTGATAAAATAAATGGTTATGTTTTTAATCAATAAAGAATAATTTTATATAATTTATGGTACTGAACAAAATATTTATACTTCATTCATTGGAAAAAGGTGTGGAAACAGGTAAGCCGGACTCACATATCAAAGCATGGTTTTATTGTATTGCTTATACGGTTGAATTGACATATTATGGATATAATTTTTTATTAAACTGCTGGATGAATAGATATTAACAGTGTTATTTTCTGCTGATTGATGACCCATGTCAAAACGCAGTTTTACGTGAATGTTTTACAGGAAACTACTAAAAGAAAAGAGGACGATTTTATGGAAAATAAATTCATAATGACCGCATTTGGAAAAGACAGGCCCGGTATTGTTGCTCAGATAACAAAAATTATTTTTGAGAACGGGTGTAATATTGACGATTCAAATATGGCAAGACTTGCTGATGAATTCACCCTGATAATGCTTCTGACAGGAAAGGGTGATGGACTCAAGGAAAAATTGTCTAATGAATGTAAACATCTGGAGAGAGAGAAAAATATTTTTGTTTTTATCCGGCCTCTTGATTTCAGCAGACCTGATGAGAAAAAGAGTGGTTCTTTATGCACCATAGAAGTTGAAGGTATTGATCAGACAGGCATTGTTTATAAAATAAGCAGTCTTCTGGCTGAAAATGATATTAATATTGAATCGTTAAAATCAGAAAAAAAATTTTCACCTAACAGTGGAACAGCGATTTACTCCATGGTTGTCAGCGCTGAAATGCCGGAAACCGTATCACTGGATGAGCTGGAAGAGAAACTTGAGGTCCTTGCCGGGGAACTGCATGTGGATATTTCCGTGAGCAATTAGCAGGGGAGAGTTGAACACCCCCTTCAGAACAGCCATACTCAACTGGTTTTTTAAATTTTACCCATGCTTTCTGGCAATGACGACATCTTTGTGGTTTATGATATTGTCATTATTCAAGTCTGCTGATAATGGTTTTTCATTAATGGGAAAAAAGAGGCCTGCCACCAGATCCCCTTTTTTATTTTTATAAAAAGGGAATTGCACAACAGGCTTGGACCTGCCATAGCGCATATTGATAACTACAAAATTTTCATTGCTGGCAGAGTAAATTGGATAAGAGGCATTTATATCTTCGGAACTGAGTTTCACTTTTATTGACCACACTTTATAGTAGTAAAACAGTTCATTATGGTTATATTTAAGATTGTGGGCGATAAAGTTGCTCCAGTCAGGAGGAGGGTGTTCATTATTGATTATTGCTGTGAGTACAATTTTTGTAAACTGTGCCTCAGGAGATTTATTAAAGCTTGCAGTCATTCTGTTAAGTTGAATTACTATTTCATCAAAAAAGGCAGTTTCATACTGTTTGGATATAAAAAAGATAGAGCCGTATAAAAAAGTGGACATGATAATCAAAGATATACTGAATTTTTTTAACATCTGTTTTTAGCTTCCTTGTAAATTAGCGTTTCCTAAAATTCTGGTTACACGATATTTTTCATCTGCAATTATCAAATAATGTTGAACCTCTATACTCAAATTTCTCTGCCCATGTCAAGTCGTGTGATCAGGTGTCTGGATATTTATCTGCAAGAAATGTTTCATACCCGTTCCAGACAGATCACCTCACGCCCGCTGGATGGACATTGCTGCAATCTCCAAACTTCAATCTGCTGACCTGTAAAACTCGCTGTTCTCAGACAATTGCCGGTCTTAACGCTCTTCTCATCAAGAGATAGTAAACAATAATCCATATGCTCCCGTGCAGATATTTCATAACCATAACAACGGTTAGTAAATATAATTTGTAAAAATGCAAAAAATCCACATATAGTGCTTGCATTATTGGTAAAATGCTATATAAAGTGTATTCGTCTGTTTGTCCAAAATATTTTTTAATAGGGGCAAAAAAGGATGACAGCTAAACTGAACTAAATTCTTACAAACAGAGGAGCGTTGAGTATGACATCAGCAGATAAATCCTTAGATCCGGTTATTTTTGTAACAGAAAATGCAAAAACAGTTCTGGAAAGAAGATATCTTAAAAAAGATGAGACAGGAAAAATATGTGAGACACCAGAGCAGATGTTTCGACGGGTTGCAGGTCATATTGCCCAGGCTGAAGAAAATTATAATAAAAAAGCCGATGTGAAAAAAATTCAGGATCAGTTTTATAGCCTTATGTCTGAATTCAGGTTTCTGCCAAACTCTCCAACCTTAATGAATGCAGGAAGAAGTCTTGGACAGCTTGCTGCATGTTTTGTTCTTCCTGTTGATGACAGCATTGACGGAATTTTTGAAGCCATAAAAAATGCTGCGGTTATTCATAAATCTGGTGGTGGAACCGGTTTTTCTTTTTCACGGCTACGCCCTGAGAACAGCAGAGTAGGTTCAACAGGAGGTGTTGCTTCAGGACCTGTATCTTTTATGAAAATTTTTAATACTGCCACAGAACAGATAAAACAGGGCGGGACAAGGCGCGGTGCCAATATGGCTGTGCTCAGGGTGGATCATCCTGATATTTTCTCTTTTATTAAATGTAAGAGCAGTAAAAGAGAATTGAACAATTTTAATATTTCCGTGGGAGTTACAGATGTTTTCATGGATGCAGTTGCAAAAGATCTCGATTATGAGCTCATAGATCCGTTGACCAATGATGTGGCAGGCAAGCTTAATGCCATGGCTGTATACCAGGAATTGATTAAACAGGCATGGGCAACAGGGGATCCCGGCATCATCTTTTTAGATGAAATTAATCGATACAATACAACACCCGGATTAGGCGATATTGAATCCACCAACCCATGCGGTGAACAGCCTTTACTGCCCATGGAGGCATGTAATCTGGGATCAATTAACCTTACACGGTTTGTTAAAGAGGAAAACGGAGAGTATTCTATTGATTATGATGCCTTCAGAGAGACCATACATCTTTCGGTCAGGTTTTTAGATAACACCATTGACATGTCCCGCTACCCAATAGATGAGATTGGAGATATGGTCCGTGGAAATCGAAAGATAGGTCTTGGAATAATGGGCTTTGCTGATCTTCTGTTTATGCTTGATCTTCCCTATGATTCAAATGATGCAATAGATCTGGCAGAAGATATCATGTCCTTTTTACAGAAGGAGTCCCATGCTGCTTCCTGTAAACTTGCTGAAGAGCGAGGTGTTTTTCCAAATTTTGAACAGAGTATTTTTATAGAAGAGAAAAACCTTAGAATGCGTAATGCAACCACCACAACCATAGCTCCAACCGGAACATTAAGCATCATTGCAGGCTGTTCAAGCGGGATTGAACCTGCATTTGCACTTAGTTATGTTAGAACTGTAATGGATGACGACAAGCTTCTGGAAGTAAATCCAATATTTGAAAAGAGAGCAAGGGATCTGAATTTCTATTCCGAAGACCTGATGTCTGAAATTGCAGAAAACGGAACAGCCAAAGGCAATACCCAGATCCCGATTGAACTGAGAAAAGTATTTGTTACAGCCCATGATGTAAAGCCGGCAGTTCATATAAAAATGCAGGCAGCTTTTCAGAAACATACGGATAATGCCGTGTCAAAAACGGTTAACCTGCCCCATGATGCTACAGAAGAAGATGTAAAATCTATTTATGATCAGGCTTTTAAGCTGAAGTGCAAGGGTGTTACCATTTATAGAGATGGCAGCAAGGATAATCAGGTTCTTTCCATTTCCGGCAAAAACGGTACAGAAAACGGAAATGATTTCCTTATTGCCGGAAGAGAAAGGCCACGCATCCTTGACGGTTTTACCGAAAGAATCAAGACCGGTATGGGATATCTGTATGTGACCGTATCAGAATATAACAGTAGACCGTTTGAGATCTTTGCAACCATTGGTAAATCCGGTAAATCAACACAGGCAAAAACAGAAGCAATCGGCCGGCTCATTTCACTTGCATTAAGATCTGGCGTTGAAGTGGAAGATATTATTGACCAGATAAAGGGAATCAGGGGTGAACATGCTGTATTTCAGGAAGGCGGCCTGGTTTATTCCATTCCAGATGCCATTGCAAAAGTTTTTGAGAAAAGATATCTGACCGATGGAAAAGGAAAAAAAATAAAGCATACCCGGAATCAATTAAAAACAGATGCCTGCCCTGAATGTGGAGGAGGCATTGCATTTGAAGAAGGCTGTATGAAGTGTTATTCGTGCGGTTTTACCAAGTGCAGCTAAAGTAAAAACAGTTTGTGAGATAAACGGGTGAACTGATTTTGTCCTGGGGGATCTTCTATTCTGTTATGATAAACTGTACCAGGCAAAGCGAGATAAAATAAAAAAAAATCGTGAACAGGAATGGGATTTTATAATCAACTCTCTACAGCATTCCTTCTATAACAGGCAGAACAACTGTGCACTGTGGGGGAATAAAAAAAGAACACTAATTGTACCATTGCTGTCTTGTCCATGAAATAATTCATTTAAAATTGCAGACAATATCAGATATATTTTTCATTACCATCCTGAAGGGTAAAACAATGCTGGAGAGTACAGGGAGATAGGACCGGGCGGAGATCATCCCACACACAAAAACACATTTAAATATATGAGAAGTCAATCAGCTCCGGAGTTGATAGATCGAAAATGAGAGGAAGCTGGAAAAGTGCAGGATCGAAAAGTGCGTATGACAGGGTCATGGATAAAGTCAGGTTTATCCTTAAAAATCACTCGCCGGAACCGCTTTCAGATGAAGTAAAAGACAAGATTCGTTCCATTGTTGCGGATACGGAAAAAGAAATGGGGATTAAATCTTGATTGAAAAAAGGAATAGCGATGGAAAAAAAGAATATTAACTTACCCGGACAAGCTGATGTTGTGATTATCGGCGGCGGCATAATCGGCTGTTCGATTGCTTATCATCTGGGGCATATGGGGTGCAGGGATGTTGTCCTTCTGGAAAAAGATGAACTGACATCGGGAACAACCTGGCATGCGGCAGGCTTGATGGTTACCTTTGGCTCTCTGTCTGAGACAGTCACGGAGATGCGTCTGTACGGCCGTGACCTTTACACAAATCTTGAAGCTGAAACAGGCCTTTCAACCGGGTTTACTCCGGTTGGATTCATTGAAGCGGCCAGCAACAGGGATCGACTGGAAGAATATCGACGGGTCGCCGCATTTAACCGGTACTGCGGTGTCGATGTCCATGAAATTTCACCCCGGGAGATCAAGAAATTATTTCCCCTGGCCCGGGTGGATGATCTGGAAGCAGGGTTTTATGTAAAAGAAGATGGCCGTGTAAATCCGGTGGACTGTACAATTGCATTGGCCAAGGGAGCGAAGAACCAGGGTGTTAATATTATTGAAGGTGTTTCTGTAACCAGCGTGATCAGGAAAAACAGCCGGGTGTCTGGGGTTAAAACACCCCAGGGGGACATCCAGGCTGATATTGTTGTCAATTGTGCCGGCATGTGGGCAAGACAGCTTGGTGATGTCGATGGCATCAATATCCCAAATCAGTCAGCAGAACACTATTATCTGATCACCGAAGAGATTGACAATATCCCTAAAAATATGCCGGTCCTGGAAGATCCTTCCCATTACGGATATTACCGTGAAGAGGTCGGGGGACTCATGATCGGATTGTTTGAACCGGTCTGTGCACCGTGGAAACTGAAAAAGGTTCCGGAAACTTTTTCATTTGGTGAAATTGAACCGGATTGGGATAGGATGGGGCCGTTTCTGGAAAAAGCCATGTCCCGGGTACCCATATCACAAGAACTGGGTATTAAAAAATTCTTCTGTGGGCCGGAAAGCTTTACAGCCGATCTGTCAGCCATCATTGGTGAAGCACCGGAACTGGAAAAATATTTTGTTTGTGCAGGATTGAATTCGGTGGGTATCATTATGGGGCCGGGGCTCGGAAGGATGATGGCTCACTGGATCATGAACGGAGATCCGGGATGTGATATCACAGGATTTAATATTGACCGGCTCCACACCTATCAGAACAATTATGAGTATAGAAAACACAGGACTGTTGAGTCCCTTGGAAAAGTATATAAACCGCATTACCCTTATCAATCTATGGAAACTGCCAGGGGTGCTAAAAAATCACCAATCTATGACCGGCTGAAAGACCAGGGTGCTTACTTTAAAGATGTGAGTGGCTGGGAAGGTGCAGACTGGTTTGCACCTGAAGGTGAAGAAGCCAGAATTGAGAAGCATTCCTGGGGCCGGGCAGAGTGGTTTACAAGTTGGGAAAAAGAGCATAAAGCAACCAGAGAAGGTGTGATTCTCATGGATATGTCTTTTATGTCAAAATTCATGGTCCAGGGTCGGGATGCCGGTAAGGTGCTGGATTATATATCGGCAAATGAGATAAACAGCAGATTAAACCAGGTGACCTATACACCATGGCTGAATAAGGAAGGGAATCTTGAAGCCGATTTAACAGTGGCAAAACTTGAAGAGGAAAAATTCCTGGTCGTGGTGACCGATACCATGCACCGCCATGCGGAAACATGGCTGAAAAGAAATACCCCGGCTGACAGCCATGCCTTTGTTACAGATATGACATCAGCCTATTCCCAGATCAATATCCAGGGACCAAAGTCACGGGAGCTGATGCAGAAAGTCACCTTGACGGATATGTCAGATGAAGCCTTTCCCTACCGGCATATTGAAGAGATATCAATCAGGTATGCAAAAGCATATTGCGGAAGGATGACCTATCTGGGAGAACTTGGCTACGAGCTTTTTATTCCGGCTGAACAAACCCTCCATATCTATGATACACTTGTTGAGGCAGGCGCTGAGTTTAACCTGACCCATGCAGGACTGAAAGCTCTGGGCAGCCTGAGAATGGAAAAAGGCTACAGGGACTACGGTCATGATATGGATAATACAGACAATCCATATGAGACCGGGCTTGGATTTACGGTTAAACTGGATAAGGATTCCGATTTTATCGGTAAAGAAGCCTGTATCGCAAAGAAAGCTGAAGGCCCGCTTAAAAGGCGGCTCGCGCAGATACTTGTCAAAGATCCTGACCCCCTGTTGTTCCATGCTGAAATTATAACAAGAGATGGGAAAAATGCAGGATATGTGAGATCCGGTTCCTATTGTTATACAGTGGGAGGAGCAGTTGGTCTGTTTATGATTGAGGCAGATGAAGTCATAGATCAGGCATTTATTGAGCAGGGAAAATGGGAAATAAATATTGCAGGCAGGACTTATCCGGCACAGGTTTCACTTAAGCCGCTGTATGATCCTGAAAATAAAAAGATTAAATGTTAGACATTAAGCGCAGATGAATAACCTTATAACTGGGCATTGATTCGGATAAGCTGGACAAGAAATCTATCTCAACAGCTGAATGAAATAAGGTTTTCCATAAGATAAGGTAAAATTGCTTTATCCGCAGGGTGATATTGTGTCCTGACACTGCTGTCCTATTCTGTTCTGATGAACTGTACCAGGCAAAGCGAGATAAAACTGAAAAAAGCGCCGAACAGGAATGGGATCTTATAGTCAACCATCCACAGCATACCCCCTATAACAGGCAGAACAACTGCAGCAATGTGGTTGATAGTGAATCCAACTGCGGCACTTGGTGCAATATCTTCAGGTGCTGCAATTTTCTGGAAATAGGTTTTAATGCCTGTGGCAAAATTAAAAAACACATGATCCAGAATATATAAAACAGCAACTACCATTTTTGAATCCACCGCTGCATAGGAGATAAAGATCAGAATAAGAAAAAAATATTCAATTGAGAGAAGCTTTCTTTCGCCATATTTTACAATAAATTTTCCTATAAAAGGGTTGATAAAAAAATTAATGATATTATTTAAAAAAAACAGCAGAGTGATATCCTGCACTGAAAAATCAAATTTTTTCACCAGCAGAAATACGGCAAACGCTACAAAGATCTGTCTCCGTGCTCCTGCCATAAACGTTAAAAAATAAAACAGCCAGTAACATTTTTTTAATACCATTTTTTTTTTCTGGGGAACGATATTTTTTTTTACTGGATTTTTAGTCAAGGCCCACACTCCGCCAACACCTATCAGCGTTCCAAATAGAATATACATTGCTTTATAATTTAAAAAAGCCGCAGCAATAAATATAAGAATGGCAACTGCTATATTGGCGGCAGCAGCAAAGCTTCTCTGCTGGCTGAAGACATGGGGAGATGTTGTTTTATCAAAATACTGCAGTGTCAGAGACTGGCTGGTTGTTTCAAAATAGTGAAATCCAAAGCTCATTATCAAAGTGGTAAATATAAGCCCGTGAAAGCTTGGCAGCAGCCCTGTTAAAAACAGCCCGGTTCCAAGTATGATGATTGAGATAGCAGAGAGCTTATGCTCTTTGATAATCAAGATAACATAGGTTACCAGCAGTGCAAGAAATCCGGGTATTTCCCTTACAGACTGCAATGCGCCGATGTGGTTGCCGTCAAGCCCTACGGTATGAACACTGAAGTTGTCAAAAAGGGTCCTCCAGCACTGGAGACCTGCTGTGGAGCATATTGTCAGAACAATCAGATAGAAATACATCAACTCTTTTTTATAGTGGGGCGTGGCAAGACTGTTTGTATTTTTTTTCATGATCTGCTTCAGAGTGCCTGTTGCTGTTATTTTATTTTACTGATTATATTTTCAACTACTTTTTCTGCTGTATTGCCGAACAGGCTTTCAATCTCAACAAGGTTGAGATATTTATCATCCCACTTTAGACCACTGCTCTCAATTGTCCAGTCCTTGATCCTGTTGTATTTGCCGCCAAGGGCTTTTATTCTTTTCAGCAGAGGCACATCTTTTGAAATTTTAAAACTGATGTTCATGCTGAGTATAAACTCTATTATATTGGGAGTAGCCGGATTGGATGACAGAACAGGGATAATCAGGATATTTTTGTTATCTTTTCTGCCTTTTCCAATATATACATTTCCTTCCCGGACAATTATATTTTTCGTTCCCTTAAGCTGATGATCTGTTTCTGTTCTGGAACTTTCGTTCTTTTTAATGCCTGTTTTGTTAATCAGTTTGATTGCTGTAGAACCATTGACATCACCCAGAATACTCAATCCTGATATCTGATACAGAAATGCTCCCTGAATTTCATCAATAACTTCCTGGAGGTTTTTTATTACAAGGACATTCTTATTTGTAATCTGTGACAGTCTGATATGATTTATATCAAGTTCATCAAAGACTATACCGCTGAATTTTTCACTGATTCTGCTGGTGCCGACAGTTACCGTCTTGGCCTGATGCTTGATTGCATCCACAGGTCTTGCCATGGTGTTAATTGCCTCTCCCATGTTGTCAAAAAAAATATTGAGCATATTGGAAGGGGTTCCCTTTTTTGCAAAATCGATTTCAAAATCAGAAACCGGCAGTCTTCCTGAGAGATATTTTAAAAGTAAAGTGATATTGGCAGCGTTGTTCAATCCCATGGCAGCAGGGAATCCACCCTTGCGGCGTTTTTTTGAAAATTGATTATAAAACTGTGCGATAGCTTCTCTGAATTTTTTTTCCAGCATGATTTCATAAACATCGTGTCCCATGGAAGTATACTCATCAAGAAGACCCTGGACTGCTGATTTTCCATCATACATGAATTTTGAAGCTTCATTCATGGCCAGTGCAGCATAATACCCCCATATATGTCCCACAAGAGTGTTTAAAACAGGTGCAAAATGCTCCTGGGTTTCAGGGATTTTGAATACATCCTTTGCATAGAGATCAAACCGCTCTTCACCAATTGTAGTGATAACAATCGGGGTTGCCTTGTGCGCGTTGAAGATTGCTGTATCTTTTATTATATCTGCAAGAACACTCTCCCTTGTTCCTGCAGCACAAATAATGATCAAAGGTTCACTGGAAAGATCAATATGTTTTTTGTCTTCAACAAAATCCGATGAAATTGTTTTATAGCACAACTCACTTAATTTGATCCTTATTTCATCTGCTGATGTCTTGTTTGAACCGGATCCCACTGTTGCCCAGTACTGTTTTGAAACCGCTCTTTTAAAAGCGGATTCCTTTATCTGATCTTTCATATCAAGAATGTCTTTCATCTTATTCGGCAGCTTCTTGATTTCATTGATCTGTTCAGCAATGAATGAACTTGATCTTGCACCGGTGATACCTGCAATATGCAGACTCAGAACAGCGCCTGCTGTAATTTGTGAATAGAAAGCTTTGGTTGATGCCACAGACATTTCAATGTCTCTTCCTGAACTAGTATATAAGACACCATCTGTTTTAAAGGTCAGATCAGAGTCTCTTCTGTTTACAATGGCAAGTGTTTTTGCTCCGTACTCTTTTACCATGTCAATCGTTCTGTTGGTGTCAGTTGTTGTGCCTGACTGACTTATAGCGATGACAAATGTATTGTTCATGGATCTGTTTTTACTGCTGTCGCTGAATATACTGAACCCTGAAAGTTCTGACGATTTCATTGCCCTTATGTCAACACTTCTGTCTCCAAGATAGAATTTCAACAGATCAGCACAGCCCTGGGCTGCCACTCCTGCAGTACCCTGTCCAATAAAATAGATTTTTTCGATTTTACAGCTGATTAAATCATCTTCCAGAGATTTTGAAATCACACTTTCATCAAGATTGGTTGACAGCTGTTCATCCGGGTTGAGATGGAATCTGTTTTCCATGGTTTTTTCAACAGAAGAGGGAGATTCACATATTTCTTTTAAAAAGTAGTGTGGGAAACCCTGTCTGTCAATGTCCCGTGAGGTTATCTGGCTTGTCAGTATGTCTTTTTTTTCAATAATTATTGGAGAGTTATCATAGTAAAAAGATTTAACCCCGGAATTACCACCTTCTGACTGCTGGTCAAGTATGACAATCTGACCTCTCTCTTCACCATTCAGTTTTATATATTTCTGTGTCTCTTCTACGATCCCGTAAAGTTCGGAAGCTGCAATATAGTGATCAAGGGCAAACCCGATAAAAATGGCCTGTCCGCTCCCTTTTTGTGCAAGGAACAGCTTGCCTGGAGCAAGATCCGTGTGCATGCTTATGGCATGGGATCCCTGGAAGTCATTTACTGCAAGCCGGAAAGCCTCTTCTATGGATACATCCTGTTTAAGGTAATTCTCAATCTGGAGAGGGATCAGTTTTGTATCTGTATTAATATCTTCATGAATTTTATCATATTCTGCTTCATATTCTGTTTTCAGCTCCAGATAGTTGTCAATATCACCATTGAGGCAGACATGGATAATTCCTGTCTGACCTGTCTGCCTGTCTGCAGGTGTATTGTCCTGGGGGTGACAGTTGGCAATATTGATATCACCGATGGATGCCCATCGTGTGTGTGCGGACACAGAGTTTGCAAGGAAATTGTATCTGGTTACTAACTGGAGTATAAGATCATTTTTGATCTGGCTTCGTAGAAAAGATACATTATCTCCAAGAGCCCCTATTTCTGCAGCAAATTTATATGTAAAGCAGATATTCATACACGGCACACTATCTTTCATGGTATGATTGAGTGCAATGCTGTTATTTGACAATACAATATGATTTGTCCTCAGTTTAAGTCTTTCTTCAAGGCCCTGTTTATTCAGGTCCTGTTTGAAATTCTCAAACTCCTGGATGGTGAAGTTAAAAATAAGAGAAATTCCGGCAGAATCTCTTCCTCTTACCTCTAACCGGTCAAGACTGTTCAACACGGCATTTAATCTTTTAAATACGGTTAATCTTCTCACATTTCCGGATCCACTGCCGGATGCTGCGATATTAATCCCAAGATCATCAATTGCGTTTATGTTACTGAAAATTTCTCTGTTAAGACACCATCCAATATCTTTGAGTTTTTCAAGGTCACGGGATATGATTTCAGCATTTTCTGATGAAAAACCGGAACGTTTTTTTTTGAAGTTTTCCATCTGGTTTTCAATTAAGTTATCTGTATTTTCGATCATTGATAAAAGTTGTCTTTTTTTCTTCTGATCGAAAAAAAGATCGGAAAAACTATCTTCTCTTTTCAGTTCCTGGCAGAGATTGAAAATTTTGTTTAACAAATCTTCATTTCCAGGAAATGTTGTATTTACATTTTCACTTTCTGATTCTTTATAAGAGTAGAATCCTTTCCGTTCTAATTCATTGATCATCTGCTGGATCCTGTCCAGATCAGTTTTTCTGGATTCCCTGCTGCTTCCCTGAAATGCAATCAAAGCTGATATCCCGCAGGAGACCGTATTGGGCTGGTATGGGAAAAGTATGATGGTGTTTTCCTGTGCCATTGAAACCGGTTTTGCCAATTCGATCTTTATATTGAATAAATCAGTAATCCAGGTTCTGGTAAATTTGAATAATTTCTCTAATGGCATATTTATCATTTCCTTTATCATTAAAATAAAATCAAGCATGATTCTTATACAGTCAAACAGGACAGCAGTTTTGATTCTTGTATATTTCACGTATGACCTTGATTTTATCTCCTTGCACCCAATCAGGCAAGATATATTGCACTATTTATTTAAAATATTGCTTTAAAATCATTTTTGCATATGATGTGGCCCTGGTACCGATATATTTTCTATGCCCTACCACAACAGAGAGGGCAATTGTCTTCTCACTTTTTTTCTGTTTTCCGAAACCGGTGAACCAGTCATATTTAACAGTATGTTCTTTATTATATAATGAACCTGTTTTACCGCCAATGACGAGTGTTGAAAGAATTTTATCCCTTGAGTAGCCTCTGAAAGATTTTCTTGCCGTACCATGAGAAATGGTTTTCTGCATCAGTTCTATCATTGTTGCAGCAGTTTCAGGATTTACTGCTGCAAGGTGTTTCGTGCTGTTATATTTGTAAATCATCCTGCCGTCAGCATCCGTTACATGTTCAACAATTCCGGGCAGCATCATATTGCCTGAGTTTATGACAGCAGATGTCAGCATTGCAGCAAAAACAGGTGAAATTGTCGTGTCAGTATTAAAACCGCATCCCAGTTCAGCAAGATGATATTTGCTGCTGTTGGTTTCAAAACTGCCTGAAGCAAGAGGAAATTCAAAATCAACATCCTTGTTGAAACCGAACATATTTGCCGCTGTGATAAGTTTTTCATTTCCAAGGTAATTTTTCCCTATTTTACCGAAAACAGGATTGATGGATTCTGCAAAAGAGGTGGCAAAAGAGACTGTGTATGTATATTTGTTTTTCACATCCTTTAGCTGACGTTTATAAAGGGTATATTTATTGCCATTAAAATATAATCGGGTTTCAGGGGTGTATTTTAAATTTTCTATAGCAGCAGCGGCTGTCACGATTTTTATAAGGCTTGCGGCAGGGTAGGTTGAATCAAGACAGGGATTGGCATCCGGGTCTGCAAGATCAAACCCGGTCATTGCGATTATCTTTCCACTATCCGGTTCCATGACAACTATGGCGATCTTTTGCGGTTTTCCCCTGGTAAGGGTTTTAAGTCGCTTTATTTTTGCCAGTAGAAATCCTTGAAGATCACTGTTGATGTTTGTAACGACCTTATAACTTTTTTCAGCAGTATTCACGTCAAAACTGTTTTTTTCAGTTTTCAGGAGATTGATCTTATCAATGATGGTGTTCAACTCATTTTTTGATAATAGAACAGGTGTCTTCACTTCTTCATTTTTTTGTTCAGAAAGTTCCTTGCTGTCGAACAGAAGGAATTTTGCTAAAAAAAATAGCGCGGCGGCTAAAAGCAGAAGGATGGATATACCAGTTATAATTTTGATGAATTGGATAAACAGATTGTTTTTCTTTTTTTCCAGAATATAGGCAGACTGAAAATTTCTCCAGGAATCTTCCTGTTTGGATATATTCAAAGCAGCACCTGATTTTTATTTTTTACCTGTATCAATCCTGGGAAATAGAATATCAGGTTTTTCAATTATGGTATCTTCTTTAATCTGTCCCCATAACGATATTTCATCCAGAGTGTAAAACTCTTTTTCCTCATTTTTCAGGCAGAGGGTTTTCAGCATTTTTAAGGATGTTTGGGGCATGACAGGATAAATCAGGCATGCAACAACTCTTAAGCCTTCAATTAAATTATATAATACAGTTGCAAGTTCATCTTTGCATGATTCATCCTTTGCAAGGGTCCATGGTGCATTGTAATCTATATATTTGTTCATTACGCCTATAAATTTCCATACTTTCTCCATTGCCTTGCTGAAGGCATACTGAGACATCTGTTTTGAGAATCCATCAATGGCTGATTGAGCATGGACGTCCAGGGCAAGGTCTTTCTTTTTTTCAATTATGGCATCTGCCACTTTAACCTTACCGTTAAAATATCTGTTTTGCATTGAAAGAACTCTTGAAAAAAGATTACCAAGATCATTGGCAAGATCAGAGTTTATTCTTGATACAAGGTTCTCCTGTGTAAAATTGGCGTCCAGGCCAAAAACCATTTCCCGCATAATAAAATATCTGAACTGATCCAGTCCGAAATTTTCTATTACTTCTAAAGGATCTGTGACATTGCCAATACTTTTTGACATTTTACTGCCTTTAACATTCCAGAATCCATGGACATTTAAACCATTATAAATTTCAATGCCAGCTGCTTTGAGCATAATGGGCCAGTAAATTCCATGGGGTTTGATAATATCTTTAGCCACAAAATGGCGTGCAGTTGGCCAGAATTTCTTAAAAAGCGCTCCATCGGGATATCCAAGGGCTGAAATATAATTTACAAGTGCATCAAACCATACATAGGTTACATAATCTTTATCAAACGGAAGGGTAATTCCCCATTGCAGCCTGGTTTTGGGCCTGGAAATACAGAGATCTTCCAGAGGCTCTTTTAAAAAGGATAAAATTTCATTTTTGTACTGGTCCGGCTGAATAAAACCTTGGTTTGTTTTTATGTGGTTTATGAGCCAGTCCTGATACTTGCTCATTTTGAAAAAATAGTTGGACTCTTTTATGACTTCCGGTGTTGTATCATGGTCCGGGCATTTGCCGTCAACAAGTTCTCTCTCCTGGTAAAATCTTTCGCATCCAAAACAGTAAAGCCCTTCATAGCTTGAGAAATAGATATCGCCTGAGTCATATATTTTTGAAAGGACCTCTTTTACTACTTGAATATGATCAGAATCGGTTGTTCTTATGAAGTAGTCGTTTTTCACATTTAACAAAGGCAGCAGGTTTTGAAAAAGGCGACTGATGATGTTTGTGTATTCTTTTGGCGTTTTTTCCTGTTTCTCGGCAGCCAGAACAATTTTATCTCCATGTTCATCTGTACCCGTGCATAGAAACGTATCATATTTTTCCATCTGCTTGAACCGTGTTGCAACATCAGCTGCAATGGATGTGTATGCATGCCCGAGATGGGGCTTTGCATTGACATAATAAATGGGAGTTGAAAAAAACTGTTTTTTTCTGTCTCTGTTTTTCATGCTTCCTCAGCTATTTAAATTTGTTATTTAATATCTTTAACTGCTTTTTCTGTCTCTGTTTTATCATCCAGACGAATAGTCACACTCTGCTTTAGCACGTTCTGTCTGATTACTTTACCTCTGCCTTCTTTAACCGTTATGGTTTTTCCAAGTCTGGGCATTGAGCGTTTAATACTTTTATAGGTTTTGTTTTCAAAGGTCAGGCAGCACATCAGTCTGCCGCAAACCCCGGAAATTTTTGTAGGGTTAAGTGATAACCCCTGTTCTTTGACCATTTTTATGGAAACAGGTTCAAAGGTATGCATAAAAGAGCAGCAGCAGAGTTCTCTTCCACATTTTCCAATCCCTCCGCAATGTTTGGACAGATTGCGTATTCCCACCTGCCGCATCTCAATTCTTATATTAAACTCTTTTACCAGAAGTTTTATCAATTCCCTGAAATCAATTCTGCCATCAGCCGTATAAAAAAACGTAAGCTTGTTTTTATCAAAAGTACACTCAACATTGAACAGATTCATGAGAAGATTTAATTTATTGATTGACTGGATACAAAAAGAGTGGGCTTTTTTTTCAAGTTTTTTAATCTCCTCTCTTTTGAGATAATCGTCCTTTGTTGCAACTCGCAAAATATGTTTTAATTTTTTTTCACTCTTTTTAATTTCTGTCGGGGGAACGGCAATTGTACCAAATCCAAGGCCGTGTTCGGTCTCTACAATTACATGGTCACCCTGTTTTAAGACAAAGGCATCACTTTTAAAATCATATATTTTTCCTGCATTTTTAAATTTTATACCGGCAATTTTAATCATATATTTTCACTCATTTTTGTTCTGGCAATATTAAGAAAAAATTTATCCAATACTAATCTGGGAGTTGTATTTGATGCAATCCTTTTTTCAGTTTCAAACAGGTTCTCCAGCCACTCAGGAAAAAAAACTGATTTTACCGCAAGCGTGATATCTTTAATAGTGTTTAAAAAATCAAGATTGACTATCTGATCTCTCCCATGCTGGAAAATCATTAAATCCCTGAAAAAAGTTTTCATGACTGCCATGGTGTCATCAAAACGGTCTGAATCAAGGCTGATTTTCTGTGATAGAATCAATCCCTTTGACAGGCTGGTTCCAGCACCAGCCAGCAGTATATCTGAAAGGGCTTGAATAAGCGTTTTTCTCCTTCTAACCCAGTCAATGCCGTCATGACGATCATCAAAATCCAGGTTAAGATACATCAATGCCTTTTTAAGGTTACAGTCAGCCGTCCTGGAGACAATATGTGCCATATGGGTATTGACCTTGAAATCAGCAGTCAAACAGTGTTCAATATGCCTGTCAGACAAGGACCTGAATCTTATTTTTCTGCATCTGGAAATAATTGTTGGTAAAAGCAGATTTATTTTTTCAGCAATCAGGATAAAAAATGTTTTTTCAGGCGGCTCTTCAACCATTTTCAATAAGGCATTCTGGGCCTGAGGATTCATCCTGTCTGCATTTAAAATCAATACCATTCTCCATTTTGCCTCATTGGGCTTTGATGTAATTGCCAATCCGGTATCACGGATTTGAGATATGGAAATTGATTTTTTCTCTTTTTCCAGATCTATGAGCAGGATATCAGGGTGGCTGCTGGCATCTATTTTATGGCATGAAGTGCAATTGTTACATGCAGTTTTACTGTTTTTTAAACAATTACAACCTTTTGCAAGAAAAAAAGCGGCCTTTTTTCTTTTGCTGTTCTCATTTCCATGAAAGAGAAGTGCATTGGGAACCTGCCGGGTATGGATTATGTGTGTTAACTCGAGAAAGGCCTGGGTTTGGTGTTTTTTCCAGTCAAAATCAGGCATCATCAAAATAAGTTATGGTGTGATAAAAACCTGAGGTTAATAATCCACCCGCTCCTTTAAATCTTTTCCACATTTAAAAAACGGGAGACGTTTAGGCGGAATAGTCACTTTTTGTCCGGTTTTTGGATTACGTCCTGTATAACTTTTGTAATTTTTTATGTGAAAACTGCAAAAGCCTCTAATCTCTACACGTTCACCTTTTGTAAATGAATCAGCAAGGGAATCAAAAAAAATTTTAATGATCTCGGCAGCTTCGGATTTTGTCAGGTCTGTTCTCTCTTTTAATGTTGAAATCAATTCTAGTTTATTCATATTTCCTCTTTGTATCCTTAAGACACTATCATCTCTATTTTCAACCTCTATTACTGAGCTGATTGCTTTTAACCTGAAGTCAGCGGATAAAAGCGGATAAGACAGTCTGTAATTTTTAATTTGGTTTTAATTATAATTCAATAAAAAGTCAAGCAGTTATACTAACACTTTAGAAATTTTCTCAACACTGTCTCTTGAAATTTCAGTCCCTGCATACTGGCCGAGAAGATCAATTTTAATGATGACACTCTCTTTCCCCTTATACCTGATAAATTCTCCTTTGACACCTGCCATGGGCCCTTCAAGAATCATAACCGGATCTCCTTTTTTCATGCAGCTGTTAAATCCCGTGGTTATATCCAGGTCAGTGCTTGTGAGAATTTTAAGGGATTCTATCTGGGATGGCGATACAGGTACCGGTTTTGACTTGTTGCCGAGCAGTCTGACTGCACCGACGGTTTTCAGAATTTTCAGGTGGTCATATGCTTCAAAACTTGACTGTACAAAAATATAGCCAGGGAAAAGAGGAACATCTATCATCAGACTTCTATCTTTTCTTCGGCTTTTTCTCTTTGTTTTCGGGAGAAACGCTTCAATATTTTTCTTAACTATTTTATCGAACACTGTTTGTTCAAAATTACTTTTTGTCAAAAGTGCGAACCAGTGTAATTCATTCATCATTTTGTACCGAATTCTCCTATGCCATGGAGGTTTATAAGAAAAGAAACAGTTGTTTCGTCTGGAGATTGAGAAAAATAGAGGTCAAGTGTCCAACATGACTTTTTTAAGGTCAATCCAGCCCTGGTCTCCACACTTTTTTTCTCCTTCAGGTTGTGTTCAATGGAGCAAAAGCTGCTCAGTTCATCTGTGATATTCAAGTTGATTTCTGAGTAGAGGGATTCAGACTGACCGGTCAGATACCTGTATTCACTCCTTATGGAATCTCCTTTTTTGTTTTTAAGGGTGTTTCCAATATTTAAAGTGTTAAAGTGGTTATCATACGGTGACCAGGCAAGATCAAGATCAAGGTGTAAAAAATTCCAGGGGTTCAATTCCATATCAAGAAAAATATCAGAAAAAGGTTCAGATTCATTTTCCTGCTCTTTTTTGATGTCCCAGGTCTGATAAAGTTTAAAATAAGCTAAATCATCATAGGCTATTCTCTCTTTTCCTTCATCAGATATAGTTGATTTTCTTGAAATAAAATAGTTGGTCAAAGACCAGGTAACCTGGTTTTTTCCCTCTACCCGGTCAAGCGTATCAAAGTAAGGCAGATCCTCCTGCAGAATATCCGGTGTGAATTCATATTCAAGTCTTGGGATTACTTCATGCAGGATGTTCGTGCTAGAATCACTATCAGGGGTAAATATTTTGTTGAGCTTTGTTGACAGGGCTGCGCCTATGTCATAGATCTCCCTTGTTCTGAAGTTATCTGAGCTGCCGTTGATATCTGTAAAATCAGTGGTGAACCACATGGTTTGTCTGCCACCTACTGACGGCTCAAAATAAAAGGTATTACCAAGCTTTATGGGAAGGTAAATCTTAGGATAAATATCTGTCCGCTGTCCGGTTACAAGCGCATCTGTTGTATCCTCTCTGTAGAAAGAGCGGAATTCACTGTCAAGGGAGTAAAAGAGTCCTGAAGCGGCTATCTGCTGTTTTGCCGCATCAAACTCAAGAGCCGGAAGTGTCTGCAGTGTCGTGTCTTCTTCATCCTGCTGCCTTGAACGGATGTTGTCATACCATAATACTTCAGCATTGAACAGATAACTGGACCATGATTTACTGATATTGAACCAGTTTTTTCTGATGTGGTCGTCATATTCATCTATGCTTCTGCCAAATTCATTCTCAAAATACGCTTTGGTCTGGTTGTATCCTGTAAACCCGCTTTTAAACTCATGGAGATAATCTTCATCACTTACCACATCAATATCAAGCTTTATATCAAACCCTTCAGGCAGTTCCTGATTATGTTTCATTCTGAACCAGAAACGATCCTGGTTTGTTCTGCGGGGAGTGGAAGAGAAACTGTAGTTTTCTGTCTGGTCTGTGCCATCATCATTTTTTTGATCTTCCAGAAAATCAAAATAAACCGACCCTTTTGTCCGGCTATTTAAAATATATCGGAATTCTGTTCCAAGCTTTACGCCCCTTTCCGACATATAGTCTGTATAGATACTTGCATCAGCATTTTTTGAAATGGCTATAAAAAGGGGCTGTTCAAGCTCAATACCTTTTCTTTCCGAAGTGGTGATCCGTGGGAATAAAAGACCTGTCTGCCGTTGTGTTTTTACAGGAAATATAAGATATGGAGTATAAAAAGCAGGGAGTTGCTTTGCCCATAGAATGGTGTTTGCTGCACTTCCATAGCCTTGAACCGTAACGTTTATATTCTCTCCAGTAATCTTCCAGTCAGGAGAATCACCTTTACAGGATGTAACAGAACCCGTTTTTGCACTGTAGGTTGATGGTCCTCTCTTTTTTATATCCTCGCCTCTGATATAAAAATGATTTTTCTCCATGAAAATGGTACCCTTATCAATAACGCCGGTCTGGGTTTCAAGGTTCAGGGTCATGGCGTTACAAGAGATGGAATCCTCTCCGGAGATCAGAATAACATTGCCTCTGGCAGCTGCATCCTTGGTGTCATTGGAAAATTCAATATAATCTGCTTCAAGTCGGATTCTGCCTCCGGTAATCACGACACTCTCCTGAGCAATATAGAGATTTCTTTTTTTATCAAAGGTTACTTTCATAGCAGAAATATGCCATGAAATCTCTTCAGGATTTTCAGGAACCGGACTTGCCGATACAGGATTTCCTGATAAAATCAGCGTGTAATAAAAACAGAGTATAATGAATAGAGGCAGATAGTTTTGTTTTAACAAATTAAGCATAGTTTTTAAGTCAGCTGTTTTTGTCGCTGTCCAACTGGTTCCCTGAAAAATTGCGTATCAATTAAAATTATTGTATAAAGCACTTTTTTAGGCTAAAAGTCAAGATCTGGATTGTTTTTTACTTGATATCTGCTTAATGTCAAATCTGGGGTGGTCAGCCTTTTTTATGATAGAGGCAGGTTCAAGGGTGATTAACAGCTTTTTAATGGCAATGAGAAAAATATGATATGACGTTTTCAATTATTGATTCCATAGGAAATACGCCCATTGTTGAAATAAAAAATTTAAACCCTGTAAAAGGGGTGAAAATTTTTGCCAAACTTGAATATATGAATCCAGGCGGTTCTGTTAAAGACAGAGCTGCTCTCTATATGATTGAAGAGGCAGAAAAGAGCGGGGAGCTGACCAGAGATAAAATAGTTATTGAAGCAACCAGTGGAAACACCGGAATAGGGCTTGCCATGATCTGTGCGGTAAAAGGTTATAAGCTGGCACTTACCATGGCTGAAAATGCCAGCCAGGAGAGAATAAATATATTAAGGGCAAGGGGTGCCCAGATCATTTTGACACCAAAACATCTTGGATCAGATGGAGCCATAGAAGAGGCATACCGGCTTGTAAGGGAAAATCCTGATAAATATTTTTTAACTGATCAATATAATAATGAGGCAAACTGGAAAGCGCACTACCAGACTACCGCTCCTGAAATAGTCAGACAGACCGGCGGCAGGGTCTCCTGTTTTGTTGCAACAATTGGTACAAGTGGCACTCTTATGGGGGTTTCAAGGTATTTAAAAGAGTATAATAAGGATATTGAGGTTATCTGTGCCGAACCATATCTTGGACATAAGATTCAGGGTCTGAAAAATATGAAGGAATCCTACACACCTGAAATCATGGAGAAAAACCGCCTTGATGGGAAACTCAATATTGATGATGATACAGCATTTGACTTTGCACGCAGGCTTGCAAGGGAAGAGGGCCTTTTCGTAGGGATGAGCAGTGGTGCTGCCATGGCTGCTGCTGTTGAGCAGGCCCGGAAAAGTCAAAACAGGAAAATTAAAAACGGATGCATCGTTGTTATCTTCCCTGACAGTGGAGAGCGCTATCTCTCCACAACTCTATTTTCAGTTGAAAACCATATTTCTCTCTCTCTTTACAATATATTTTCAAAAACCAGGGAGCAGTTTGAGCCTGTTGAAAAGGAGAAAGTTTCCATTTATACCTGTGGGCCTACTGTTCATAAACGGTTGAATATTGGAGAATTCAGAAGATATGCTTTTACAGACCTGCTCATACGGTATATCGAGTATCACAATATTGATGTTCACCATGTGGTTAATATTACTGACTATGATGATAAAACTTTGCAGGGTTCTCTGGATGCAGGTATGGAGCACTCCAGTTTCACACAGAAATATTTAGATCTTTTCAAGCAGGATCTTGAGAAATTAAATATACGCAAGGCAGATGTCTATCCTAAAGTATCTGAACATTTTGACGAGATGATTTCCCTGGCAAGTGACCTGAATTCAAAGAATCATGCCTATGAAAAACTTCACTCCCTCTATTTTGATATTTCAAGCCTTCCTGAATACGGAAGATTTTCAAAAACAGATCTGGATAAGATAAAAATCGGAGCTACTGTTGATCTGGATGATTATGAAAAACGGAATCCCAGGGATTTTACCCTGCTGAAACGGGTACGTCTTTCTGAACTGAAGCGTGGAATCGGTATAAAGACCCGGTGGGGAAATGTACGTCCTTCACTCCATCTGCAGTGTTCTGCAATTGCCATGCATTATCTTGGAGATAATTTTGATATTCATACAGGATCAAGAGAGCTGATATTTCCGCACCATGAAAATGAGGTTGCAATTGCAAAAGCGGTAAAAGGGGAGAGGCTTGCCAGGCACTGGCTGCATTGTGACCCTGTCCGGTACGATGGATCTTTAAACGCTGAAAATATTGAACAGTTAACCCTTGATACACTGATTGAAAAAGGGTTTGAACTGAAAACAATACGATTCTGGCTGATTTCCAACCACTATAGAAAAACATTGATATTAACAGAGTCGTCTTTAAAACAGGCCCAGTACACCCTGGATAAGATAAATCAGTGCATCCAGACCTTGAGTATCCTGAAGAGAGGAAAACAATATAGGGAGATCGATCAGCTGGTTTATGATATCAAGCAGGATTTTATTCAGTCCATGGAAGATGATATGAAGATCTCCAGTGTCATCTCGCTTCTGCTGGCAAATGTGAAAAAGATAAACAGGCTGATAAATCAAAATAAAATTGATGCAGGAGGAGCAGAAAAATTAATTGGCTGTTTTAAAGATATTGACAAAGTGCTTCAGGTTTTTAATTTTCAGAGTAAAAGTCAATACTCCGGAGAAATTCAAGAGTTAATAAAACAGCGGGAGCATGCAAGGGAGAAAAAGGATTTCAGGCTGGCTGATAAAATCCGGGAACAACTGTTAGAACAGGGCGTACAAGTCCATGATAAAAAGGTTAATCATGAATCATAAAAAAACTGATACAGACCATTCTGATATGCCGGTAACATATCTGTTTTTTCCATTCACCCATGTCAGAGGAAATGATATGGATACGATTTTGGCTGTTTTTCCTCTATTTTATTTTCTGTCGTTGAACAGGGATCTTAAAAAAAGAAAAACCAGTCAGGGATTATCTGAACCGGAAAAAATCATTCCCTTTGTATTGTCACCTCAATATCTTGATTTTATAGAGGAAAAACAGAAACAATATGTAACATGGGCAGAAGTTAACAAAGGCAATGAGCACAATCTTAAACTGCTTTTAAAAGATGATCCATACTTTACAAGTGACTCAGATGTTGCTGTAATCAAATCACATATCAAGGCAGATAAAAAAGGAGAACCTCAACCTCTGAGTAAGGATCTATCGCTAAAGAGAGACTTACTCTTTCTGAAGATGGCTCAGTTGCATGATGAGCAGAGTGAAAATATTGATCTTAAACTTGAAAATATAGATAAAATCAGTGACACAATTGTCTCTGATCTGCGGGGAGTGGAAAGTTTTGAAGATCAGATAAAAACAGCCGGGCGGAATGTATATACCGATTCAAGAAACAGAATGGTAACAGAGAGAATATCAGCCTGGTTCAACTGCATGGCTGGAATGAAAACAGATCACCAGGAAGAGACAGCCAGATTATACATTACGACTGATGAAGACGTTTTTCATTATTTCGTATCTAATTTTAAAGATATGGTAAATATCCTTGACATTGATAATTTAAAAGTGCATGAAAATGGATGTAAAAATAAAGAGAGCTGGCAAACAGAATTTAATACCTATGTGACTTGTTTGTTAAAAAATGAAGATCAAAATATAAATAAACTCCCTGAAGTGTATGACGACTGCAGCAGAAGCGTTCAAATTAAAGTTTGCAGTTTTTGGGGTGATGAGTTGAAAAACAGATTACATATAATGAAGAGACAGATATCTGTCTGTTTAATTAAATTAAATTGATAAAAAACTTGATTTAAATTCATCAAATGTTATAAAAGCGTTTTTATGTGGATTTTATTTAGTAATTTAGTTGTAGAATACAATAATTTTAATTTTTAAGGAGGCTGTTAAGATGGCATTTAATCCAATTGTTGATCAAGAAAAATGTGTTGGTTGTGAAGAGTGCGTTGACGTATGTCCAGTAGAAGTATTTGAGATGGAAGATGATAAATCTATTCCAGTTAACGCTGAAGAGTGTATGGGCTGTGAAAGCTGCGTTGAAGTTTGTGAAGAAGACGCTATTGTTATAGAAGAAGATTAAACGCTCTCAAAAGAGTAGTAAAAATGCCGGACTGATTTTGTCCGGCATTTTATTTTGTCCGGCATTCCGCCTGTTTCCTGAAATTGCCCTGACAATCGGCATGGAGCCGGCAACGCTTTCTTTCAGAAATAACATCTGTTTTAATCTCTTATTTATTCCAGTGAGTGTTTTCTAATAAAATTTCCAGCCTCTTCAATAGCCTGTCTGCCTTCTGACAGATATCTGGCAAAATAGTGCCATACGTGAAACATATCTTTCCAGATCTCCAGCTTGACAACTGCATTTACCTTCTCCAGCTTATGTGCCAGAATTTTTGAGTCATCAACTAAGAGTTCATTTTCTCCTGTCTGGATAAGGATAGGGCAGGCTCCTTTTAAATCGCTGTTCACAGTTGATATCAAAGGATCTGCCAGATCATTGCTGCCGGAATAAAGAGTGGCAGTTTTCTGGAGAATCGTTAGATTGAGCATGGGATCTATTTTCCTGTTTTCAATAATAGAGCGGTTTTTGCACTCAAGATCTACCCATGGGGAGAAGAGTACGGAACATACAGGCAGAGGCAGGGATTTTTTCAGAAGTATGGATATGAGGGCAAGTGCCAGATTACCCCCTGCCGAGTCTGCAGCAATACTTATTTTATCCTGTTGATCCCTTCCATCTGTCAACCATTTATATATAGTCAGCACATCTTCAAGTCCTGCAGGGAATGGATGCTCCGGAGCAAGCCTGTAGTTGAAAAGCAGCACTTTTGCATTGGCGGCAGCTGCAATACGTGATGCAAGATCTTCATGTGATTTTATGGATCCTGCAATGAATCCCCCGCCATGAATATACATTACAGTGTGGTTTTTATTGTGGCCTGGAGGTATGATCCACTGAGCTTCAATATTATCAATATAAAACAACTCTTTTTTTATGGATTTATCGGGTTTAAAAGCCAGGGCACTTTTTTCCAGAAGATTTCTATAGTTTTCAATGCCTATTGTATCAAAACCAGGGCGGGAATTTAGTTGTCGGAAAATGGCTGAAAGTATGCGTGATTTTGTTGAACTCATGAATATCCAAAGGGAAATCTTAAACAAAATTTTATTCAAGTTTTTATTTAATGAACGGACATGCTGTCATCAAAAATTGCAGCATGTCCCTGGCTGTGTACAGTGTCACTTGAAAATATCAGAGTCTTAAGATTAACTCCTTCATATCTCTGACTGCCTGTTCCATGCCTGTAAGTACTGCTCTTGAGACAATACTGTGCCCTATGCTGAATTCATTGATTTCGTGGAGCCCTTTAAAAGCCTTTATTGAATTATAGCAGATACCATGTCCTGCATTTACTTCAAGTTTAAGTTTGCTGCCGATTTTAGCCGCATCTACAATTCTGGAAAACTCATTCTGTCTGCTGATATCCGTTGTTGCATCGCAGAATGCACCGGTGTGGATTTCTATCATGTCTGCATCAATTTTATGTGCTATCTTTATCTGGTCCAGATCAGGATCAATAAAAATGCATACAGAAATACCTGCATTTTTCAGGGTTGAAACCGCTTCTCTTATATGATTTTCATGGGTTACAAGATCAAGACCGCCTTCTGTAGTTAACTCTTCTCTTTTTTCAGGGACAAGGGTTACACAGTCGGGTTTGATATCAAGTGCAATCCCGAGCATTTCGTTTGTCGCTCCCATTTCCAGTATGAGTTTGGATAATACGATTTTCCTTAACAGTCTGACGTCTCTCTCATTTATATGACGTCTGTCCTCTCTCAGGTGAACAACAATACCGTCAGCTCCTGCTGTTTCGGCAGCTACAGCTGCAGCCACCGGCTCCGGGTAGTTTATGCCGCGAGCCTCTCTTAACGTTGCCACATGATCTACATTTACTGCAAGTTGAGCCATTATTTATCCTCCATTTGATCTATTTAAAATGCATGTAATTTTTTATCAGGTTCAATAATTCTTAAAAGTTCAAGGCTTTTTGCCTCCATATTTTTTGACGCCTTTTCTCCTTTTTCATGGTCATACCCGACAAGGTGAAGTATTCCATGAATCAGGAGCTGGGAGACCCTCTCCATAAGGGTTATATCAGCTTTTTCTGCCTCCTGACCGGCTGTTTCCCGGGAGATGACAACATCTCCAAGAAGCCCGGGCGTAATATCACAATATTCGCCCTCCTGCATTGGAAAGGCAAGAACATTTGTTGGTTTGTCGATTTTTCGATATGTTTTATTCAGTTCCTGAATATGATCATCATCAGTAATTACTAATGAGAGCTCATGGGAATTACAATCCAAGGCGTTTAAGATCAGTTGTATCTTTTCCCTGACTTTGTCCGTTGCTATACTCTCTTTGTGCTGATTGTCTATCAAAATTTTGAGATGTTCCATTTTTCTCTTTTTTATTTTCCTGATGTTTTTCCTGGGATTTGAGTTTCTCCGGATATTCAATACGGTTATGATAGATACTTGTCAGAATATTGTTAAAGCTTTTTGCAATATGGTGCAGATCTTTTAATGTTAACTCACACTCTTCAAGCTGGCCATCTGCAAAAATATTATTTATCAGCTCTTTTACTCTGCCCTGAATCCGTGAAGATGTAGGTCTTTCCAGTGCTCTTACAGCAGCTTCAACAACATCTGCGAGCATTACAATTCCTGCTTCCCTGGTCTGGGGTTTTGGGCCTGGATACCTGAAACTCTCTTCTTTTACGTTGATGTTACCTTTATCCAGACTTTTTTGATAAAAGTATTTAATCAAAGATGTACCATGATGCTGGGTTATTCCTTCAACTATTTCATTCCCAAGCCTGTTTTTTCTGGCAAGTTCGACACCTTTTTTTACATGTCCTATTAAAACAAGAGCTGACATTGAAGGAGAAATTTTGTCATGCCTGTTTTTTCCATCTGTCTGATTTTCAACAAAATACATTGTCTGGTTTAACTTGCCGATATCATGATAATATCCCATGACCTTTGCCTTAAGGCTGCTTGCATCTATTGCAGATGCTGCAGCTTCAGCCAGGGTAGCGACAATAACACTGTGATTATATGTTCCAGGAGCCTCTATCATAAGTCTTTTAATTAAAGGCTGGTCCAGACTTGCAAATTCAAGCAGTTTGGAATCGGTTGTGTAATCAAAAAGGATTTCAATTAAAGGGGAGAATCCAATGGTAAGGATAGCAGAAATAATACCACCGCAGAATGCAAAAAGTGCCTCCTGGGAGAGTAAAAGAATATCGGGCTGGGCAAGGGAGTATAATCCAAGAGAGAGAGCAAGGATACTGTTCCATACAGCTATCTTGAATCCAGCCATGATCAGGCCTTTTCTCTCCTGGGTTTCCTTGATCAGAAATGCTGCAGTAATGCTTGATAAAAAGAAAAACAGAAAAACATCAAATCTGCCAGAAAAAGCAAGGCTTGTCATCAGCGAGATGATAATTGCAAACACAACTGCAATATCAAAACCCAGAAACAGGCAGGCCAGCATTGCAGCTGCAGGCACCGGTATGATCATGAAAAACGATATGGATGATATATCCAGAGGTGTGCCTGCATCTGCCGAGTGGGCAATGTAAAAGGAGAATCTTACAACAGCAAGATAGACTACAAGCTGCAGTACTAAAAACAGAATATGTTTGTTGTGAGCAGGTCTTAACTTTTTGTGATCTTTTAAAAACAGGAGATATATAATCAGTATGGATGCAAAGATGATCAAAGCACTTCCGGTGCTGGTAAAAAATGTATTTTTCTCTTTTCCCTGCTCCTGTAAAGCCTGAAGTTTTATAGATTGGATGTTGTCAACCCTTTCACCCTCTCTTAAAATCATCTCTCCTTTTTTGATTTTATATAGAACCGGTTTAATACTGTTCTGAACCTTCTGGATCCTTTTTTCGGTTTTGTTCTTGTTCAGTGTAATGTTGGGTATGAGAAGGCGCTGGCACAGATCAACAATAAGGTTGGAAAGATTGTAGTTTATTCCTTTTAAAACAGGTTCACCTTCAATTCTTACCATGACCTTTGCCTGGCTGGGACTGTAAAGCACCTTTAAATTATTGACCGTTTTCTCTTTTTCCGAGCCAATGGTCTGGAGAATGATGCCTTTATGTTCCTCTTTGAGTAATATCTCTTTATTTGCAACGATTCCATTATCAAGTATTTTGGTGATGATGCTTATTATTTTTTTACTTATGTCCGGAGAAAATTTATATTTATATAATATCGAGTATGCATCTTTATTGATGCTTATCCCAAGTTTTTCTTCAAATTCAGCTTTTGTATTCATTATTATGGCAAATGTCGGAGGTGGTACCTCACTGTTCTGGCTGGCATTTGAAAACAGCTGACCCGGGATTTTCATTGCTGCATCAATTCGTGATGTTATCTCGTCTAACAGTGCAGCATCAAAATCATAAACAATTTTGACAGATTCTCTTATTTCATTTTTTTTTAGGCTTGTGGCTATTTTGTCTTCAACAAAAAAGTTTCTCGGAGCCTTGATATCCCTTTGAGCAATATCTCCAATCGTATAAATAATGGAGACTTTGCTATCTTTTGGATAAAAGGTGAATGTAAAGGCAATGGTGATAACAGCCAGCATTACCCATAAAACTGAAACAGATTCAAGTAAAAAATTTTTTACCTGCTGTATGCTACTTTCGCTTTTGGTTTTTTTCATAAGCTTCTATAATGTCAGATACAAGTTTATGCCTGACAACATCTTTTTTCGAGAAATATATGAATTTAATTCCTTTTATACCTGTTAGAATACGGCTGGCTTCAACCAGACCGGATTTTTTTCCTGCAGGCAGGTCTGTCTGGGTAATATCACCTGTAACAATTGTTTTTGAGCCATAGCCGATTCGTGTTAAAAACATCTTCATCTGCTGTGATGTCGTGTTCTGTGCTTCATCAAGAATAATAAAAGCATTATTCAATGTTCTTCCGCGCATAAATGCAAGGGGAGCGATTTCAATGGTGTCCTGTTCAATAAGTGCTTTTGCTTTTTCAAAATCCATCATGCTGTAAAGTGCATCATACAACGGCCTGAGATAGGGATTGATTTTTTCAAGGAGATCTCCCGGCAGGAAACCGAGAGCTTCTCCTGCTTCAACAGCAGGCCGTGTTAAAATTATTTTATTTACCTCACCCTTTGAAAATGATGCCATTGCCATGGCCATGGCAAGATATGTCTTTCCTGTTCCGGCAGGACCAATGGAGATAAGAATATCATTTTCCAGTATTGCTTTGACATATCGATGCTGAGAAGGGTTGCGCGGGGTTATTGTTTTATTATTGACTGTTTTGAATATGCATGTTTTGAATATATTTTTCAAGCTGGAGTTTCTGTTGTTTTTAATCGTACTAACCGCTGCATCAATATCGGCTTCTCCAAGGTCAATATCGTTTTCAAGAAGATCATAAAGTCCTGTGATCAAGGTTTCAGAAAGGGAAATATCCTTTGGGTTCCCTTCAATCAGTAACGTATTGCCACGGCTGTTTATCTGCACGTTAAATGTATCACATATCTTATCCAGGTTGCTGTTGTACTGACCGCAGAGTTCCCGGACAAGAGCAATATTTTCAAAATTAATGCTCTTCATAGTTAACAGGGTGCAATTTATTTGTTTAAAGGTCAATAAAAATCTTGACTAAAAAACATCTATACTGTTATTGAAAACTCATTTAAAAGATGTTGGACAGCAAAAGCAGAGGTTCCGAAAACAGATATGAATATATTTGATGTTGTAGTGGTCATTATCATTTCATTTTGTCTGATACGCGGTGCATTTAACGGAGTAATAGGTGAAATTTCCGGTATTGTAGGCGTATATGCCGCTTTTTACGGCGCATATACTTACTACCCCATGGCTGCCGTATATGGAAAACCATGGATAGATAATTCTGAATTGAGAAATATCATCGCTTTTTTTCTTCTCTTCTGTGCAATTGTCATTATTGTGAGTTTTGCTTCAATTATAATGAGAAAAGTCATAAAATTTGTTTTTCTCGGATGGGTTGACCGACTGCTGGGATTATTTTTCGGAGTGGCAAAGGGTGTGTTGTTTGCCTCTGTTCTGTTTATTATTTCTACAACGTTCCTGCCTAAGAATATTGATTTTATATCTGGATCAAAATTTTCTCCCTATATAGAACAGGTGTCTAAGGTTTTAACTGTTTTTGTTTCCAAAAACAGTAAAAAAGATCTTCTGAAACAGCTGGAAGGACTGAAAAGTTGGAAACTATAGATACGCTGTTCAGTATCGTACAGACTTTAAGAGATGATAAGGGATGTCCCTGGGATAGAAAGCAAACCCCTGAGACCATGTGGAAATGCCTTGCTGAAGAAGTTTATGAGCTCGAAGAGGCTATTGTAAAACAGGATTTGAATAATATCAGTGAGGAACTCGGAGATGTGCTGTTTCAGCTTGTTTTTATATTTGAAATTTTTCAGGAGAGAGGAAATTTTACACCCTCTGATGTGATAAAACAGGTTGCAGATAAAATGATCAAACGTCATCCCCATGTTTATGCGGATGCATCGATATCCACAAAAGAGGAGCTGGACAGGCAGTGGGATGCAATCAAAAGTGAGGAGAAAAGAAAAAACGGTCAATTGAGAACATCAGTACTTGACAGTGTCCCAAAGGGAATGCCGTCATTAATCCGGGCTTTAAAAGTGTCAAAAAGTGTTGTCAAAGAGGGGTTTGACTGGGATGATATCAAAGGGATACTGGATACGGTAAAAGAGGAAATCAGAGAATTTGAAAGTGCTCTGGAGTCAGGAAACAGGAACGAAGCCGCCATGGAACTCGGGGATGTTCTCTTTACACTTGTCAACGTGGCTCGATCTGCCCGGATCCATCCGGAAACGGCTCTTGCCTGCTCTACAGCAAAATTTGAAGGCAGGTTCAGAATTATGGAAAAAGAGTTAAAGAAAAAAAATATCAATCTTGCAGATCTGTCAAAAGAGAAGAAAGACCTGTTCTGGAACCGGGCAAAACAATCCTATGAAAAATAGCGGTTAATGCTGTAGATCACGTTCTCTTTTTTTAATCATCAAAATCTCCCTCCGGGCCTTTGTCGCTGGAAATGGTCAATGCTTTTTCAATAATTTTTTCTTTTGTCCACTCTTTTTTATTTTCAATTTGTTCTGCTTTTAATCCCGGGTCATGGGATCTGTGCTGTAAAATTTTCTCAATGACGACTGGAGCTGTATCCGAGGTGTTGAACACATTGGATAACAGATTAAAAACAAACTCTTCAACACCTTTTGCCATTCTCTCTCTGACTTCCCTTGACTGGGCAAGGAGTCTGCTTTCAAAAGGCAGATTCAGTTTTTTAAAGGCCCCGCCCTTGAGATTGTTATCTTTAGCAAATGCTGCCATCTCTTCCCATACGTTTTGAGTGACACCTTTCCCTCTCTGCTTTATGAAGCTTCCGTTTTCAAGGATGGCATTCCCGTAGTCATTTACTTTAAGGCCCCAGGAGATCATCTGCAGGGCTGTTGCAACATTTGCCTTTGTTGTTCTTGTGTTTGAGGCTATATTACGAAGCCTTTGTGAGTTGTTTCCTGAAGTGCCATGCTGGGCTCCTGAAATTTTATATTTTGAAAGTGCGTCATGGATCTGTGCTGTCAACTCAACATTAATGCCTTTGTCACTCTCTTCAATTCCATGGGTGGTGCCATTATTCATGGCAATCCAGTTTGGAAAGATATTGTGGGCATTTAGTCCCTGGATCAGAAACAGTGCTTCCTCATCAGTTGACAGACCCAGTTTGCCTTTTATTTCTCCAACTTCTGTTTCCAGTCCTGCCCAGTCGGGAATGTAGCGGTTTAATTCAAGGTTGGCCAGAAGATTCTGATCATCCGGCATATGTGATGCATCTATTGCAATGGATGTGATACCTGCATCAAAAAGGGATACAATTTCCTCTTTTGCAGGCTCAATATCATCAGTGATCTTAATTCCAAAATGATCTGCATGGATTGCAACGGGAATTGTGATTCCAAGTTCGTTCATAAAGGCATCTGTCTGTCTTGCAATATTCCAGAAATTTACAGCACAGTAAGCATTGGTGCCTCCTTCAGATCTTGCAATTTCAATAATGATGGCTGCATTTGCCTTTTGTGCGGCAGCAAGGGCTCCTTTGATGATAAAAGCGTTCCTTCCATTGGCAGCAATGGTCATGCAGTTTCCTTTACTCAGCATGGCCAGGTCAATATATTTCCCGCTTACAATAAGTGCCTGGGAGTTGGGGAAAAGTTTTTTGATATTGGGCGGCCTGCCAAGGTCAATGGCCTTTTTAAAATCTGAAGAGTATTTAATTGCTTGTGTCATGGGAGACCTCCTTGGATGTTATGTTTACTTGAGAAAATTGCTAATATATTTTCATGAAATATATCATAAATCAAGAAATTTTAATTGTTTTCGCAGTTGGTAATGAGTTTGAATTCATAGTGATATTTAATAAAGATTTACTCTTAAATTATATAGAGCATAAATGCTATTCAGCTAACTATTTGAAAAATTAAATAAAAATATATTATATTTATTCGTATTAACAACTTGACTTTTATAAAATTCTTTTGTTAAATAATGAATCTTAATTCATTTGCTCTAAGGAAAGGTAAAAAATTGATAAAATATAAATCAGGCTTATCAAAAAATAAAACAGAAAAATATAATAAAATCCTGAAAAGTGCGGGTGCAGTATTTGCAGAGTTTGGATTTCATAAAGCGACCATATCACAGATTGCATCAAATGCAGGTGTGGCTGATGGGACACTCTATTTATACTTTAAAAACAAAGAGGATATTCTTTATCAGTTTGTCAATTTTAAAACAGATATTGTGTTCAATAAAATGAACGCTGCTGTTGAGAAAGGTAAAAATGCAGAAGAAAAACTGCAGTTTTTAATAAGATGCCATCTTGCTGAATTCCAGAATGATAAAAACATGGCAACGATTTTTCAGTCAGAAGTAAGATATTTAAGGGATATTGAATCACAGATAAAAGATATATCCAAGATGTATCTCGACCTTCTGTCTGAAATTATTGAACAGGGACAGATTGAAGGCAGTATGCGCCAGGACCTCTTTGTGGGTCTTGCAAAACGATTTATTCTTGGTGCTGTGGAAGGTGTTATAAACACCTGGGTTTCTGCCGGCGGCAGATATGATCTTGTTTTCATGGCCGACCCCCTTGTGGAATTGTTTCTAACCGGTTTAAAAGGAAAAAAAATCAACTGAATATCATATAGTAGGTGAATTTTATATATAAGTTAAATATGGCTTTTTGCTTGACGTGATCCTGCAGGTTTATTAAATTTCAGTGTTTTAATTTTATGATGGGAAAAATTTAGGAGGATAAGAAGTATGGGTTCAATAATCGGTCCTGCAAGTTTTAAAATTTTCGGGATATTACCAGCAGCGATTTTTTCATTTATCATACCCGTTATAGGTATAGGATTGTTTGTATATATTATGGCAAGGCGTATTGCTCCTCTTGTAAGGGCAAATCCGGATAAGAGATTTGATCATATTTTTCTTCGGATTAAAAATCTTCTTCTTATGTGGCTCGGTCAGATAAGGCAGCCAAGATATATGCTGGCAGGGGTCCTGCACATTGCTATCTTTTTTGGATTCCTGATCCTCTCCATAAGGTCATGCTCACTCGTGATTGTAGGGTTTGCAGATGGTTTTATCCTGCCTGGATTCAGTGGTTTAACAGGAGATATATATAATTTTTTCAAAGATTATGCAGCAACAATCGTACTGGTTGCCTGTATAGTGGCAGCAGTGAGAAGAGGTGTTTTAAAACCGGCACGTTACGCAGTGCCTGAAAAATATGGTCATGATCACACTGCAGAAGCTGTTTTTGTACTGGGTATTATCTCAACCCTGATGATTTCTGAAAGCCTTTTTGAAGCTTCCGAGATCGTTTATGAGACAAGGCATACAGGAAGTGTCCATTTCCTTGCTCCTTTATCCCTTGTCTGGATATTCCGCGCAATACTTGCATCAGCTTCATCAGGCTTTCTCCAGGGACTGCATATTATAATGTATTTTGTGCATGATCTCACTTTTTTCTTTTTTCTCTGTTTCCTCCCAATGGGAAAACATTTTCACGTGATCACATCCATTTTCAATGTGTTTTTCATGCGTGTTAAAAAAGGTAATATAAAACCTGTAATGCACGGAGTTTCAGATGAACAGCTGGATGATCTTGAATCATTCGGAGTAAAAAAGCTTGAGGATTTCACATGGAAGCATATGCTTGATTTTTATTCATGTGCTGATTGCGGAAGATGTTCTGATCAATGTCCTGCAAATGCAGTTTCAAGACCTTTGTCCCCAAGATTTATTACTATAAAGGCAAGGGATCTCATATTCAAGAACTATCCCATGTCAGGAAAAATTTATAAGAGCAAGCTTCTTGTGGAAGATATTTACACCCAGGATGAAGTATGGTCATGTACGACATGCGGGGCCTGTGAACAGGAGTGCCCGCTTGGAATTGAATATATTGATAAAATAGTTGATCTGCGCAGGGGTATGGTTGATGAGGGAATGGTGCCGCAATCGCTGCAGAAGCCTTTGAAAGCCCTTGAAAAAAGGGGTAATCCCTACGGTAAAATGGAGAAGAAAAGAGCTGACTGGGCAAAAGATAAGGAGTTCAAGGCAGCGTATACAATTAAAGATCTCTCTTCTAAAAAGAGCAAAGCAGATACCCTCTTTTTTGTGGACAGCATCACATCCTATGATGACAATCTCCAGGATATTGCAAGACGGACTTCAATCATTCTTGAAAAAGCAGGTGTTGATTTCGGAGTTCTTGGTAAAAAGGAGAAGGACAGTGGTAATGAGGTTCTCCGATTTGGAGAGGAGATGCTGTTCCAGGATCTTAAGGAGCAGAACATTGAAGCTGTAGAAGCAAGTGGCGTAAAGCAGATTGTAACAGCAGACCCCCATGCCTATAATGCCTTGAAGAACGATTATGGTAATGCGCTTCCGCCTGTAAAACATATCAGTGAGCTTGTTGCCCAAAAAATTTCAACAGGCGAACTTGACCTGAAACCATGCGCTGATCCAGATAAAATTTATGTTTACCATGATCCATGTTATCTTGGGCGGCATAATAACCTTTATGAAGCTCCAAGGGAGGCACTTGACTCCATTGACGGGTTAACCAGAGTAGAACTTGAGAAAAGCAGGGACAGGTCATTCTGCTGCGGCGGCGGAGGGCTGATGCTTTTCTATGAACCGGAAGAAGAGACAAGAATGGGTGTTTTAAGAGTGAACATGGCTGCTGAAGCAGGAGCAAGTGTAATTGTAACTGCCTGTCCTTTCTGCCTGGTAAATATTCAGGATGCAATCAAGGTTGCAGGAAAGGAAGGAGAGATTGAGGCTGTGGATTTTACTGAACTGATGGAAAAACATCTGTTTTAAAACAGAGTTGAATGTTTAATCCTTAAATTTTGTGATCTGTACCTTTATGGAAGGGGTGCTGTCCAGGATTCAAAATTAAGTATTAAAATTTGGGAATTAATATTAAAGGAGGCGATAATGGAAATTTTGGTATGTGTCAAGAGAGTACCAGATACTGCTGAGAATGAATTTGAACTCAACAGTGCCGGAAATGATCTTGATCGTGATGATCTTGTTTATTCTGTAAATGAGTGGGACAACTATGCAGTTGAAGAGGCGATTCAGATTGTTGACAAGGTTGGCGGCAATGTGACAGTGATAACTGTGGGAGATGATGAGTCAGAAGAGGTACTGAGACGTGAAATGGCAATGGGAGCCAATGATGGTATCCTGCTTTCTGATGATGCATTTGAATATTCAGACGGTAGAGGTATTGCTGCCATTCTTAAAGCAGAGGTTGAAAAGGGAAACTATGACCTCATCATGACAGGCGCCCAGGCAGATGAGGGTGCGGCACAGGTTGGCGGTATGCTGGCAGCAATGCTGGATATGCCTTTTGCATCACTTGTAAATAAAATTGAAACAGATGATGGAAGAATAACAGTGGGAAGAGAAATTGAAGGCGGGAACCAGGAGATGAACGAGATTGATCTTCCATGTGTTCTCTCCATTCAGACAGGTATTAATGAACCCCGTTATGTCGGTATCCGCGGTATTAGAAAAGTTGCCAAGCTTGAAATTCCAGTGAAAAATGCAGGAGATCTCGGTATTGATGCTGAGAGTGTGGGTAAAAGCGGAGCAAAAACCAAAAGAGTAGATTACTTTGTCCCCGACCTTGGTGATGGAGCAGAAATGCTTGAAGGCTCCACAGAAGAGATCATTGAACAGCTGATTGAAAAGCTTAAAGCAAAAGGAGGGCTTTAAATCATGACACAGATTTTTGCATACATACCCCATACAGACGGTGTTGCAGGAGATGCAGCAGTGGAATTTCCCTCAGCAGCCGGAAAAATTGACGAAGGTGCATCTGTCACTGCTGTAGTAACAGGTTCAGGAGCTGATCTTGATAAAGTTGCCCAGGCGATGACTTCAACATATTCACAGGTCATAAAAATTGACAATGCAGATCTTGCATATCCCAATGCAGAGATTGTAAGAAAAGCCCTTGTCAATATTATTCCTGCTGATGCTGTTGTTCTTATAGCCCACGATACATTTGGAATGGATCTGGCACCCGGTCTCTCAGTTAAAATGGATTCTGCCTATGCAGCTGATATAGTTTACTTTGAAGGTGTTGAAGGCAGCAGCTTAAAAGCCGTTCGCCAGGAACTTGGCGGAGCAGTAAACACCCATGTAGAGATTGATGTGTCTTCAGGTGCTGTTATTACTGTGAGACCAGGGTCTTTTGCTGCTGCTGAAGATGCAGCAGCAGGCGGTGCAATTGAAGATAAGTCAGGTGATGCCGGCGATTTGACTGCAAAAAGAAAATTTATTGAAATTGTTGAAGCAGAAGTTGGTGATGTTGATATTACCAAGTCAGATGTGCTGGTATCAATCGGACGTGGTATTGAAGATGAAGATAATATTGAAGTCGCCCAGGAGCTTGCAGAGGCAATGAAAGCTGTTGTTTCATGTTCACGACCCATAGTTGATGCAAAATGGCTTGAAAAGTCAAGACAGGTCGGAACATCAGGATTGACAGTCAAGCCTAAAGTCTATATGGCCATGGGCATTTCCGGATCATTTCAGCATATGGGCGGTGTAAAAGGAAATCCGTTTATTGTTGCTGTAAACAAGAATCCAAAAGCACCTATTTTTCAGGTGGCTGATGTTGGGATTGAAGAAGATATTCTTGATTTCATGCCTGAACTTGCAGAAGCGATTAATGATCTTTAAGATCAGTTCCATTTGTGTATCTCAATTTAGAAACATGAATGGATCCAGACAGAAATCCTCATCATACAGGTCTGTTAACATATAAATAAAAGGGTATTGTACCTGAGTACAATACCCTTTTGTAAAATTTCCCCACAAAACCGGTACCGGAGTCAAGATAACAATGGCTAATTTAAATCAGCGCCTCATTTTTCAACTCGGCACCAATAACTGGCAGTCAGACCAGGAGTTTGCACCCGGGAGTGGTATTCTCCATGAACAGCTCCACAACACCTTTAACGCCATGAACGATGTGGCGTCCTACAGTGTCTTTCCATCGCGTGTCCAACGCCTTGACCGGCCTGATGCCCGTGTCTTTGAACTTGACCATGATATTCCGATCTGTGAATCTGTATCTCCTGTTTCGTCCTATCGCTGGCACAGCATGAGCGATGATGAATTTGAATCATATAGAACCCGGTTGTGCGATTTTGTTATTCAGTACATCAATGAGGTTGAAAAATTACATGGTAAGTGCTTTGATCTTTTCATGGCTCACCATGCATTCCTCAATCCCATGGTCATGGGAGATGTGAATCAGGCCCGTATTGCACAAGGTCAGCCGGCTGTGCCTCTGGTGGTTTTTGTACACGGTACGGCATTACTCATGTTTAAAAGTGAATTGTCAGACAGCGACCCGGAATATCCGAAGCGTTTTTATCCTCGCTGGATCAATCAAGGCGTGTTTGATGCTGTCAGAGGTGTCTTTGTCATTTCAAATTCTCAGAAAAACGCTTTTTTATCACTGTTTGAGACCTTTGATCCAGACAGGGTGTTTGTCACACCAAATGGTATAGATCCTGCTGTTTTCCAGGTAAATACCGCGCTCAACCGCGATAAAGTTCTTGCCGGTTTCCCGACCAGACCATACAGGGGAAGCATGGAACCATCCATCTGCATACCCCCTGGTCATGACAAGGTGGTGCTGTTTGTGGGCAAGTTTGCTGATATCAAGCGCATCGATTGTCTGCTCCATGCAGCAACTGCCTATGAGAAGATACCGGATATGAGTGTGGCCACCATCATCGCCGGTTCCGGTCCAGTAGAGGAGCAGAAACGATACCAGGATATGGCAGGTGAACTGGGTCTCACCGGCGTCTATTTTATTGGTCCCCATGCTCAGACAGCACTGGCAGAGCTCTATAATATTGCTGACATAGGCGTTTTCCCCACCAAGTTCGAGGCATTCGGCCTTGTCCTTTTAGAGTGTCTTGCCTGCGGGACTCCTGCTATTGGCACGGCAGCCGGCGGGCCACTAGAGTTCATAGATCACTCCGTTGGTGAACTTGTTCCTGACTTTGAAAGCAACCGGCAATTTCAGGAGGTGCTGGGGGAGACGATTATTCGCGCTCTTGTGGAGGATTGGAAACATCATAAATCAGAAACAGCAGTAACGATGGCATCAGACTACACACTGACAGCACAGTGTAAACAGATACTCAAAGCAGCCGGTACGCTGTTATAACTTCAAGGTGGTATCAAAAAAAACAGTTGTATAAATTTAGTTTGACTGCCTCTTGACAAAATGCAGAAAAGCATTTTTTTTAATTTTCTGTATTGATAGTGGATGACAATGCAACCGTCAGACTAATTCTTCGTGAGAATCTCATATCTATGGGAGCAGTGGTGATTGAGGCTGAAAACGGGGAAAAGTGTCTTGAGGCCGATGCCGGCTGCACTGATTATCTATCCAAACCGCTGAAGAAAGCTGTTCTTCTTGAGAAGATTCTGGAATTCTGAATAATGGCAATTCATGGCGGCACAGCCGCCATGAACAAGATTTTAGAGTTGTTGTTTCAAACTAAATTGAAACCTGAGGCACGATAAGTCCTCCATCCATTAAAAACAGAATATCCGCAGCTTGACCTTTTTCGGCAATAGCCTGATCAATAGCGGTCTGAAGGTCTTTGAAAGGTTTGATAAAAAGTCTGGAAATGACTTCAGGCTCTACATCAGTTACTGCCCACATCTGTGCCCAGAGACCTATTTCCGCCATTTTGGCGGCTTTATGGTATCCCAGGACATATCCTTTTTCAATGGTGTCAAGGGCAGCTTTCGGGGTATCACTGGACCCCAGGAGGTCGGCAAACGCTTTCCCGCCTATACCGCTTCTGCATTTTGCCACAAGGATCACAATACCATTTTTTTTCAGGGCAAGTTTTGCATTGTCTATTCCCTTCTGCGCCTGATAAAGATTAATATCCTGGGGAAATTTTACAATTGAGACAACAATATCCGCCTTCTTTTCTAAAGGTGCGGAAAATACCTCATCTGCCCTCTCAATGGCCGCATGGAATGAGTCATTGATATGGCCGCAGCAGGTTGCATACACCTGATGATTTTTATCAAGAACAGTCATTATGGAGAATATCTCCTGCTTTACTGTTTTAATCGCATCAATCATATCTTCATGAACCGGGTTGCCTTCAAGTGCCAGGGATTTTGCTTCCGGAACAAGGGCGAGTTTATGGTTCTGCTCTATGGTTTTATATCCGGCAATACCCGGCAGAAATGATTTCCTGCCACCGGTATATCCTGCAAAATAGTGGGGTTCAACAGAAGATATGATAATGATTTTGTCTGCCTCTACACCAGCCTTGTTCACATACATCTGTGTCCCATTGGAAGAGTCCCCGAGATATACCATATCCTCTTCAGCCCTGGCGTCATGAACGATAATCCTATCTTTTACTTTCTCGTAAAACGAACCGAAAATCTGAAGATACTCCTCTTTGGAAGGTCCTATGTGTGCACCGGTTGCAATGATAAAGTTAAAATCAGTCTCCTTTAGGTCATCAAAGATAAACTCAAGGACCTTTTTGGTTGGGGTAGGCCTGGTAGCGTCATTGACAATAACAAGCACCTTTCTGGCATCACTTATGAATTCTTTAAAGCTTTTGCTGTTAACAGGTGTTTCCAGGCCGGTTTTTATATTGCTGTCCTCATCACCGATCTGAACATCATTTGCTTCCAGAAAACGTATATTGACAGAGTCATCTATCTCTGCAGACATGGAGCCGTCTTTTCCATATGGTACATCTATTTTCATAAAAATACTCCTTTAGTGTTAAAAGATGTGAGGCGCAGCATCTAAAACTGACATCTTTATATCTATTTTGCTTCTAGCGGATCTATTTCAATCAGATTAAGATATAATTCATTGAGATTTTATCGTATTGGACCCAGTTGATTCAGTTTGTCAATAAATGTGTCAATCTCAGCCTGGAATAACGTTTTATCTCCTGCTGGAATTTGGACAAGTTTTATCCTCTCTGGATCAATATCAATTTTTTCAAATGTCCTGCGAAGTTTTATAATCTGTTTTTTTGCATTCAGGTTCCCTTTGTGCTCGCAGTCATCGTCAGGACAGCAGGCTGCCAGTACCCCCCATGCATTATTCAGGAAAGGTGCCAGTAAAAGCTGTGCTTCAAGGCGGCCGCCGCACATATTTACCAGGATCTTATAGTCATTGTCCGAAGTCTCTGAGTCAGGCAGCACAGAAGCCTGAAGATCCGGGTAATATGACCAGTTACAGGCAAAAATGATTGCTTTGGCTGATTCACTGGTTTTCATAAATTCAGTAGCTCTTTTTGCCAGATAGTTTCTGCTGGTCCCAAAACTCTTTTCAATTTCAGCAGCACCTGCCGGGCAGACTTCAACACAGATACCGCATGATTTGCATTTTATGGGATCAGTGGCAATATTTTCTCCATCGTAAAACCGTGCGTCATGGGGACACTCTTCTATACATACAAGACAGCGCGCACACTGCTGTGATGTTGTGGATGTTGTACCTGCCCCCTCTTTGACCCCCATTTCAACAAAGTCTTTTCTTGCATCTGTAAAAATCTGGGTTAAAGGAACACCTGATGAACAAGCTGCTTCGCATCTCATGCAATAAAAGCATGAGAACATTTTATCAATGGCAGACGGAGATACTTCAATTTCCCCTGATAAAAGTCCGAAAGCAGTAATTATTTTTGCTCTTGGCGCATCAGATTCCCATCCTGAATGGTGGAACATGGGGCAATGCTCAAAACAATATCCGCATCTGATACAATTTGCCAGGGTTCCATGCCACTGTTCAAGGTGTTTGAAGCTTTCTGTTTTAGTTTCCACTATTTGTTTTTTCATTGCAAATCAACCTTTTAATCTAATTGTTTACGGAATATCTTAAATTAGTTGCAGTCACCCAGTTTTCCGGAGCCTGCATCAGTTTACCTGGATTTAAAATATTATTTGGATCAAGGGCTTTTTTAATGGTGGTCAAAAGATTGAGTGAATCCGCTTTTTCGACCTTGAATGATTCTGCCTTTGAAAGCCCTATACCATGTTCGGCACTTGTTGTTCCATTGACTGATCTCACATAATCATAGACCTGAGTAATTGCTTTTTTTGCAGAATCCCACTGATCTTTTCTTTTTGTATCCATGAGTATCTTGGTATGCATGCACCCTGATCCACAGTGACCGTATGCTGTCATGACAATATTATTTTCATCGGCAATTTCATGAATTTTTGCTGCCAGTTCAGCCATTTTTGAATAGGGCACTGCCATATCATCGGCAAGAGACGTACTTGCAAGATTATCATCATATTTTGAAAGAGCAGGAAAGAGTTTTTTCCTCCCCATAAATATTTTTGCCCGCTCAGCAGGGTCATAACTTGCATGGATGTCTTTACCATTGAGTTTTTCACATATTTTTTTCATTTTATTGATTTCATAATCAACAGCCTCTTTCACCATTCCGTCAGCTTCAAAAATAAGAGCAGCGGCAACTTCTTTAAGCCCGAGATCCATTGTTTTATTCACTGCTTTTATTGCTACATCATCCACCAGTTCAAGCATGGAGGGATTGGCCCCTGAGGCCATAATAGCCCCTATTGCTTTTCCTGCATCTTCAAGAACATCAAAATTGGCAACACCCATACATCTGAATTCCGGGATGGGAACAAAGCTCAGGGTCGCCTCCACCACTATGCCAAGTGTTCCTTCAGAACCTATCATCAGCTTATGGAGCTGGTACCCGGATGCCTCAACCCGTGTATGGGCACCAAGATTTACAAGGTCGCCATTGGGCAGTACCACTTTCATACCGAGTACGGCATCCCTGGTTGCGCCATACTTGACAGATCGTACTCCACTGGCATTATTGGCTATTTCACCTCCAATGGTGGCAATTCTGGATGACGCCGGGGTGGGTGGATAAAAAACGCCATATTGTGACAGCGCCAGATTGAGATCGTCATCAACAACTCCCGGTTCAACACGGCAGTATACATCCTCAAGGTTGATTTCAAGAATTTTATTCATTGATTTCATATCAATAATAATACCGCCATGGACCGGAACAGTCTGGCCGCACATCCCTGAACCGCCCCCCCTTGCAATAACAGGAATCAGGTTCTTATTTGCGTATTTCATGATTTCCTGAACATGTGAAATTGTCAATGGTTTGACTACAGCCCACGGCATGGAGTGGTGCACTGAGGAGTCTGATCCGTAAATATACAAGTCTGAGGGATCTGTAGTAATATTGTTCTCTCCTACAATTTCTGCAAGAATATCTCTGTCAATTGTTTTCATTGGTAAATTGCTTTCATCAATTTTATTCATTGAGCCTCTCCTTTTTGATGAATCTATGACAACCGGTAACCTATTTATTATAAATATTTCATACTTTCATAAAGATTAAAAAAATTCAATATTATTTGATAAAAATTCAGAATTAATAAAACGGTAATCTCTATCTTGAAACAGCTGATTATGTCATATACAGATGACAGCTGGTAAAGGAACTGTTTTACTGTCAATCTGCTTTATGCAGAGTCAGCTGAGGGAACGGTATCTCCCAGTTGTTTTCTGAGCACGCATCCACACACCATCTCTGAATTGCCCTGGATAATCGGTTATACAGATGTGCCATCTCCCCTTTAAAGTCAGAAATTATGACAATATCAAGAGACGAGCCTCCAGCCTGGGAAAATTCAACCCTCAAATTTAATAATGATGTCCCATATCCTTCGAGTTCGATCTTTTGCTCAATAAATTTTTTCAGGGTATCAAGCAGTTCATTAGTGGAGATGGCTTGTAAATCATAGGAAATGCCAAAGGGAATTTTAAGTCTGAAATCAGATGAAAGGTTTAAAGGTGACAGGGACAGGAAGTCAGCCGTCTGATATAGTTTTCTTGCCCCTCCCCGCTGAACCATCTCCACAGATTCGTGTGACAGGCTTGTTACACAGCCTCTGGTTCCGTCTGACAGAATCACCCACTCATTCTTTTTACACGGGAACCACGGTTCAGATGTATCAAATGGTCTGGAGACCTGATCGAGAAGCTTTTCAATTGGAATCCTCAGTTTAACACCCAGAGAGGGATTTTCAATCCAGGTGAACATATTGATATTTTTTACAAGCCATGGCACGCCATGCAGAGTGATCCGTTCACCTTCTCTCACAGCACCAAGATTCAATATGAGCCGCACCTGATGTAAATATTTCGGCAAAGTATACTTTATTGTCCAGGTTAATCCGAGAAAAAAGATAATGATCAAAGAGAGCAGAACCCAGTCCTGAAAAGAGTAAAAAACCAGGATCAGTACAGCAAGCACAGAGACAATCTGTACAGCCTGAAAAAGCAGATCCAGTGCACGGATATGAAAAGGGCGGTACGTTGCTGTATAGCCCGGGATGAATTTGACAATCAGCAGATAAAAAAAACGGAGAGACAAAATGATTCCTATGCCTGAAATTACGGCAATAAACATTACAAAACCCCGATTCTTGAAAAAATTTTTAATGGCAGTCTGGGTGGAGTCCACCAGGGATTTTTCCTGGGCTTCCATTTTTGATAGTTGCATTTTAATAATTTCAAGTTTGTTCTGCAGCTGTTCTTCTATACCTCTCCATTCAGGTTCCAGGTTTTTCAGATTTTTTTTCAAGCCTGCATCTTCAGTTGAAGAAATCAGTTTCTGAATATTTTTACTGGCCTTTTCACCGATTAAAGAGAGATTCTCCAGAGACGATATTTCATCTTTCAATTTTGTCTTCATTCTGGCTCTTAACGTTATCTGTTTTAACTCCATTATACCCGGTTCAATCAGCAGAATCAGTTCGTTCTGCCAGTTAAAAGGCTCTTTTGTCTGGGGAGTAAACAAGTCAATATCAACGCCTGTTGCAATCCGTTCGAAATCATTGTCAGCTTCAATCAGTGCTTTATCCATTTTTTCTAGTTCTTTGGAAAGAGTTACCTTTTCGGTATCAGATCTGCTTTTTTTCAACTCGCTCTTTTTCGTACGAATCCTCTGCTGCAGGTTTCTTTTCAGTTCAATAATGGAGTGGAGCATTTTTAAGGATGTGTTTTTCTCTTCGAGTTCTGGATTCTCTTTTTTAGATAAAACCGTTTTTTTGCCGGGATCTTCTTTTGTGTCGGTTGCTGCTGAAAGATCTTCCACCGGGACAGTCAGACATATAAAACTTAAAATAATGAATAGATTACGGACCATGGCTCCAATTTTTCCTTTTAAATTCGGGTAAAGAATAGTTTATGAATAAAAAACAATATCACAAAATCATTCCGGCAACAATCTGTAGAAAATATTACAAACTCTAAACTTGCCAAACCTGCAAAATAAAGTTAACAATATCTTCAGATTTTTAATGTATTTGATAAATTCATGCAACACAGAGGATATAATAATGACATATACAATAAATTTTTTACCTCATAATATAAAAATTAAAGCAGAAAAAAATGAGAGTCTTATAAGGGCAGCAATGGAGGCCGGGGTCCATATCAATGCTTCCTGCGGTGGTGGAGGGGTTTGCGGGAAATGCAGAGTGCTGATTGAAGAAGGGAGTGTTGATAAGGGTATTTCAGAGCAGCTCAGTAAAGAGGATCAGGATAAAGGCTACAGGCTTGCCTGTCTTTCAGAAGTCACCTCAGATCTTGTGGTAAGAATACCCATTGAATCAGAGATTGACAACAGTCGTCTGAATGTGAAGGCAGGGACAAGACATACTGCAAAGGTGATGTATTCAAATATTGATGAACTGAGAGAAGACGGCCTGTTTATTCCGCCGGTGGAAAAGATTTTTCTTGAGCTTGATCCAGCCAGTACAGATGACAATCAGGCTGATGTTGCAAGGATTATCAATAATCTGCGGTTTGAGCACGATGAACATCGCCTGGCCATGAGTTTGAGTCTGATCAGGAAAATACCTCATATTATCAGGGAAGGTAATTTTAAAGTTACAGCCACCATTGTAAGACCCGTAAGAGAGGATGGTAAAAATGAAATAGCCAACCTTGAGCCTTTTGATACAAGCGACAGAAATTTCGCCATTGCTGTGGATATAGGAACAACCACTGTTTTTGGGCAGGTCCTTGATTTGCATACCGGAGAGATTCTTGCTGAACATGGAGAGTTCAACAGCCAGATCAGTTATGGTGAAGATGTGATCTCCAGGATCATTTTTGCAGAAAAAGGTGACGGCCTTAAGATACTGCAAGAAAAGATACTTGAAACCATAAATAAAATTATTCAGAGAATTGTAAAAAAGGCAGATATAGGCAGGCATGAAGTGACAACGATTACCCTTGCCGGTAATTCCACCATGACACAGCTGCTGCTTAAAATAGATCCCAAATATATACGAAGGGACCCCTATGTGCCTGCCTGCATCGTATACCCGCCCTTTCATGCATCTGAGATCGGTATCAATCTGGCTGATCACACGATTGCATTAATGTATCCAGGAGTTTCAAGTTATGTTGGAGGGGATATTATTGCAGGCGTGATGGCGGCAGGTTTATACCGCAGTGAAAAACTCACCCTGTACATGGACATTGGGACCAATGCTGAAATTGTTATCGGGCATAAGGACTGGATGGTGTGTACGGCTGCCTCAGCAGGCCCTGCCTTTGAAGGCGGCGGGGTGAAGTTCGGGATGAGAGCGGCAAAAGGGGCTATTGAGGATTTTGCCATTAATCCGGAAACACTGGAACCCATGATCATCACTATTGGTAATAAAAAGGCCAGAGGAATCTGCGGATCAGGATTGATTACACTTGTGGCAAAGCTTCTTGAAACAGGTGTGATTGATTCCCGTGGAAAATTTGATCAAACCCTTGATACACCAAGAATTCGAAAAAGAGATGAAATATGGGAATATGTTCTTGTGTATGAAAAAGATAATCAGATAGAGAGGGATATCACTATTACAGAACCTGATATTGATAATCTTATAAGGGCAAAGGGCGCCATGTACAGTGCTGCATTAACGCTGCTCGAAGAGATAGGGCTTACAATCATGGATATTGAAAAAATTATTCTGGCTGGCGGGTTTGGCAGTTATGTTGATCTTGACAGTGCGATAACCATTGGTCTTCTGCCGGAAATTGATCCTGAGAAAGTTACCTATCTTGGAAATGGATCACTTCTGGGGTGCAGGATAAATTCATTGACAAATGCACTTCGCAGGGATGTAGCCATGGTAGTCAATATGATGACTAATTTTGAACTTGCTTCAACGCCTTCTTATATGGACCACTATATGGGTGCTCTCTTTCTGCCCCATACAGAACTCAACTATTTTCCAGAGGTGAAAAAGCGTCTTGAAGGGTTGAAAAAATAATGGTGGAAAAGGGATTTGTACGTTTCATTACAATTGAACAACCGAGTTTGTCAGATAATACAGCAGATGAACAGAGACTGGAGCAGAGCCTTAAAAAAGAGGTGGGTGGTGATCCGATATCCATACCGCTGAACATACTTAAAAACCTGCCGTCAAATTTACGGAAATGGAACTTTAAAGCAAAGGCGGTTTTATTTAAGAATCACTTCTCCTGGATACTTGTTGAACTGGTTGATCCCGAAGGTGATATCCCTCTTTTCGGTGCTGCTGTTGATATTGGCAGTACAAGAGTGATTATCTCGTTAATGGATCTTGAAACAGGAGAGGAAATTGGTGAAACAGGCTTTGATAATCCCCAGGCATCCATAGGAGCTGACATCCTTACACGGATTCATTACTCCGGCAGGGAGGATGGCCTTGTCAGACTGAACAATCTTATAATCGAATCCGTCAATTCCAATATTTCAGCATTGTGCAGAGCGTATGGATATGAATCCCGTGATATCTACCTTTTAACTGCTGCAGGCAATACAGCTATGACCCATCTGTTCATGGGCATTGAATCCTTTGAAATTATAAAAGAACCCTATATTCCCTGTGTCAACTCTCCTGATACCCTGCAGGCGGCAGAACTGAACCTGGATATTAATGAAAATGGTGTGGTTTTTTTATTTCCCAATATCGGTTCCTATTTTGGAGGTGATCTTATAGCGGGGATTCTTTTTTCAAACCTGGACCAGAAAGATGAGCCCTGCCTTATGGTTGATGTCGGTACAAATGCAGAGATTGTTGTTGGAAATTCAGAATATCTCATTGCATGTGCCGGTGCAGCAGGTCCTGCCCTTGAAGGGGGTATCAGTAAAATGGGTATGACTGCAAAACCGGGAGTGATAGACAGAGTATGGATTGATTCTGAAAGCAATCTTCTGAAAGTTCATACCATAGGTGATAAAAAACCCATCGGCATATGCGGATCTGGAATGATTGACCTTGCAGCGGCCCTGTTTTTATCAAAAAGAATTGACATAAGAGGGAAATTCTCCCGGGAAGTATGCAGAGAACAGTTAATCACAAAAGATGGAATTGAATATTTTATACTTGTAGATGCAGACCTCTCAGGAACGGGTGAGCCCATCTGCTTAAGCCAGATTGACCTTAACTCCTTGACAAGCTCTAAAGCAGCCATGTTTACTATTCTTGAGGTTATTGTTCAGAAAACAGCCGGTTTTGAGTTTGAAGATCTGCAAAAGTTCTATGTTGCAGGAACGTTTGGCTCCTATATTAACCCTGTTTCAGCCATATCCATTGGAATGCTTCCTGACATCAGGCTGGAATCATTTGAAGTTCTTGGAAACAGCTCCCTTGGTGGTGCCAAAGTTTTATTGAAAAAACCGGATGCTTTTGAAAGAGTAGTGAAAATCCGGAAATCAATCACCTATATAGAGCTTAATGTGAACCAGGAATTCATGAATATGTTTTCCGGGGCAAAATTTTATCCCCATACTGATATCACAAGATTTCCTTCAATCAACCTTACTGGATAGCTGCCACAGATATTTCACCGTTTTTTAAGGGCTTGCATGATTACTCCGGATAAGAAATAATCTGAACAGATTCTTTGTGAATGATCCTTGACTGAAAATTGTACAGATGCTTGAAAAGAATCTCATTAATTGATATACGCACCTTGTGGCAGTGCAGATTTACTGCAGGATAATCCAATTTAAAAAACGGACAGATTAATGGAAAGATCAGAAGGCAGATTTATTGTTTTTGAAGGAATTGATGGCTCTGGAAAAAGTTCACAGATAAAAAATATAGCCAGAAGACTCAGGGCAGGGGGGCTGAATATCTATACAACCTTTGAGCCCACTGACGGTCCGGTGGGATCTTTAATCCGGAGAATGCTTGCCGGTGAAATTGAGACAGATCAAAGAACCATTGCCTCTCTGTTTGCTGCTGATCGAACTGACCATCTGACCAATAGTGAAAATGGAATAAAAATGAAGATTGATCAGGGGGAGATTGTTTTGTGTGACAGATATAATTTCTCTTCCTATGCATATCATGCCCAGTATATTGACCTTGACTGGGTAATTCAGGTAAACTCAATCAATACTGAGATCCTGAAACCAGATTTGACAGTATTTATTGATGTTGATCCTGAAATTTGCTTTAAAAGAATAAAACAGAGTCGCAGCCAGTTTGAAATGTATGAAAAAATAGATGTTATGAAAAAAGTCAGGGCCAACTATTTTAAAGCTTTTGAGAAATTAAAGGATCAGGAAAAAATTGTTGTTGTTGATGGTAACGTAGATATGTTTGAAGTTGAAAATGCCATTTTCAATGAAATCATCAAGATTGAAAACTTTGAAAAAACAGATAGTTAACCAGATTGAGGTTCTAAAAAAAACATGATATCAGAACGTCAGATAATTTGTGTGATAGATGGTCAGGGCGGAGGTATAGGATCTGCCATAATAAAAAAGCTTAAAGAACGTTTTGGGGAGAACAATGAAATTATTGCACTTGGAACCAATGCTATTGCAACTGCCCAGATGTTAAAGGCAAAGGCAAATAAAGGTGCTACAGGAAGTAATGCAATCGTGCAGAGTGTGAAAAAGGCGGATATTATAATCGGCCCCATTGGAATTATTATGCCCAATGCCATGATGGGAGAACTGACACCTCTGATGGCCCAGGCAATATCCCAGGCAGAAGCAAAGAAGTTTCTGCTTCCCCTGACCCAGGAAAATATTAAACTTGTTGGAACAGTGACACTGCCGCTGCCTCAACTGATAGACGAACTTATAGATAAACATCTTAAATTTCCCATAGGAGCTTAAAATATTATGTGTGAAGCAAATGCATATTTACTGGAAAATGAAACAGCAGAACTTCTGATGGAATCAGTGGACAGAGTTGAGCCTGATGAAGATGGAATTCTGCTGGTTTCCATTTTTGGAGAACAAAAATTTATCAAGGGCTATATCCACTCACTCTCCCTTGTTAATCATAAGGTTTTTATAAAACAAAACGGAGCTGACGATTAATCAGCACAGAACAGAAACATCCGGATGTCCATGCTGCTGTCAGATCTGAGGATGAAACAGCAGGCCATACAGTTGACACTCACACTACTGTTTCCATAAAGAGATTGTAATGAACAGGTTCCGATATCTTTTTCCGGGCATACAGCCCCCCTTTTCTGGAAAGCATCACATATATTCAATCTGCTGTTTTATCTCCCTGATTCTGATTTTAACTGTCTCTTGGGGGTGCGGCAGATTTTCCATGGAACTCGAGTCATTTCAAGGGACTACCATGGGGACTGCGTATAGTGTCAAATATATGCCGGGTGATGCCGGGTACACTGTTAAAGAGATAAAAAGAGTAGTGGATGCAAGACTGAAAAAAATCAACTCCATCATGTCAACATGGGATCCTGAGTCAGATATCAGCAGAATTAATAAGGCCGCTGCAGGAATATGGATGGACCTCCATCCGGATTTGCTGATGCTGCTCGCCTTTGCCTTTGATCTGTCGGAAAAAACCAGAGGGAAATATGATGTGACGACTGCTCCTTTAATTAATGTATGGGGATTTGGCCCGGATGGAGAGAAAAAAATTCCAACTCAGCAGCAGATTAAAAATGCAATGAAGATAAGCGGGTATGGTAAAATTGATCTGAGACAAAAGGAGAAACAGCTTAAAAAACGGTTTGACGGGAATTGCATTGATCTCTCCAGTATTGCCAAAGGGTATGGCGTGGACGTGGTTGCCGGAATCCTTGAAAATTTCAAGATAAAAAACTATATGGTTGAAATAGGCGGTGAGATAAGAACCCGTGGGTATAAAAAAGATAAACCGTGGAAAATTGCAATTGAATCACCAAGACCGGTAAAGAACAGAACCTATAACAAGATTTTAAATCTTACCGATTGTGCCGTGGCAACTTCTGGAGATTATCGCAATTTCTTTGAATCTGGAGAAATCCGTTACTCCCACACAATAGATCCTGAATCAGGAAGGCCGGTTCAGAATGACCTTGCAGGTGTAAGCGTGGTCATTCCAGATGGAAAATGTTTTAAGGCTGATGCCTGGGCAACGGCTTTGATGGTGTCAGGAAGAGAAAAAGGATTTGAACTTGCTGTTAAATTTAATATTCCGGCTCATTTTATCTATATTGAAGATGGCGTATTAAAAGAGATCTCAACAGATCTTTTTATCAAAACTTTTTTATGATTTTTCTGCATTGAATCGTGTGAAGTCCAAAAATTCTTCTTTTTGTATTTCTTTGAGTTCAGTTATCCTGTTTTTCTTTGTTATGATTCAGATATTTCACAGGTCGATTCTGATTTAATCAAATATAGAAACCCTGGTCCTTTGGATCAGGATATTTACCTTTAGGAGAGAGAACGTGAAGAAGTGGTTTATCACTTCAAGCGGTTTTTATTGCTTAAGAGGGGCAGCGCTGCAGATCAGAATTCTGCAGCGCCGTTTTATCAGTATGTTTTCAATATAAACGATCCGGCACAGCCATTAACATATATTGAAAAAGCGGTTTTCTACCAGCCAAGTGTCAGATAGTCATGAATGGAAGTAGCTGCAGCTCTTCCTGCCCCCATGGCAAGTATAACTGTTGCAGCCCCTGTAACAATATCTCCTCCTGCCCATACCCCTTTTTTGCTTGTTTTTCCTGTTGCAGGGTCAGCAGAAATATTTCCCCATCTATTTAATTTAAGACCTGGTGTCGCACTTGTCAGAAGTGGATTTGCATTGGATCCTACAGAAACGACAACAAGATCGCATTCAAAATCAAATTCCGATCCCTCAATTGGTACGGGTCTTCTTCTGCCTGATGCATCTGGTTCGCCAAGTTCCATTTTCAGGCATTGCATACCGGTTACTCTACCCTCTTCATCTCCATAAAACTTTGTGGGATTTGTCAGGAGAACAAATTCAATTTTTTCCTCTTCAGCATGGTGCAGTTCTTCATCCCTTGCCGGCATCTCCTCCCTTGATCGTCTGTAGACAACTTTTACAGACTTGGCTCCAAGCCGCATGGCAGTTCTGGCTGAATCCATGGCAACATTTCCTGCACCCAGTACAACAACATTTTTACCTCTTGCAATAGGGGTGTCATATTCAGGGAAAAGATAACCTTTCATCAGGTTCGTACGGGTAAGGTATTCATTTGCTGAGTAAATACCAATGAAATTTTCACCTTCAATATTCATGAATCGCGGCAATCCTGCCCCCACTCCGATATAGGTGGCATCATATCCTTCTTCAAAGAGTTCATCAATGGTAACAGAAGCCCCCACCACGGTATTGCACGCAATTTCAGCACCCATTTTTTCAAGGGATGCAATTTCTGAAGCCACAATTGTTTTTGGCAGACGGAATTCAGGAATTCCATAAACTAATACACCACCTGGTTTATGAAAGGCTTCAAAAATAGTAATATCATGACCTTTAAGCAGAAGGTCTCCTGCCACGGTAATGGCTGAAGGACCGGATCCGATTACGGCAACTTTTTTGCCGGTCTTTTCTCCGACTTCAGGAATGTCTCCTGAACCGTTGTTTCTCTCCCAGTCAGCAGCAAATTTTTCAAGATATCCAATTGCAACCGGATCCCCTTTCTTACCGACAATACACTTTCCTTCACACTGATCTTCCTGGGGGCAGACTCGACCGCATACAGCAGGAAGTGCATTTGTCTCCCATAATGTTTTTGCGGCATCTGAAAATTTCCCGTCTGAAATTAATTTTATAAACTCTGGAATCTTTACTGAAACAGGGCATCCGTCAACACAAAGCGGTTTTTTACACTGAAGACATCTTGAAGCCTCAATCTTAGCCATCTCTTCAGTCAGACCAAGCGGGACTTCGTCAAAATTTCTTCTTCTTGCATCAGGATCCTGCTCAGGCATTTTTACCCTGGGTATTTTTATTTTTTTAGACATTTCTTCCTCTCTCAATTCATAGCGTTCGTTCTGTTTTTTGAGTATCGTTTATTGTGCAACTGATTTTTCATATGCTTCAAAGCTTGCTTTTTCATCATCAAGATAGGAAGCAAGACGTTTTCCAAGTTCGTCAAAATCTACCTCATGGGCGTCAAATTCGGGTCCGTCAACACAGGCAAATTTAGTGTCACTGCCAATGGAAACACGGCAGCATCCGCACATGCCGGTTCCGTCCACCATAATGGGGTTCAGGCTGACAAGGGTTTTGACACTCTTTTCTTTCGTTATAAGGCTGCAGAATTTCATCATCGGTATCGGCCCTATGGCAACTACGAGGTCAATATCATCTTTTTCCAGTGTCTCTTTCAAGACATCAGTAACAAAGCCATGATGCCCCTTGGATCCATCATCAGTGCATATATGCAGATTTGTGGAGGCATTCCTCATTTGCTCTTCCATTATCAGAAGATCATAGCTTCTTGCTCCGAGAATAGTTGTAACATCATTTCCTGCCTCTTTCAGTGCCCTTGTAATCGGGTGGAGAACTGCTATACCTGTTCCACCGCCTACACATACAACTTTTCCAGCCTTTTCAATATGGGTTGGCTTGCCAAGGGGGCCTATCAGTCCAAAATATTCATCTCCCACTTTTAAATCTTTAAATCTGGCAGTGGATTTGCCTACTACCATGTAGATGATAGTAATGGTGCCTTTTTCAGGGTCGGTATCAGCCATTGTTAATGGGATTCGCTCTCCTGTCTCATCTGCCTGAAGAATCACAAATTGCCCGGGTTTTGCTTTTTGTGATATGCGTTGTGCCTCTATTTCATTAAGGATAATGGTCCCTTGAGCCATCTCCTCACGATGTACAATTTTTGGCATTTTGCCTCCTGTTAAGTTCCATGTTTTATTCTTTCATTTCAAGACCAATAAAAACTTCAACCTGTTGAATCTCCAAACAGCTGCTTTGGATTGTCCAGAGGCTGAAAAATTTTCTGCCTGTGAATCATTTCAAACCAATGGCTGAAAGTTCATCCTGTAAAGCTGATTTCACAGGTTGATAAAATAATACACCTGTTTTAAAGTACAGAGATAAAAACCGCCAGATTGATATCACAATACTATACTTAATGTAAAAATTCCTTATTCAATAAATAAAAAAATAAATAAAATCAAGCTTAAAACTGCAAATGACTACAATCCTGAGCAAAAGTGGTTAAATCATATCAAAATAGTAGGATTTAAATAGTGTTGACAAAAGCAGATTGCCTGTCATACAAAGGATTCGGCGGCAATAAATTAGTTTTAAAAAATATGAGCAGCAGAAGTTTATGACGTTTAAAATATAACCTAATCAGGAAATTTATACTAAGGGAAAGAAAATGGTGAAATTTAAAACTAAACTAAAATGGTACAACTTTACAGCAGTTATTGTAATTTTGTGTGTTACGGTTGCATTTGCAAATATTAAATCAACTGATGTTGATAATTCAAGGCCTGATATTATCAACATAGATTTCATAAAAGTATTTGGTGATCTTGAGAGGCACAGCGTAATCTTCCCCCATGACAAACATACTGATGCTGTTGAAAAATCAGGAGGAAACTGTCAGACCTGCCATGATCTCAAGGGTGATAAACTGTCACAGGAATTTATAGGCAGTGATGATAAAAATCGAAAGGCAGTAATGGATAATTTCCATATCAACTGTATCGGATGCCATGAGAAGACAAAAGGCGACAATATACAGTCAGGTCCTGTTGCATGTGCCGACTGTCATCAGGAAAAACCCTTGACTGTATCATCAAGGCAGCCGATGGGACTTGATAACTCTCTTCACTACCGGCATTCAAAAGCATATGATAACAAGTGTGAGGCCTGCCATACTGATTGTAAAACAGATAAATACAGCAAGGGGAAAGAGACTACATGCAGACATTGTCACAGCAGTGATAAGTCTGACAGTGAGATGATTTTGTTTGAACAGGCTGCTCATGAATCGTGTATCAGCTGTCATATGGCACAACAGGCTGAAAAAAAAGAGACAGGTCCGGTAAAATGTGCAGGCTGCCATGATTCTGATGCACAGAAGAGTATAAAAAAAGTTATCCCGGTTCCCCGTATGGAAAGAAATCAGCCAGATATACTGATGCTGAAAACCGGCAGCAGTGAGCTGGATAAACCGGGTGCAAACAGAATGGATTTTGTCAGTTTTAACCATAAGGGGCATGAAAATTATAATGATACCTGCAGGGTGTGTCATCATAAATCAATGTCTGCCTGTAATACCTGTCATACTGTGGATGGATCAGAAGAGAGCATGGGGGTTTCGCTTGAGCAGGCAATGCATAAATTGGACAGCCAGCAGAGCTGTACAGGGTGTCATGAACTTTTAAAGCATGATACCAGCTGTGCCGGCTGTCATGGATTTCTGGCAAAAAACAGGAAACAGGATGATGCCTCCTGCCTCATGTGTCATGAGAAACAGCCTGACGGAAAAATCATAAGTGATGCAGAGTTGAAAAAAATGATCGGGAAGCGTCCGAATAAGGTCCTGATGTATAATGCTGAGGATATTCCTGAAAATATCATTATTAAAGAACTCTCAGAAAAATATGAACCTGTAAATTTTCCTCACCGTCAGATTGTGAATAAAATAGCGGAAAATATTAAAGAGAATAAACTGGCAGCCTATTTTCATTCTGACAAAGGTACGTTGTGCCAGGGATGCCATCACAATTCTCCTGCCACTAAAAAGCCAACAGGCTGTAAAAACTGCCATGGAAAACCGTTCAGTGAAAAAAATAGTGATAAGCCGGGCATTATGGGTGCATATCATATTCAGTGCATGGAGTGTCATGTAAATATGCATATAGAGCAGGTGGGATGTACTGACTGCCACAGTGAAAAGAGCAAATAAAATAGAGATACTTTATTTAGGATACAGATACTTTATATTAACGAGGTAAATATATGTCCATAACAAGAAGAAAATTTTTAGGTTGGATGGGAGCAGCCGGTGTCGGTACTGCAGTCGGCAGGACTAAAGCCCATGCATCTTCTGGAAAAGAATTCTCAGGCTACCCAGATAGTTTTGGTGTTCTTCATGATGAAACACGATGTGTCGGATGCCGTTCATGTGAAGAAGCATGCAACAAGATTAACAATTTACCTGAACCTGAAAAACCTTTCAAAGATGAAGCTGTTTTTAATGAAAAACGCAGACCTGAAGTTGATTCATATACAGTGGTTAATAAATATGAAACTTCACAGGGATTCAGATTCAGAAAAATTCAGTGCAATCACTGCCTTGAGCCGGCATGCGCTTCTGTCTGTTTTGTTTCAGCATTTAAAAAGCAGCCCACCGGTGCTGTGGTATATGATCCTTCTGTATGTGTGGGCTGCAGGTACTGCATGATGGCATGCCCGTTTGAGGTCCCGGCATATGAATATGATGAAGCACTGACTCCTGAAGTTGTAAAATGTACAATGTGTGCTCCAAGACTTGAAAAAGGTCAGCTTCCGGGATGCGTGGAAGTCTGTCCAAAAGAGGCGTTAACTTTTGGAAGACGCGATGATCTTATTAAAATGGCAAAAGAGAGAATACGCAGGCATCCTGATCGCTATGTCGCACATGTTTATGGTGAAGATGAAATGGGAGGTACAAGCTGGATGTATCTTTCGGATGTCCCCTTTGAAGAGATAGGCATGAGAGAGGATCTTGGCACTGCTCCAGCCCCGGAATTAACTTCAGGTGCTCTGCATGTTGTTCCAATGGTTGTGGCCCTGTGGCCGGTTTTCCTGACTGGAATGTATGGAATGACAAAAAGAAGAGAAAAAATTGCTGCAGATGAAAAGGCCGATGCTGTTGCACAGGCAGTAGAAGAAACTGAAACAAAAGCTGCTGGTGAGCTCTCCAAAGCTCTGGAAAAAGCAAAAAAAGAGAAAGAAAATGCTCTGATACAGGCTGAAACCCAAAAGAAAAAAGCGGTTAAAGAGGCTCTTGAAAAAGCAGCAAAAGAGGCTGAAGCCGCTGAGAAACAAAAAACCGAAGAGGCAGCGGCCGCAAAATCTGATGATGAGCAAAAACCTGAGGAGGAATCCTAGATGTCTGAACAAGAAGCTGCAGTAGCAGAACACAATCCTGCTGCTGGAAATAAATCACTGTTTACTCCTTTTAATGTTGTTGCCGGAGTAATTGTTATTGTGGGGATAGTGCTTACGATTTTAAGATTTACAATGGGGCTTGGATCAGTAACAAATCTATCAAATACTCAACCATGGGGACTCTGGATCGGATTTGATCTTATGTGTGGAGTCGCTCTTGCTGCAGGCGGTTATACAACATCGGCAGCCTGCTATATATTTGGGATGAAAAAGTATCATTCAGCAATTAGACCTGCCATTCTGACAGGGTTTCTGGGATACGCGACAGTTCTTGTTTCACTCCTGTATGATGTGGGTCGTCCTGACCGTCTTTTGCTGGCGTATCCCTTTATTGTACAGCAGGGTACAACATCGCTTCTGTTTGAAGTGGGTCTGTGTGTGTTGCTCTACCTTACAGTTCTTTTCCTTGAATTCACTCCAATACCGCTTGAGTGGCTGGGACTGAGAAAAGTCCGCAGGATTGCTGTCAGGGTAACAATGGTGCTGACCATATTTGGTGTTGTTCTGTCCACTCTGCACCAGTCATCCCTTGGAGCGCTCTTTCTTATTGCGCCTTCAAAGCTTCACCCTTTATGGTACTCACCCTATATTGCAGTATTCTTTTTTGTTTCAAGTATTATTGCAGGTCTGAGCATGGTCATTTTTGAAGGGTCGCTATCCCATAAGTTCTTTCACTCAAAAATGGATAAAACATACCTGGATGAACATGAACCATTAGTCTTTGGCTATGCAAAAGCTGCTGCCATTGTTCTGTTCGGGTATTTTGTGACAAAGGTGATTGGCGTTTCAGCCGGGAATCACTGGCATCTTCTTGGTACTCCCTATGGAATATGGTTTCTTGTGGAGGTGCTCGGTTTCATAGCACTGCCCTGCTTTCTCTTTACGATGGCAACCAGAGACCACAATCTCGGGCTGATTAAATTCAGCGCGGTTCTATCTGTAATCGGAATTGTTTTAAACAGGCTGAACGTATGTATGATTGCATTTAACTGGCAGAAACCTTTATCAGAGAGATATATACCATCCTGGATGGAAATCATGCTTTCCATTTTCATGGTAACATGCCTGATTCTTGTTTTCAGGTTTATTGTCACAAGAATGCCGGTCTTTTATGAACATCCTGATTTTAAAGAAGAACACCATTAGAAAGGGGCAGGAAGATGGAAAATATGATTTATACGCTTCAAGATTATATGCTGCATACAGAATCCATTACATATATCATCATGGGAATTTCCCTGGTCAGCATTGTGGGTTTCTGGTTGTTTCTGACAGGAAATGAAGAGGATTGAGTGATTGAGGCCAGATATGTGAGACGTAAGATGTGAGGAGTGAGAAGATGCGATTGTTTTCACGGCTCACTACTTTTGAATAGTGCAAGGAGATAATTATATGACAGATTCAGCAAACTGGGACTGGGAAACAAAAGAGAAACTGGTTTCCGATTTAAATGAGTGGAAAGACTCGTATAACTGGGTAGAAGAACCCTATGTAAGTCCTGATGGCGAAAAAATCGCAGCAATTGTAAATACAGATGATGCAGAGTTCAATGTGTGTGAAAACTCTGAAGCGTGGGAAATAGAAGAACCTTTTGAAAAAGCCTATTCATTAAGATATTCTCCAGACGGACGGCTTGTTGTCCTTGCAGTTGCAGATGATGAGTGGCGGCCGGTTGTGGACGGAACATCATGGGAAAACAGTTTTGATTTTATATGGGATTTAAAATTCACCAAGGATGGAAAATCCATTGCCGTGTCAACCCAGACTGATATGGAATACTGCATGGCGTTAAATGATGTGCCGTGGGAGGAGTCATACAGTTTTATGACATGTATGGCCTTGAGTGATAACGGAACCAAGACAGGCGCAGTTGTCCAGACAGTGAGTTTCGGACAGGCTGAAGTATTTAAATTTCAGGAAGGAGCGTTTTCTGCTGCTGTGGATGGTGTTCCCTGGAGTAATAATTTTGTTAATGTCTGGAATATGGCATTTAATACAGAGGCTTCAAGCCTTGCAGCAGAGGTGAGGCTTAATCTTTATGAGTATTCCATAGCTGTGGACGGTAAAACCTGGGATTCCGTATACAGTTGCGTGTGGCAGCCCGTATTTCATCCAAATACGAATTGCGTTATCGCACCGGTCAGACTGAAAGACGGATGGACCCTTGCCTGTGATGATAAGGTCATGTGGGATAGCAGGTTTACTCAGGCCTGGCATCAGATGATCAGCCCGGAAAGTGACAAAATCGCTGCCATTGTTGCCTCATCCTATGGGAAATGGACGGTTGCAGTAGATGGAAAGCCATGGGATATTACATTTGGTGACATGGTGACAGATGCTGTCTTCAGTCCCGATGGAACAGCAGTAGCATGTATTGGAACCGACAATGAAAAGTATACAATATGCAATAATGGGAAAGCGTGGGATATAAAGTGTGATATGGCGTGGAAACCGGTATTCAGTCCCGATGGCCGAATTGTTGCTGCAAAAGTTGATAGGAATGGTAAAAGAACAATTGCAGTGGACGGCAGGCTCTGGAATAAAATGTGTGATGAAGTTTGGGATCCGGTATTCAGCCCTGACGGCAGTAAAATTTTATGCCGTACACTGGAAGGTGGAAAATACTTTAGAAGAGTAATTCCTGTGAGCGAATTTTAAAGAGAGGGGAAGAGTAGATGAATAATTTTAACACTATTTATAATTTTGTAAGCGGCCCTCTTGTGTGGCTTGCATTTATTATTTTTATAGGTGGAAGTATTTACAGAATCAGAAATCTTATCCTGCTGGTTAACAAAAAAGAGAGATTTATCTACACCTATATGAGCCTTAAATACAGTTTAAGATCAATCATGCACTGGATTGTTCCATTTGCCACGGTAAACTGGCGGAAACGTCCTGTAATGACTGTTACAACCTTTATTTTTCATGCAGGTGTCGTTATCATGCCTCTTTTTTTAAGCGCTCATGTTATCATGTTCAATAATGCATGGGGTTTTTCCTGGTGGAGTCTGCCGGAAAAATTTACCGATGCTGTAACACTTCTTGTTATTCTGTGCGCTGTTATTTTTTTACTGCGCAGACTTGTTTTGAGAGAAGTAAAATTTTTAACAGATAAATACGACTACGGTATTCTTCTGATAGCGGTTGCTCCTTTTGTGACAGGTTTTTTTGCTTATCATAATATAGGCAGTTATCACTTCTGGGTGATCCTCCATATTCTTTCAGGAGAGATCATGCTTGTTGCAATACCGTTTACAAGGCTCAGTCACATGATTTATGCTGTATTTACAAGAGCTTATATCGGGTCTGAATTTGGAAAAGTTCGACATGCAAGGGATTGGTAAGAAAAAGTGATTAATAAGGAGAAATTATAAGATGGCACTACCCTATTTAGAATATGAGAAAACTGTTGCTGATGAAGGTCTTGATACCGGCGTTGAAAGGTTGACCAAAGAGAGGATTGAAAAAGCAATTGATCAGGTCCTTGCAGGTGAAACCGGTGCAAGATTTAAGGCCTATGTTGATACATGCGTGCACTGCGGCCTCTGTTCAGATTCCTGTCACTTTTATCTTTCTACAAAAAGAGATCCAAGACTGACTCCTTCCGGAAAGGTGAAGAGAAGCATGTCACTGCTGCTGGAAAACAGAGGCAATATTACTCCTGAGATGATTAAAAAGGTTTCTATTGTAGCCTCTACAGAGTGTAATCTTTGTAAACGATGTGTTCAGTACTGCCCTTTTGGTATTGATATCGCTTATATAATGCTTGTTGTAAGAAGAATATGCCATAAATGCGGTGTTACTCCGCTTTATATCCAGGATACCGCCCATAGTCACTCTGTTACACAAAACCAGATGTGGGTTAAGGAAGATGAGTGGATAGATACCCTTCAATGGCAGGAGGAGGATGCAAGAGAAGAGATCCCTGACGGCAGGATTCCCCTGGATAAAGAGGGTGCTGACTTCATGTATTCTGTAATAGGGCCTGAGCCAAAGTTTCTTGCTCAGCTGTTGTACCAGACCGCAATTATTTTCAATGCAGCTGGTCTTAACTGGACAATGCCTTCTTTTCCGGGATGGGATAACAGTGACATGGCAATGTTTACAGGTGATAATGAAATAATGGGAAGAAATAAAAGATTTCATTATGAAGCAGCGCAGAGACTTAAAGTTAAAAGAATTGTCATGGGGGAGTGCGGTCATGCTTTCCGTGCATCCTATGATGTGGGAAACAGATGGTTGAGCTGGGCCATGCCCCCTGTGCCCATGGTGCACGCTATAGATTTCTACTATGAACTCCTGAAAAGTGGTAAAATAAAAGTAAAGGAGAAATATAAAAAATCAGTTACCCTCCATGATCCATGCAATACAATACGGGGCAGGGGATTACATGAAAAAGCACGCTGGGTCATAAATGAACTTTGTGAAGATTTTACTGAGATGTATCCCAACCGTGAGCACAACTACTGCTGTAATGCAGGTGGGGGTGTTATTAACTGCGGCCCTCCGTTTAAGAAGAAAAGAGTTGCTACCAACCGGATTAAGGCGCAGCAGATAGCAGATACAAAAGCTGAGATTTTAATCACACCCTGTCATAATTGCCACAGCGGTATGGAGGATATTATTAGCGGTTACGGAGTTAATATGCACGCGAAATTTATTAATGATATAATATATGAGGTTATGGAAAAACCCGGTCTGTAATAATACGGGAAGCACGATATGGTCAGGCTGTACCGTCAGGATATTTTCCAGGATGGTTAGAACGGTATGAAATGCAGTTCAATAAAGAACTTGTTATCTTTTATGGATTATCCCTGCATGATATAGTTCAGTCCTTTTTTCCTGGCCCGGCTTAAAGCTTTTTCAGCAGATTTTATCATTTCCAGTGTAGAGTCAAGCTCGGAATAGAGAGTGATGCCAATACTGACAGTAACTTTAATATTGTTATTTTTGTCAGAAAATCGGGCTTTTTCCACCCTGTCTCTTATCCGTTCAGCAGTGGCAAGTCCTCCTGCAGAATTATTATGCACCAGGACAACTCCAAATTTATCACCTCCAATGCGGCCTGCTATATCATTCTGTCTGATATTTTCAAGCAGGATTCTGGCAATTCCTGCGATAACGGCATCTCCTGCAGAATATCCATGGGCGTAGTTTATTTTTTTAAAACAGTCAATATCAATAAGCAGTAAAGAAAATGTCGCTTTATATCGTTTTGCCCGTTTGACTTCAAGATCTAAGGATTTCATAAAATATTTGTGGTTATGCAGTCCTGATAGGGGATCTCTTTTTGCTGTCAGCACAAGTTTTTTCTGTATCAGTTTAAGATTTTTTTTAAGCCCGGCATTTTCCATGGCATTGGAAATAATCCTTGAAAGCGCTCTTCTGCTTATTTTTGATTCAGGCAGATGATCCATTGCTCCTGCCTGTATAAGTTTTTCTGCAACTGCATCATCCTCTTTATCAGTGATTATTACCACAGGAATCTGCAGATCAGTTTTAACAAGTTCGGCTAAAAATTTAAATCTTGTGCCTCCATCCAGTATGGAGTCAAGGAAAATCAAATCAGTTCTGGATATGCCATTTTTATTGATCATAGCCCAGCTCTCTTCAATGGATGTAGCGTGGAAGAGACGTATATCTTTTTTAGACTCAAGATCTGTTTGAATTTTCAAAAAATGTTTTTTGGAATTTCCAATAAATAGAATGTGTATATCCTGATCAAGCTTTACTATATCTGTTTTTTCATCATGTGGTTTTATTTCATAGTGGCGAATGGTTTGAATTTTTTTGGTCACCACTGATATTCTTTCTGCTGCTTGTTTAATGTTGTCAAGAATTTCAGATACTTCGTCAGGCAGGTCAAGGTTGTCGTAGAAGTCTAAAATATCAATATTGCCAAGGAGCACCATCAGAGGTTGATTCAGTTCATGAGCCGTGGCTCCTGCCATATTCAGCAGTACTTTAATTCTCTCTTCCTCTATTTTTTTCTCCTGCTGCAGAACTATTTTTTTATTGGTTTTTTCCAATTGAATATTCAGTTTCAGTAAGTTTGAATTTGTTCTTTCAATCTCCTTTTTCTGATTGTGCAACTCTAAGAATATCTTTATTTTGTTTTTAAGAATTTCAGAATCAACGGGCTTGAAAATATAATCAACTGCCCCTGCCTCATAACCTTCAAATACATGTTTCCTCTCTTTAAAAATAGCTGTTACAAAAATAATGGGGATATGGGCAGTCTCTTTATTTGAACGCATCCGTTCTGCTGTTTCAAAACCATCCATCCCAGGCATATGAACATCTAAAAGCACTGCAGCAATATTATCTTCCAGGATATGAATCAGTGCCTCTTTGCCGGAGTAAGCTCTAATAACTTTCAGGGGAAGGGATTCAAGCTGCATTTCCATGGCAAAAAGATTTGCCTTTATGTCATCCACAATCAAAATTTTTGGAAATTTATTTTTACTCATCTGTTACACCTTATGGTATATTTTCCGGTTGATATCAATTTATCTTTACAATTTTGGATAGTTTGACAAATCAATTGTTTCATTGTTTCATTGTTTCCAGGAGATGGAAAATCTTTTTTCAGGGCTCTTTCACTGTCAATTCCACCTCCGTCCTTATCGTTTTTTGTATAAATTTTTATCTGTTTAACAGGATATACGCCATATTATTCCACTGTTACTTTGGTTGAAAAACTTTCATCAGCCAGTTTTCTAATATTTATTTTCTGTTTTATAAAGCCCGCTTTAAACGCAAGATCCATTATTTCCTTGAAACTGTTTTTAGACTCTCTGTTAATATTGAGATTTTTATAATTGATAACATTGAGATCAGGCCTGAGACTTTCCAGTATTGCTGATCTGGTGTGAGAGGGAATATGTTTTTGGATCATTTGAATAATTTTATCCATATCATTGCTGTCGGATTTTCTTGCCGTTTCAATATCCTGTCCTGCTTTATGGATAAAATAGATTACCTCTTTCAAGGCAGCACGTTTCTCTTTAATCGCTTTGTCCTTTGCAATAATGATGCACTCTACATGGCCGTTTGGGTGGTTCATGACATCTTTTGAATACCATGCCACTTTCCCGTATCCCTGGGTATCTGTGATTTCAGCCCATGGAAGAGACTGTTCAAAAGCGGCTGGTTTATTGCGTGTACTCATTCCCTTTAAGAAAGCAGGTGCTTTGGGAGGTCGGATATCAATAAGTATGACATCTTTATCTGTTTCAGGAAGGTCCATGCTGAATGAAATATTATATTCTGTGAAATATTTATATAGAATGGTTGTATGGGTTGCCAGTTTGGAAGGAATTGCACAATGAACCTGCCTGCCTGTCTCTTCCTTAAACGCTTTGAATGCTCTGGCAACCTTGGCATCTGGTTTTCTTTGAAGTTTATCATCAGAGAGGTGAACCTTTTGATTCATTAAAGCATTTATTGCCAGTGCATTTCCATCTCGATGGATTAAACTGATCCATTTAAAATTCTGGTTTTGCGTAAACATATCCATTATCATTGGTGCAACATTAAAGGCCATATCTGCATCAGGCATAGATTCAAAATAGGCTCTGACAATATGGGGACCAGGCAGTATCAGAAGCTGATAGTCTGCAAATTTCATCTGGCTGCGGTATTTTTCAAAGGCAACAATTCCGGCATAGTGGTCTGCAAGGGGAATACCAACAGCTTTTACAGGTACTCTTTTGTCAGCAAAAAGCGGGGAACTGCACAATAGTAAAAAGAGTGTGAGACAAACGGTAAATTTTTTCATGTTTCCCTCCTTTTCTATTATCAGCCTAAGGCTGATTCTATGTCATTTATTACCTTGAATTCTCATAATTTAAACCTGACCCGGATAATTCGCAAACTGTTTTGAGAGTGAGGCTGAAAGTATTTTTCTCCTTAAATTGATATTATTCTGTAAAGTAAAACTCTCTTTTCTGCATATGTATCATCCTGCTTTAAAGATGGTACATGGCGTGTATATCTGTTGATTGCACCAGGTAAACTTTTGCCGGATCTGAAATGTTCTTCACTGACAGATTTTTTACCGGAGGCAGCAGCAATTCTGCTGATCAATTTCTGCCTTAAAAAATATGAGGTTCGACTATGGGGCCGTGCTCTTGTTTCAGTTTTAAAAGTCCCTCCTTTTGACTATCCAGTATTTTAAACAGTGTATCAGGGATATTCTCTTCCTTTGAGTAGGCTTCATTCTGGAGATCGATCCTTTTTATGATATTATCAAGATAGAGAGAGAATTGTTTTGTATATAGTTGCCTTGAATACTCCTTGTTGATAATATCCTTGAACAGTGATTTCAGGTCTTCATATTTTGGCAGATTGCCTATAGGGGTTTCAACAAACTCCACTTCATCATGTGCATATCTTTCAAGCCAGGAAAGCCAGACTTTTACATCTCTTTTTTCACCAATAAGCCTTGAAGATTCCCCCCCTCTTGCTTTTTCAGTAAGAAAGTAGTTCAAACCGGCCATTACCGGTCTATACTCTTGTTTTATATCAGGATTTCCAAAAAAATTGAACTGGGCATCCATATAGTCTCCAAGAGCACCGGGTATAAAGGGGGCATTTGCCCATGGTGCTCTTTTGACTCCTTTTGCACCAACTTCAGTTGCCGTTGCTTCAGATACGATGCAGGCACCGATGACAACACCGGCATCTGAAGTCTTTGATACCCATACGGGAGGCATTGTATCGGCATCTCTTCCGGAATAGGTAAAAACTCTCGTCAGGGCACCGGCAGAATTTTCCGCTTCTTCAGAGTAGTTGCCCAGGGAAGATGATCTCAGTGTGCACCTTGAATTGGGATGGGATAGAGGAATAAGTTTGTTGTCACTATCAATCTTGCCTTTAAACCACTCTCCTTGAAAGTTGAAACCTTTTTCCGGAGGCTCTTCATTGTTACCGATCCAGTGGGGGACCCTGTTCTCGTCAATTAATACATTTGACCATATGACCTCATGACCTGGTTCTCTTAAAACTTTCATCAAAATAGGATCACCCTCCAGATTTACATCTTCAACAATACCGAAAATGCCTGCTTCAGGATTGACAGATCTTATGGATCCGTCTTCTGCTATCCACATCTGGGCAAGATCATCACCAATAAACACATTACCTGCCATGGCAGTTGTTGTTTTTCCGCATCCGCTGGGAGCGGCTCCCGCCACCCAGGTCACACGTCCTCCCGGGCCATGAATACCGGTGATAAACATATGTTCTGACAGCTCTTTCCCGGGATTTTTATAAACAGCTTTATCCACTGCAAACCTGTGATTTCCTTTTTTGAGCAGCAGGGTATTGCCTGCATAGGTGCAGTTGAAACTATAGGTGGTCTGAAATTTACGATCCATGAAAACCCTTGCATTGGGCAGGTCTTCCTCTCTGTTTAAACCCTCGCTGTGTACGTTGGTGAAAAAATGCCCAAGTTTTTTCACCTCTCTGTCAAAATCCGTATAGGAATTTCTATAAAGCAGCTCAGCACTATGGGAAACATAGGCGGAACTGGTAATTTCCAGAGCTGGGTTTGACACAGGAGCTCCCACAGGGCCTCTCATATAAAATCCAATGATCATGGTCATATCTGCCATTATGTCTTTCATATTGTACTCTATCTGCTCAAAAGCTGTTTCCCTGTCCATTCTGTTGGCAAGGGAACTGATATGATCTCCAGGGTTGGCAATGTAATATGTTCTGTCAACTATTCTTCCCTGTTCCTTGGCAAGGTCAAAATGAATGGTATGATTTTCCATTGCAAGCGTACTCTCCTCACCTTTTTCAAGGGCGAGTTTTTTTATGAACTCTCTGTCTTCCTGTGAGCCGGTGTGAACAAAGACAGATCCGGGGTTGCAGAGTACAATCGAATTAGCAATTCTTATCAGGACTTGAGGGTTTTCCAATCTCAAAATTCTGTAGAGATGTTTTTCATCCATATATTTTTCAAATATTGATTTGGCATTCTCAAGAGTGTCTATTTTTCCAAGTTCATTGATTATGTCCATATCTTTGTCTCTGTTAAGCATCTTTCTCCTCATTTTTTTAAAAAAAAATTAATTTAAGTAAGATCCATCGCTTCTTCTGTTCTATCATTAACTGTTAAAAAATTAAATAATTTTCTAAATGACCTGGATATTTGTTTTAATGTTCAAATTTCAAATCATTTCTTGGACCCGTTACGATGCAGGTTGTCTTATCTGCCCTGAAGCCTGAATAATTTTTTAAAGTTCTAAACAATCTTCCATTGGACAGCAAAAACTCGTTCGTTCCTCACTCAGACAGTTTGCTGTCTTAACCATTGCA
>CAZWSL010000010.1:0-103918 GCA_964636495.1 uncultured Desulfobacula sp. | reverse complement strand
ACTCCCCCGATTTTTGCTATAAAGGGATATTTAAAAAATAGGCGGTGGATTTAGGGTTTTGTAATATGTTGACATTATTGATGGTTTTTTTTATAGTCCACTCGTTTTAAATAATTATGAAAATTCTATAAAAAAGGAATGTTTAATGAATAATAACACTTCGGAATCATTGGGAATTCCACCTCAACAGCTCAGTCTTTCCAGCAGATTTAAATTTGATTGCCATAAAGGAGTATCCTGTTTTACAGACTGCTGCAGGGGTATTGATATTATGCTCACTCCGTATGATATTTTGATAATGCGGAAAAAACTTGAGATATCTTCTGACGATTTTCTTGCTGAATTTACACACCCCCAACTGCTTGAAAAAGCAGACCTTCCTGTTGTTCTGCTTAAATTGCTTGATGACAAAAGAAAATCGTGTCCTTTTGTTGATGATAAGGAGGGGTGTGCTGTTTACAAGCAGCGCCCAACTACATGCAGATATTATCCTCTTGGTGTCGGCTCTTTGAGTTATTCAGGAGAAGATGGAGAAAAAGATGAATTTTTTTTCACAGTAAAAGAGTCTCACTGCAGAGGATTTGAAGAGAAGAGAGAGTGGACAGTAGAAGAGTGGAGAGAGGATCAGGGCGTTGATCTCAGAGATGAAGTGAATGATGGCTGGATGGATCTCATTGTAAGAAAAAAATCACTGCCGGAAAGTATGAAGCTTACCCAGGAAAGCAAAAAAATGTTTTTTATGATATGCTATAACATTGATAAATTCAGAGAATTTGTTTTTAACAGCACATTTCTTAAAAGATATGATCTCCCGAATGAAACTATTGAAATCATCAAAGAGGATGATGTTAAATTGCTGCAGTTTGGTTTTGGCTGGCTGAGAGCCAGTTTTTTTCACACCGGAAAGGAGCAGTTCAAGGTTAAATAAGGCAGAGGCTAAATAAGATTTCAGTGTTGAGATGTGAGATTTCCGGATCTCACATCTCATGTTTCATATTTTAATACGCATCATAATAGAGATCTTTATGAAATTCTGGATTATCCAGCCTCTCCTGAATCTCTATATTAAAAAATGAAGCAACTGGTTCAAAAATTTCAGGATTTTTTTCCTGAACTGTCTTCAATGCATCTAAAACCACATTAAAACCTTTATTTGTCATTTTTCCAAGAGGTTTTCGGCAGGGTCCGCCAGGCATTCCCAATATCTGCATCACTGTTTTCAGCGGAAGAGGGTTTCTTGCCCTGCAGCTTACGTTTCCAAATTTACAATCTTCCTCTGTAGTTACCACAACAAGATCAAACAGCGGCTTCAGTGCTGTCTGAATGTCCAGTGCACCATCGGTATCTCCGTTATTGAGAAGTGAAACCATTCTGGTAAGAAAGCCCGGGGCAATATTTGCCATCACAGATATTGATCCACATGCCTTGATATCTGGATCTGTCATGATATCATAAATCAGAGCATCGTCACCGGAAAAGATTCTAAAGTCTTTTCCGCATAACTGACGGGTAAGTTTCATATTGTCAAGATCGCCTGTTGCTTCTTTGACAGATGATATATTGTCAAAATTTTCTGCAAGGATGGCCAGATCCTGCGGCAGCATCTGTGCACCAGTCCTTCCAGGTATAATATAAGGGATGATTTCAATGTCAGGATGTGCAGATGCTGCCATCTCATAATACTCTTTTCTGATTTCCAGCGAACTTGGGCCATTATAGTATGGATCAACCATCAGGACTGCATCTACCCCTTCTTTTCCTGCATGTTTCATCGCTTCAAGAGCTTCATCCGTATTATTGCTTCCTGTGCCGGCAATGCTTGCACATCTGTTTTTTGCAGCTTTTGCAACCCGTGCAATAACATCATCGTGTTCACTCCATTTGAATGTCGGGCTTTCACCTGTTGTTCCGGTGGCAAGTATTCCCGTTATACCATTCTCAATCTGAAAGCCGATAAGCTGCTCAAGACCTTCTTTATCAAGCTCACCCTTTTGATTAAAAGGGGTGATTATTGCAGTATAGCATCCTGGTTCCATAGTTCTACTCCTAAATTATTAAATTAAAATTATTTCTACAGTTTTGCTATCACAAGTGGTGATATGCTTCAAGATAAAATAAGGATTAATGCAATTTTTCAATTAATCTTGACACAAGCGGATGATCAAAATAATATATGCGACGTTAAAGCGTGTGAAAATATTTAACTTTTGTGAGTTGAATATTTGTAGTGGCGGTCAGAGAAATATAAGATTTCAGTGAATGGAGAAACTGAAAATATTACAGACAAGCCGATAAAGTTAAAATTTTAAGGATATAAATTATGTCAGATAGAGTTCAGGCTAAAAATGTGGCAAAAAATGCCGATGAATATATTGCACAGTTAAAGAACAGTCTTGCAAAGAATGATGAATGCGGAACCACACACTATAACCTTGCAGTAGCTTATATGGGAAAACAGGAGTATGCTGAGGCGGAAAATGAGCTTCATGAAGCCATCAACTGCAGTCCAACTCTTGCGGAAGCCTATGTTCTTCTTGGAGGAATATGTCTCCAGAGAAACGATCTTGAAGGATGTTTCAGATACAACCAGAGGGCTACAAAAGCAAGAGCAGGGTTTGCAGAAGGCTACAGCAATATGGCCTTTGTCCTTCTTCAGTTGATTGATGGTAAAAACCCGGACGAGGATGAAGAAAAAATGGATAAGGCTATAAAGCACCTTAAAAAGGCGATTATCCATAATAAAAATTTTGTTCAGGCTTATACAACACTTGGTTCTGCCTATTTTATGAAAGGGCTTGTAAAAGAGGGGATCAAGGCAAATCTTGAGGCTGTTCAAATACAGCCTGAATTTCCTGTTGCCCATAATAACCTTGCTGTGGCCTATCTTGAACTTAAAGAATTTGATAAAGCTATTGAGCACTGTGATGAAGCTGAAAGACTCGGTTTTGATGTGTCCCAGAAACTCAAAGATGAGCTGGAACCCCACAGAAAAATTTAGATGGAATCACCTCTATTCAGTTTCTTTATTTCAGGCAGCAGTAATCAGGTATTACCGGGATCCAGGTTGTGGAAACTGCCACTGTCCGGAGAAAACACCCATGGAGCATCTGATACTGCTGTTACAACGGGAGAATACTTTCTTGCTTCCTGTGAGTTTTTATCAGAAAATAAATTTTCAATATTAAAGAGAGGGATAAAAGCGCTATCCATTAAGTCTGACCGGTATAAACCTGTTAAAACTGTTGCAGCAGATCAGATCAGCCAGATTAATATTATTCTTGAAAAACACGGGGCATTTTATCATCCAATGAAAGTCCGGGTTGTTTTGAAAGGAAAATTGGATTTCTTTTTTGTCCTGAACGGAGCTGTATCAAAACAGGGCCTTGCTTTGATAGAAAATGAGTATGAGCTATTATCGAATTTTGATCAAATGCGTTTCAAATCATATCTGCCGTCAGTATATGGATTTGATTTTATAACTGCAGGAAAAGGGAGAGTTGGATTTTTTCTCGGTCAGTGGTTTGTGGGCTATAAAGAGTTCCATATCAGTGATGACGATGGCAGACGAAAAATTGTAATATGGGAATCTGATGGAAGCAGATACTATATGGAGATGTCAGATTCTTTTAAGATTTACCAGGAAATCTCCAAAATTCTGACGTGCTGTTATAATCTTGAAACCTTTGATCAGATAAATTCATGGCATCATGCTGCAGGGGATTTTATTGTAAAACAGGAAGATGGCAAATTTCATGTCAGACTTGTTACGGTAAGGGCATACAAACCGTTAACACAGCTTGGTGCAGGAGAAAATAATCAGAAAAAATATATTCTGCCTGCGTTATTGTTTTTTTTTCTGGATCTCACTATACGGATGCGCATAGACAGATTGAACGGTACAGAGAGGAGAGTGCTTCTGGATAACGCCGTGATAAATGCGGTACTAAGGGGTTTTATATCTGCTCTGGATGAAAAAGCAGCAATATATGATTATGGAGATATAAAGTCAGATTTTTTTGATTTTGCAGTACAGTTCACGCCTGAACAGATAGTTGAACTGGCAGAAAAAATTGTCACAACCTGCTATTTTGATCCTATTGAAATCACTTTGATAAAAGAGAATCTGATAAATCACTGTGAGGTTTTGTACACAGGTTTGAAAAACATTTAAAAACAACATTTTTTATTGACATGGACTCATAGAAGTCTTATATGAACTAAGTCAGTCTGCTTAAATTGTCCCCGGTAGAGAGCGGTACAGGGATACACAGGCTTGCAGGAGCAATATTAAATTTAGATTACGAAATGAAAAGTTTTGAGAACTATTTCATTATTTGATTGAAAATTAACTATTAACGGAGGTAAGTAAATGGCTAAGCATGAAACTCCTTTATTGGATCAGCTGGAATCTGGCCCATGGCCAAGCTTTGTTTCTGACCTGAAACAGCAGGCAGAAGTCAGGGCTAAAAATGAAGAAGGTATTGATTTCCAGATTCCCACAGATTGTGTTGATGATCTTCTCGGTGTTTTGGAACTCTCTTACAAACATGGAAGAACCCATTGGAAACATGGTGGTATAGTAGGTGTGTTCGGTTATGGCGGTGGTGTTATAGGAAGATATTGTGACCAACCAAAACTGTTCCCTGGAGTGGAACATTTTCATACAGTGCGTGTTGCCCAACCAGCAGGAAAATACTATAAAAGTGATTATCTGAGAAAACTGACAGAACTGTGGGACCTCAGGGGCTCTGGTATGACAAATATGCATGGATCAACAGGTGATATTATTTTTCTTGGAACCACAACTCCACAGATTGAGGAGATCTTCTGGACATTGACACACGATCTTGGCCAGGATCTCGGAGGGTCGGGCTCCTGTTTGAGAACTCCTGCTGACTGCCTTGGCCAGTCAAGGTGTGAATATGCATGTTATGATACCAATGCACTTGTTCACTTTTTAACCAATGAGTATCAGGATGAACTTCACCGTCCTGCATTCCCCTACAAATTTAAATTTAAATTTGACGGATGCGCGAACGGCTGTGTGGCATCTATAGCACGCGCTGACCTCTCTTTTATAGGTACCTGGAAAGATGATATAAGAATTGATCAGGATGCAGTTAACAAATATGTTGAAAATGATTCAGGATATCCTGCAAATGCAGGTGCTTATAAAGGCAGCAGAGACTGGGGCCCCTTTGATCTTGAAAAAGAAGTTCTGGCACTCTGCCCAACAAAATGTATGAAGTTTGAAAATAAGAAATTGTTCATTGATAATCCTAATTGTACCCGCTGCATGCATTGTATAAATGTAATGCCAAGAGCTCTTAGAATAGGAAAAGATACAGGTTTATCAATTCTTGTTGGTGCTAAAGCTCCTATCCTTGATGGAGCGCAGATGGGATCTCTGCTTGTTCCATTTGTAGAAGTTAATCCAGACAATGATTATGAAGCAATAACAGATGTAATTGAACCTATCTGGGACTGGTGGATGGAAGAGGGCAAAAACCGTGAAAGAGTTGGTGAATTGGTAATGCGCCAGGGATTCCAGAAACTTCTTGAAGTAACTGGTATTGAACCTCAGCCTCAGCATGTCCAATATCCAAGAACCAACCCGTATATCTTCTGGAAAGAAGATGAGGTAGAAGGCGGTTGGGAACGTGATGTAGAAGAATACAGAAAACACCATCTTAGATAGAAAGGGAGAATAATAATGGCATTTATTTCAACTGGCTATAATCCAGCTAAACCAATGGAAAACAGGATTTCAGATCTTGGTCCGAAAAACTATGAAGACTTTTATCCTCCTGTGATTGCAAAAAATAAAGGCAAATGGTCACACCATGAAATCCTTGAACCAGGTGTGCTTGTTCATGTGGCAGAATCAGGAGACGAAATATATACAGTACGAGTTGGCGGGGGTCGTCTTATGAGCACTACCCATATAAATGAAATCTGTGATATTGCAGATAAACATTGTGACGGCCATTTACGTTTTACAACACGTAACAATATTGAGTTTATGGTTGATTCCAAGGATAAAGTAGAACCCTTGAAAAATGACCTGGCTTCCAGAAAATTTCCCGGTGGTTCATTTAAGTTCCCCATTGGCGGAACCGGTGCCGGTATATCTAATATAGTTCATACACAGGGCTGGATCCACTGCCATACTCCTGCATCAGATGCTTCAGGTACGGTAAAGGCAGCCATGGACGAGCTGTTTGATGATTTTCAGGATATGAGACTTCCTGCACAGCTGAGAGTATCCATGGCATGCTGCCTCAATATGTGCGGAGCTGTTCACTGCTCTGATATCGCAATCCTGGGATATCATAGAAAACCACCAATGCTGGACCATGAATACCTTGACAAACTGTGTGAAATTCCACTTGCAGTAGCATCATGTCCGACAGCTGCTGTTAAGCCAACCAAGGTAAAACTTGCCGATGGCAGTGATGCTAAATCAGTTGCCGTTAAAAATGAAAGATGCATGTATTGCGGAAACTGCTATACAATGTGTCCTTCCATGCCTCTTGCTGATACAGAAGGTGATGGTATTGTTCTAATGGCAGGTGGCAAGGTTTCCAGTAGAATTTCAGATCCAAAATTTTCCAAGGTTGTTGTGGGATTTCTCCCCAATGATATGCCAAGATGGCCTGCCATGACAGATGCTATTAACAAAATGGTTAATGCATATGCCAATGGTGCAAATAAATATGAACGTGTTGGCGACTGGGCAGACAGAATTGGATGGGAAAAATTCTTTGAGGTGTGTGAGCTTGAATTTACTCACCATCTGATTGATGATTTCCGTCAGCAGGCATACATGAGCTGGCGTCAGTCTGCACAGTTCAAGTTCTAATAGCTCCACAGGCTGGATGTTAAAGAGTTTGCAACTAAAGTGTTTTAATGAAAAAAAAGCCGAAGCAGAAAATATATCTGCTTCGGCTAATATGTTGATTTTAAAGGAGTATGACAATGAGTGATCTTCTTGCTGATAAAGAAGCTGCAACCAAGGCTGTTGTTGACTGGATGACGAAAAAGTCCAAAAATAAAACAAAATTCTATTTTAAAGATTTTTCAAAAATTTTTCCTGACGATAAACCGAGAATGATTAAAAAAGTTATTACTAAAATGGTTCAGGATGAAGTGCTTGAATACTGGTCTTCTGGAAGCACAACCATGTATGGCCTTAAAGGCGGTGGAAAACAGCATTCATCTGAAGGTGAAGCATAAGATACCACGGTACAAATCACTAAATTAAATTCATTCATGCAGCAGGTTGACAAAAAAGTTCCGGGAATTATTGTTGCCGGACTCAGGGGAGGGTCAGGGAAAACAATCATATCCCTTGGAATAACCGGTGCATGGAAAAATATGGGTTTTAAGGTTTCACCTTTTAAAAAGGGACCTGACTATATAGACGCCGGCTGGCTTTCAAAGGCGGCCGGCCGTCCGTGTTATAATCTGGATACATTTCTCTGTTCCTCCTCTGTTGTTACAAACTCCTACCATGAAAATTCAAAATATACCGATATTGCCGTTATTGAAGGTAATAGAGGGCTTTTTGACGGAATTGATACCGATGGATCCACAGCAACCTCAGAACTTGCAAAATTATTAAACCTGCCTGTTCTTCTGGTGCTTGACTGCACAAAAAGCACACGCACTATGGCTGCTCTGCTTCTTGGCTGTATAAAATTTGATCCTGAACTAAAGCTGTGCGGTGTGATTTTGAACCAGGTCGCAGGAAAAAGACATGAAGGTAAGGTCAAACAAAATATTGAAAAGTATTGTCATATTCCGGTACTTGGTTCGATTCCAAAACTGAAGAGCAAAGATTTCCCTGAACGGCATATGGGACTTGTAACTTCGCATGAACACTCTTTTTCCCAAAAGGCAATTGATGCTGTTATAAAAATTGCCCGGGAAAATATTGCACTTGAAAAACTGTACGAAATTGCAACCCGTAAACACCATTGCAGCGGTTGTGACAAAAAAGAGCATGTTTATCCATCTGAAATGAAATCGGAATACCCTCACCTGCCAAAGCCTAAAATAGAGCAAATTCAAACGCCAGATATCACAATAGGGATCATTAGAGATTCTGCCTTTCAGTTTTACTATCCAGATAATATTGATGCCTTAAAAAAACTTGGCGCTGACATTGTTTTCATAAGCCCTTTAAAAGAAAAACGTATTGCAGATGTTGATGCCATATATATGGGCGGTGGCTTTCCTGAAACCCATGCGCCGGAACTGTCTGAAAACAACAGTTTTAAAAAACATCTGAAAGAGCTGTCTTTGAAAGGACTTCCAATCTATGCAGAGTGTGGCGGACTTATATTCCTTGGCGAGAGTATCTGTTTAAATGACAAGGTATATCCCATGTCAAATATTCTACCCATCAGGTTCGGGTTTTCCAACCGTCCCCAGGGGCATGGATATACAAAAGTACAAGTGATTCACGACAACCCGTTTTTTAAAAAAGGTGAAGTGTTAAGAGGGCATGAATTCAGGTATTCAAGCATTGAACATATTGATTACAAAGATTATGAAATGGCATTTAAGATGGAACGCGGTACCGGTATAATTGAGAAAAGAGATGGTTTCTTTAAGAATAATACTTTTGGTACGTATACCCACATTCATGCACTGGGTTCTCCTTCATGGGCACATGTCCTTGTAAGAGAAGCGCGGGAATTCAAAAACAGATGCAGATAGCATGTGATATCCAGACTAATCTTAAAATGTCATGATATTCTGCTTTTACTGTTTAAAACAATAATCTAAAATCTCATTTGATTGTCTCTTCGTTTTAGTATTAACTGCAAACAGAGTGTCAACCTGCAGGCAGAGCAATATCAGCCTGTCTGTGGTGTTACAGTCAGTTTTCAGTATGGGACGACAGTCTCACGCTTTGTTGCGCCTGACACCTGTGGCAAACTCACTTTGTAAAATATCCGGATTGATTCATGCAGCAAAAAGTTAATAAAAGAAAAAGAGGTTTTCCAATTTATGAAAAACCTCTGATTGTATATATAAAACAGGTTAATGCAATTACTATTTTTTTTCTGCTGTTTTTATATGGCACTCTTTGCAGGCTACAGGCGCAGGACCTTTTCTCCCCTTAGGATCACCAGCCTCGATATTAATTTTTTTGTGGCATATTTTACAATTTTCATGTATGGCATTTTCAAGCAGTATTATACTTTTCCGATTCTTTTTTGTTTTTTTCAGTTCAATATGACACTCAACACATCTCTGGACGGGATCCCCGGCTTTAAGTTCAGCTAAAGGTTCTCCATCTTTGTCATGGTGGCAACCACCACAGGAAATTTCATACTCTAAATTGTGTATTTCATGGGAGAAGACAAAGACTTCGTATTGGGGAGGAGTATATTTTCTTTTTTCATAGGGATTATAATCCATGGTAATTTCATATGGAAATTCTGTCTCGGCATTCAGTGAAGATACAATTGATGAGAGACAGATTCCAATTGCAATAAAAAGAATTAGTATTTTTTTATCCATAATCTGTTCGACTCCTGATAAATATTTATATTTTATTATTGCATTGCTCCTATACAGTATGCGTATAAGATTTAGTGCTTGAGGTTTTTATACTCTTACGAGATTAAAAGTCAATAATAAAATAGAAGCATATTGTAAATAGTGCCAGTCAGTTTTTTCACCCTGGCACGATATTAAAGGTCAATAGTAATAAGTTTTATTGTTGCTCGACACTGTTTTTTATGTGACATTCACTGCAGGATGTTGGCGGTGCATCTTTTTTAAATCCACGCGGATCACCTGCTTCTTTGTTAAATTCTCTGTGGCAGTCCCTGCAGCTTGCATGGTATGCGTTTCTGAGCAGCATAATACTCTTTCTGTTTTTTTCAGTCGGTTTGAGTTCTATGTGGCAATCTGCACATGGTTTAACATGATCGCCCATTTTAAGTTCTATATGGTGACACTCATCACATGATATTTTATAATCTGTATTATGTTTTTTATGTGTAAAATTAACAAAATTATGTTTAGGAAGCTTAAACATACGTTTTTCATATTTATTATAATCAAGTGTTATGTTATCAGCAACTTCAGTTCCAGCATAAAGACATGTTACAGCAAAGACCAAAGCTATCGCGGCAGTCAAAAGCAGAGTCAGAAACTTTCTATTCATAACCAGTTTTACTCCTAATAAAGGTTTACTATTAATTTTTTGTTATAATTTGACAGCATACTTAATATGCTCTCATTTTTTTAAACCATATCACTCTATTTATATTTATACTTAGGGTTTTTAAACCCTGCAGCGCTAAAAAGTCAATAGTAAAATGTTGATTTTTACTATCTTTTTCAGTGCTGTTCAAAGCGTTTTTATTTTAATTCTGATTTCTGCTGTTGTCCCCTTTCATCAGTATCATCTTCACTCTTATTCTGTTTTTTCCCGAATATCCTGGCACCGAGAATACTTATTTCATAAAGTATCATCAGGGGAAGGGCCATCATAATCTGAGTAACCACATCCGGAGGTGTAATCAGAGCAGCTCCAACAAAGAATAATAATAGCGCATATTTTCTGTTCTTTTTTAGAAATGATACTGAAACAAGCCCCATCCTGGCCATGAAAGTTAATATCAGCGGCAATTCAAAAACAAAACCAAAAGCGAGCAGCATTTTTGAGGCAAAAGATAAATACTCCTTCATGGATGGCATGGCGTGTATGGTTTGAGTCGCAAATCCCAGGAAAAATTTAAAACCATATGGAAAGACAATAAAATAGCCAAAAGAAGATCCAATTAAAAAGAAAAATACAGATAAAATGACTATGGGCACAAGGTATTTTTTTTCATTTCTGTATAGACCCGGGGAGATAAACATCCAAAACTCATAAAAAACAACCGGGGTGGCAAAAAATATCCCGGTAAGAAGAGAGACTTTAAGATAGGTAAAAAATGCTTCCGGCAGTCCGGTAAAAATCATCTTGGAATTGCCGGTCTCACCCATGGCAGTGACCAGTGGTGCTGTTAGAATTTCAAATAGTCGTTCTTTAAAAAAATAGGCAATTACGAAACCTATGCCCACAGCTGCAAAAGATCGTATCAGTCTATCACGCAATTCTCCCAGATGTTCTGTAAAAGGGCTTTTTCCTTCTTCATTCATATATATTTAGATTACAGCTGATTTATTGTGTGTCGGTTTTCTGGTTTAAATTTTCATTATCACTTGACTCTTGATCATGTGAAGAGCTGTCTGAGTCTGTTTCAGATGAATTATTTTCTGCAGTATCCGGCTCAGTAATTTCAGAGTCTGTAACATCTTTGATCGTTGAACTGGCATCATGACTGCTTAATGAAATATCATCAAAATCTCTGACAGTGGTGTCAACATCAATGCTTTTTTTGAAGTCCTGGGCTGACCGTTTGAATTCTCCCATTGCACGTCCAAGTGTTTTCGCAAGATCAGGCAGCTTCTTCGGTCCGATGACAATCAGCGCAATTGCCAGAATCATTAAAATTTCAGGCATTCCAAGACCAAACATTTTTATTTAAACTCCTTTAATACAAATTACTGAATAATAGAATATATCTATTACACTGAATAGGTACTAAGTGTCAAGAAATGATATTGATTGTGATGCTAACGATTATATTTCTGTTTTTTGTTTCTATATTTCTTTTTTTTTCTGTGTCCCCTGTTTGAAGCATATTTATTAACAGGTTCTGGAAGGGGTTTGTCCAGGGATTCAGAAGGATATTCACACTCAATTTTATTTCCAAGCACCTCTTCAATTTTTGGAATGAAAAATGAACTTAATTCATCTGCAAAGCTTATGGATGTTCCCCTGGCACCTGCTCTTCCAGTCCTTCCAATTCTATGGATATAGTGTTCTGGTTCATGAGGAAGATCAAAATTTATCACATGACTGATATTTTTGATATGCAGTCCACGTGCTGCTACATCTGTTGCAACAAGGATATTAATTCTGCCGTTTTTAAAATTCTGTAAAACTTTGAATCTTTTGTCCTGGGAGATATCTCCAGAAATCACACTGCATTTCTGTCCATATTCTGAAAGTTTTGCTGAAAGGTTTCTTGCTGTGTCTTTTCTGTTTACAAATAAAAGGACCCTTTTCAATTTTTCATCATTGATCAGGTTATAGACATGTCTGAATTTATCCTGTTCCGTTGAAATATAAATAATCTGATGAATTGTGTCTGCAGCTGCCTGTTCAGGTTCTATCTCTATCTGCACTCTGTTTTCGGTTGTCCAGCTTTCTGCAAGCCTCAAAACATCCTGGGTGAAAGTAGCTGAAAAGAAAAGGGTCTGGCGCTGTTTTTTGTGGGGAGTCTTTAAAATAATTCTGCGGACGTCCGGGATGAAACCCATATCAAGCATACGGTCTGCTTCGTCAAGAACAACAATTTCAACCCTGGACGGATTGATCAGTTTTTTATTCATAAAGTCAATAAACCTGCCGGGTGTTGCAACAATTACATCAACCGGTTTTGCCCTGAGCATATCCTGCTGTTTTCTATAGCCAGTGCCGCCGTAGATAGCAATAATTCTTAAGTGGGTATATTTTGAAAGGGATTTAAAATCTTTTTCAATCTGGTGTACAAGTTCTCTTGTAGGTGCAAGAATTAATGCTCTTGGAATGCCATTTTTATTTTTAAATGGTTTTTTAATAAATCTTGCAATAATGGTTATGATAAAACTTGCACTTTTTCCTGTCCCTGTCTGTGCTTTTGCTGTTGCATCTCTCCCCTTCAGTGTGTGAATGAGAAGTTTTGCCTGGACAGGAGTGCAGTATTTGAATTTTAAATCTGCAACAGCGTGCATGATACTTCGTGGCAGATTGAAATCATGAAATCTTGTTTCACCCTCCTTGGGATCCACGATAAAATTATTAATTGACCACCTTTTTTTTTTCTTTTTTTTATGCGGCTTTGCTGATGGTTTGGGAATGGATTCTGTATTCAGCTGCGGGAAAGGCGATCCTGAAGATGAAGAAGGCTTCGGCATTTCTCTTTTACTGAACAGTTTTGTTAAAAATTGAATAATTTTTTTCAATAGCTTTTTCTCTTAAATGATTTGTTTAGGGCAAAGTACAAACTGTTTCTCTGTTCCATTGGTTTTTATCAGAGAGGTGCCTGTTTGTGAAGATAAATTTGAGAATTAGTTGGTCTGGGTGAAAATTTTATCCGTAAAACGGCACAACAGTGGATCATTATTTTATTCATTCAGAGAATAAGAAAAATCATGAAAGCGATTTATTAAGGGGTTGAATTGATTTTGAAAATATTCTGTAATTCATACAGATCATACTGATAATTTCTGGAGTTGCTTCTGGAGTTGCTTCTTGCAATGGGCTGATTTTTTATCTATAATCGGGATCAAAATTTGTCTAAATGAATGGATTTTACTCGGCTGTACTGCAGTTTGTAAATAAAGTTTTCCAGAAGAAAAAATCAGAGTTTTAATCAGACAGCGGAATAATTTCATCTGCTGCAAAACCCAATAAGGAGAAATAATGAATCCAGTAATTAAAGCAATGAACTTCCGTCATGCATGCAAGCAATTTGATCCAGGAAAAAAGATTGAAAAATCTGCATTGGACTTAATAGTGAAAGCAGCTCACCTTTCACCCTCATCATTTGGGCTTGAAGCATGGAAATTCATAGTGATCAGTTCGGACGATGTAAAGAAGTCGTTAAGGCCTTTCTGCTGGAACCAGCCACAGATTACCGAGGCAAGCCATGTAATAGTCTTATTATCAAAACCTGACCTTACCATTCCGTCAAGTGATTATGTCATACATAATTTCAAGAGACGGGGGTTATCAGATGAAATGACAGATGCATATATTGAAAAATATAAAAAACATATGGAGGCAGAAGTCTATCCGAGAATGACTGCTTATGCATGGGCCTCTAAGCAATGCTACATAGCACTTGCGAACATTATGACCACTGCCGCATCAGAAGAGATTGATTCCTGTCCCATAGAGGGGTTTGAAAAAGACGGGGTTGAGAAAATACTTGAAATAGACACAAAATTATATGAGGTGTCCGTAATTGTTGCACTGGGATATCGGGCAAAAAATCAGCCTCAAAGAATCAGGATGCCTGTTGATAATATTGTGGAGTATATAAATTAGATCTTTTTAAAAACTCTGTCAGTGCATGATGCTCAGTTGAATATTGCAGAAGCTGCTTTATTCAGACAGATAACTTATGAATTTCCATTTGATCCCGGTGAGTTGTGTTCTCATTTAAAAAGGCTGCAGAACTGCAGTCTGAGTGTGGGCACCAGTATAGATGCCCTGGCAATAGGGTTAAGTCTTGCCATGCTGGAGGGAAATATATGGTATCCGGCCATTATTATCGGCGTGATAACATCTGTCATGTCACTTCTGGCTATTGGAGCAGGCATAGGGATGGGAAAGTATTCTGGCAGTCATATGGAGGTTATTGGCGGCATTATTTTAATTTTTATCGGCACAAGGATTTTATTCGTCAACCTGATCTGATTCGTTATAAACTGCTGTCCTTTAACATTAAATCATGCACATTATTCCATGAAATTCTATGAACCGCTGAATACTATTTTAAACACCTCTTTATATTTTTTAACAAAATGAAATTTTATGCCGGTCAAAATATGTTGTGGCAGTTTTTTGAATTCAGGGAGACACCCTTCCGGTAAAATTACCTCTTTAATACCTGATCGCCGGGCAGCAATTATTTTTTCCTTGATACCGCCAACAGGGAGAATATTACCTGTCAACGTGATTTCTCCTGTCATGGCAAGTGGATTTTCCACAGCCTCTGATCTGGCAAGGGATATGATTGCCGTTGCAATAGTGATTCCTGCACTCGGACCGTCTTTTGGTGTGGCTCCTTCAGGTACATGTATGTGGATAAAAGCGTTATCAAAATATTTTTTTTCAATTTTAAAGGATGTAAGATTTGCCCTGACATGGCTGTAGGCAATGGCAGCGGACTCCTGCATTGTTTCTCCCAGTTTTCCTGTTAGTTTAAATCCTGGATTTTTTTCATGAACTTTTACAGCTTCAATGGGAAGAGTCGCTCCACCGAGCTGGGTCCAGGCAAGACCGGTAATAATCCCCTTACCTGACATCTGTTTCTCTTTTTTGAATATTGGCGGTCCAAGAAGTTTTTCCAGAGATTTAATATTAATCCGGATTTTCTCTCTCTTCTCTTTTAAAATCGTTACAATGTTTTTTCTGATAATCTTATTCAGAAGTTTTTCAAGGTTTCTTACGCCTGCTTCTCTTGCAAAGCCTTCAATAAGGACGCGGATTGTCGGATCCGTTATGGTGATTGTTCTGGATGTCAGATTATTTCTTTTCAGAAGTTTCGGCCAGAGATGTTTTCTTGCAATCTCCATTTTTTCCTCGGTGATATAACCTGAAAGATTGATTCTGTCCATTCGGTCTAAAAGTGGTCTTGGAATCGTATCAAGCTGATTGGCAGTGCAGATAAACAACACCTTTGACAGGTCGATCCGTAAATCCATGTAATGGTCAAGAAATTCAAAATTCTGTTCTGGATCCAGCACTTCAAGCAGAGCTGAAGCAGGGTCTCCCTGATAGGAAGAACCCACTTTATCTATCTCATCCAGCATGATGACCGGGTTTGCCACTGCAGTATCTTTCAAGGCCTGTACCATTTTTCCGGGCAGTGCCCCTACATAGGTTCTTCTATGACCTTTGATTTCAGCTTCATCCCTCATTCCTCCCAGACTGAATCTGTAAAATTTTCTGCCAAGGGCCTGGGCGATTGATTTCCCAATGGAGGTTTTCCCTACACCTGGAGGGCCTACAAAGAGTATAATTGAGCCGGATATATCATTTTTGTATATTCCTGCTGCAAAAAACTCTATTATTCTCTCTTTTACATCAGAAAGTCCTGCATGATCTCTGTCAAGAATATCTTCTGCCTTTTTTATGTTGATGTTATCACTTGAATAGACACCCCATGGAAAGGATGTTATCCAATCCAGATAGTTCCGTGTCACACCATATTCTGAAGATCCTGTTTCAAGGACTGACAGTTTTTCGATTTCTTCGTCAAATCTTTTAACAACATGTTCAGGGGGAACAAGTTTTTTAAATTTTTCTTTAAACTTATCTACATCTGACGTTTTATCATCTTTTTTGATTCCAAGTTCCTTCTGGATTGCTTTGAGCTGTTCATTTAAAAAGAATTTCCGCTTGCTCTCATCCATCTTTACATTGAGTTTTTCCTGAATTTTGCTCTGGAATTTGGTGATTTCAATCTCTTTTTGAAGCAGTGTCATTACTTTTTTCATTCTTTCCATAACAGACGGCATCTCTAATACCTGCTGCAGATCACCACCCGATGCCGTTGTGATACTGGCTGCAAAATCAGTAAGAGGTGCTGGCTGATCAGGGCCGAACATACCTAAATACTGCTTTAAAGCTTCTGAATATAACGGATTCAGCGAGAGCAACTGTTTTATGGAGTTTATGATTGCAATGGCGTATGCTTTAAGCTTATCCTCATTTTCTTCAATTTTTTTAAAGTACTCTACCCTCGCTACAAAAGGCGGCTTGTCCGAAATGAATTCTTTTATTTTAAATCTTTCAAGTCCCTGGGCAATAAACTGAATGTTTTCCTTTGCATCCGCAATATTCACCATTCTGACAATACAGCCCACTTCAGGAAAATCTTCCTTATATACATATTTCCCCTTAACCTCTTTCAGGTATGACAGACCTAAGAGATTGTAAGAGTCCTCGGATGCTTTCATCAATGTCTTTTCCCATCGCACCTTGCTGACGAGAAGGGGTTGAACCTGTGCAGGCATATGGGGTCTGCCGGTTATGGGAATAAGATATAGAATCTCTGGTTTTACATTCTGCAGAATCAGTTGAGAATCAGTTTCCTTGCTGTTATCGTCAACTATCTCAGGCATAACTGGATTGCTGTTGTCATTCATAACGTCCCCTAATGGAATAAGTGTTTTATCAAAATGATTTCTGCACTGTAGAATACCATATTGTTTTTGCTCCTGCCAATCAAAAAATGTAACGCTTTTTACTGAAAATCCTGTTTGCAGATAATAGTAAAAGTGCGGGTAACAACGGTTATAAAACTGTTCCTGAAGATGGTGAACTGAACCGTAATGATGCTTTGCCGTTCTCTGCCTCTGCAGCAGGCAGGTTCAAGATGCGGCTGATAGCTGAAAAACATTATGCAGGGAGTGATGGATTAAAATGAAGCAAGGGAGGAGGGAGTCTATCCCCCTGCCACAAGAGGCAGTAATTGAATTTTTGCCTTGTCAGGAATTCTGGTTGTGCTGAAGTGCGGGCTTGAAACAAGCCTGCCGTTCAGTCGTATAACTGAACAGAACCTGGCATTGCCGGTCGTTTTTAAAAGGTCGGTAATTGTCATGCCGTCTGACCACTGTATTTTTTTTTCATCAACTTCAATCATTGCTTATTCACTGCTGTTTTTTCAGGGTGATTGCACATGTTTTTTTATTTCCTTGAGAGATAAATCTACAGCTAAAGATTGTTTTTTGTAAAGATAAAACTGAAAATTCAGGCAGAATCAATATGTAAAAAAACTTGACTTTTTCCACCATTCATAGTTTATCAGAAAGTAATAACGAGGTAAAATTGTTAATAAAAGGTAATATAAATGTTCATTGTATCCAATTTTTTTGAAGCTGTTGCTGTTGTCCTTGATTATGCACTTACACTTTACATGTTTATCATTATTGCCGGTGCAGTTCTCTCCTGGGTCAGCCCTGACCCCTACAATCCAATTGTAAGATTTATCAATAATGTGACAGAGCCGGTTCTATATCAGATCAGAAAAAGGCTTCCGGTTCATTTCGGGGGTATTGATATATCTCCTATTGTAGTCATTTTAGCTATTATTTTTCTCCAGACATTTCTTGTTAACAGCCTCAGAGGACTGGCACGTGCAATATAATAAAAAAAGGAGTATGAAATGGGCATAACGCCACTGGTTGTCAAACAAAAAGAGTTTACCACGAAATTCAGAGGATTTGACGTACAGGAAGTGGATTCTTTTCTTGAAGATATTGCAAACGAACTTACTATACTGAATGATACAATTCTAAGGCTTCAGGAGAAGAATCACCGCTTGAATCTGGAAAATCAGGGTTATAAAGAGAGAGAAGGCTCTATGAAAAATGCCATGATCCAGTCACAGAAAGTTCTGGATCAGATGAAAAAAAATGCAAAAAAATCTTCTCAGCTGGTCATAGCAAATGCAAAGGTTGAAGCGCAGAAAATATTGAATCGTGCGCATAAAAGACTCTCCCTTCTTCACAGTGACATTATTGAACTCAAGCGCCAGCGGATTCAACTTGAAATACAGATCAGTGCGGTTATTGAATCCCACTCAAAACTGCTTGAAATGACAAAAAAAGAGAACAAGAAAGCTGATGAAACTGATTCTGCCATAAAATTTATTAAACAGGCGTAACCAGAAGACATTGAATATTAGATGAAAATTTAAGTAAACAGCCTGAAACAGAGGATGTGACGGCTGGAGAAGCAGAATATTTAATGGAAAAGATATGATAAATTTCATGATTTAGAAAAAAAAGGATATCCGCATGGCTGAAATAGATGCTTTTTTTAAACTGATGCATGAACAGGGAGCTTCAGACCTTCATCTCTCCTCGGGACAGCAGCCCGCATTGAGGCTTCATGGTGATATTGAGCGTATAAAATATGATACCCTTACAAGCGATAAGCTCAGGGGACTTTTATATGAAATAACGTCCCAGGAAAAAATCAAGGTTTTTGAAGAAACCGGTGATGTGGATTTTGGTTATGAAATTGAAGGGCTTGCACGATACAGGGCTAATTATTTTATGCAGAGAAATGGTATATCTGCAGTTTTCCGTGAAATTCCTGCAGATATACTGACAGCAGAGCAGCTTGGCCTTCCACCTGTTATTTCAAAGCTGGCAGATCTTCCAAGGGGGCTTGTCCTTGTTACCGGCCCCACCGGTTCCGGCAAATCCACCACACTTGCTGCCATTATTGATCAGGCCAACAGAACCAGAAAAGATCATATTATTACTGTTGAAGATCCTGTGGAATTTGTACATAAAAGCCAGAATTGTATTGTTAATCACAGGGAAGTGGGCATGCATACCCAGACGTTTTCATCTGCCTTGAAAGGGGCATTGCGTGAAGATCCTGATATTATTCTTGTCGGAGAGCTCAGAGATCTTGAAACTACTGCCCTTGCAGTGGAGGCCGCTTCCACAGGACATCTTGTATTTGGTACCCTCCACACTTCAAGTGCTGCTAAAACCGTCGACAGAATGATAGAGATATTTCCATCTTCTGAACAGGAGCAGATAAGATCAACCCTTGCTGACGGATTGAGAGCCATAATTGCACAGACACTGTTCAAGCGGATTGATAAAAAAGGGAGATGCGCAGCTCTGGAAATTTTAATAGCAACCCCTGCTGTCCGAAACCTGATAAGGGAAGCAAAAACCCATCAGGTTCCATCAATGATCCAGACAGGAAAACAGTTTGGAATGAAATTACTGGATGATGCTATTATGGATCTGTTTAAAAAAGGCTGGATAAGCTCTGATGAAGCATATGGAAAGGCAAATAACAAATCTCTGTTCAGACCGTTTTTAAAAAATCCACCAGCTGATTTTACAGAGGCTTAAAAATCATTCTATTAAATTAACAGGAAAATAGCATGAAAAAACAGCAGATAGATCGAATTCTAACAAGAATGCTTGACTCCCATGATAATGTTTCAGACTTGAATCTCACTCCGGATAAACCATTACAGGTTGAAAGCTCCGGACAGCTTGTTCCCGTAGATATGGACCCACCATTTGACAAACTGACTCCTTTTCAAACTGAAATATTTGCTCTGAATCTGATCAAGAATAATCGAAAATTAACGGAAACCCTTATCAAGGAGGGGTCGTGCGATCTCTCATACCAACTTGGAGATAAAGCACGTTTCAGGGTGAATATATTTTCAAGATCAGGTAAATATTCAATTGTATTAAGAAAACTTGAAACAGAAATCCCCACTATTAGAGATCTGGGTCTTCCAGAAATATTTCATGCAATGGCAGAAGAAAAAAATGGTTTTATTTTTGTTACCGGTGGTACAGGTTCAGGGAAATCAACTTCGCTTGCAGCCGTACTTGATCACATCAACTCAAGTAAATCAGTACACGTCATAACGCTTGAGGACCCGATAGAGTACCAGCACCCCCAGAAAAAATCAACTTTTAACCAGAGGGAACTGGGAATTGATTATGATACGTTTGCCAATGGTCTGCGAGCTGCACTGCGCCAGGCACCAAAGGTTATTCTTGTGGGGGAGATGCGAGACAGGGAAACAGTGGAAATCGGTCTGACAGCTGCTGAAACAGGCCACCTTGTTGTTTCAACACTGCATACAATAGATGCCGGTCAAACCATCAACCGTATTCTCGGCATGTTTTCCACGGAAGAAGAGAGACAGATTAGAATTCGTCTTGCAGACTCGATAAGATGGGTTGTTTCTCAGAGGCTGCTTCCCAAAATTGGAGGGGGAAGGGTTGCTGCCTTTGAAATAATGGGTACCAATTTAAGGATAAAAGATTCCATTTTAAACGGTGAATCTGAAGGCAAGACATTCAATGAAATTATCAGTGCCGGTAAAGCCCAGGGTATGGTGACCTTTGATGAATATATAGTTTCTCTTTATGAGGATGGTAAAATCACTGAAGACACTGCATCGTCCTATGCTTCAAGAAAAGATAAAGTTGGAAGAGGTCTTGATAAAATAAAAAGTGCCCGTGGTCAGACCACTACAAATATTGATTCACTTGTAATTGATCGTGAATATAAGGGGAAGTAAGCTATGAGAGTGGTATGTGATAATTGCAAGGCTAAATTAACTGTTCCAGATAATAAAATTCCAAAAGATAAAGAATTAATAGTCAGCTGCCCTAAATGCAGAGGGAAGATCGCCATCCCTGTGGCAAAACAGTCAAAGCCAAATCTTGATCTTTCAAAGGGAGGCAATTTCAATGGCCTTGCCCTCGTCTGTATAGGTGATAACAATTTGCAGAAAAGTGTCCATTCAATTGTTCAGCGCATGGGATTTGAAACCGAGGTAGAAACTACAACTGGAAAAGCATTGAAAAAACTTGAGTATCATATTTATTCTCCTATCATTGTTGATGATGCTTTTGATAACAACATGGGCGCTGCAGGTATTGTAGAAAAGCTCAACTCAATGGATATGTCATTCAGACGGCAGATCTGTCTTGTTGTGATAAGCAGCCGGTTTAAAACAAATGACCACATGTCTGCCCTGCATAGCAGCGTAAATAGTATTATTAACAGGGGTAATGCAGAACATCTGGAAAAATTTCTGCCTGGAATAATAAAGGAACATAAGGAATTTTACACTGTATATAATGCCTCCTTGAAACTTATAGGGACGATGTAAAAAACAGTATGCAGGCATATGTTGTATGATCCGGCGATGGTACGAACCTTCAAATTTTTCTGAGTGGTTAAAAAGAACCCTCTCTTTTTTAAATATTACAGTTTTTGTAATCTCAACAATGTTTTTCATATCTGAGCTTCGCTTTGACTGGTTTGAGAATCTTGTTGGTTCCTATCTTGTTTCAACCAATGACTCCCGCCCCAAAACAGGAGTGATCTGGGAAACCGGGAAACACACCTCAAATGCCCATGAATACCTGAATACAATTATAAATAAAAAAGAGGATGCGCAGCAAAGTGTTTATGAAGCCTCCTCTTTTTCAAATCTTGTTTCAGATATTCTACCGGGGGAGTGGGTAACACTGGATAAGAGTCATTTTAAATCGTTATACCTGACTCTTGAAAAATCAATGGCAGCTAAACTCATTAATCCGGCCCAGTTAATATGGCTGCTTAAGGGCAGTTCACTTGACAGGATATTCTGTGAAGGTATCACAGGCGGAGTCAAGATCTATTTTATTGATTCTGAAAACAGAGTTATTAAACAGATGACCCTTGAAAATAAGGATATTGCTGAAACTGAAAACAGTGAACAGGCTCTCCCTGGTCAACTTGATGATATGGAAGGGTTTGCAGGACGTATATATCCTGCAAGGCAGTTTTTTGATGCTGTTTTTAAACTTCCTTCTGATATTCTGCCTGATCTGATTGCAAATCCTGAAATTCTGCTGGTGCAGAAGGGAAAACTTGTCAGGATCGGCATATGGAATGTAACTCAGAACGGTTATATCAAACTGGGTTTTGAATTTAAGACAGAGTCAGAAAACCAGGTTTTATTTATAAATGGCAGGGAGTGGGCTGTATGGCAGCTCAGTATTCACCTTAAGGGAGATGAAACGTGAATCTTTTTTTTAGATTTTTAAACCTCATCAGGTTTTTTCTCTTCTCCGGGTTGATCATAATCTCCCTGGCCGGTTTTGCCGGGATGTTCCTTGTATTTTATACAGCGCGGGATCTGCCCCGTCTTCCATCTCCCCTGAGCAGAATAATTGAAAGACCCCAGACCCAGATTTATGCCTCAAACGGGCAGATACTGGCTACTTTGGGAGTGAGAAAAACGATTCCCCTTGATATGGTATCCAAGGATTTTATAAATGCCATAATCGCAACAGAAGACCATAGATTTTTTGAACATCACGGGATCAATAAGCTCAGAACTTTAAAGGCACTTTATATAACCCTTTTTAAATCAGGCAGTATCCAGGGTGCCTCCACCATAACGCAACAGCTTGCAAAAAATATGTTTTTCAGTTTCAGGCAAACATATCAGCGTAAATTTAAAGAGTTGCTTGTGGCTTTACAGATTGAGGCATCCAGCACAAAAGAAGAAATCTTACATGCATATATTAATCAGATTTATTTTGGAGCAGGTGCCCAGGGTATTGAAAAAGCATCAATCCGGTTTTTCGGCAAATCAGCATCAGAGCTTAATCTGTCCCAGGCGGCACTTCTTGCAGGCCTTCCCAAATCCCCAACAAATTATAATCCTTACAAATATCCGGACAGAGCCGTAAAGAGACGTAATCTTGTTTTAAGAAGAATGGTTCAGGCCGGTTTTATAACAGAACTTACAGCTGAACAGGCAATGCTTGAAACCCCGCAGCTTGATTATGAACAGTCAGAGTCAAGGATCGGAAACTATTTTGTTGATGCTTTGATAAACCAGTTGATTGAAAAATATGGGGAAGAAGTTGTATACCATGGCGGGATAAAAGTGTTTTCCACTATTGATACAAAACTTCAATCATTTGCCCGCCAGGCTGTTATTAAAGGCCTTGAAAATCTTGATTCAATGATGGGTATCAATATTGATGATGAAAAACATCCACAGGGTGCGCTTGTTGCGATTGATACAGGCTCTGGAGCAGTCAAGGCCTTGGTCGGAGGCAGAGATTATTATAAAAGTCAATTCAACAGGGCTTTCAGTGGTTTGAGACTTCCCGGAAGCGGGTTTAAACCATTTCTCTATTATTCAGCTTTTAAAACATTGAAACTGCACCCCGGTACAGTGATGAGTGATAAACCAGTGATGATCTCAGTAAAAGGTGCTCAGGACTGGGAGCCGCAGAATTTCAGCAGATCTTTTTCCGGAAACATGATTCTGAAAAAAGCATTGTATAAGTCTGTTAATACCATTGCAGCCCAGCTTGTGGAAAAGGTAGGTCCGGAGATGGTTAACAATACTGCAAGAGTATGTGGTATCAAGAGTGATTTACGTAATGTATACTCTGTTGCTCTTGGAACTTCAGGTGTGACACCCTTTGAACTTGCATCGGCGTATACGGTTTTTGCCAATCTCGGGATCTTTCACACCCCCTTTTTTTTCTGGCGGGTTGAAGATGCATTTGGAAGAGTTGTTTTTGAGCACATTGTTCAGGAAAAAAGAGTTCTTGATCCAGCCATTTCATATCAGGTGGTTGATATGATGAAGGCAGTTATCCAGAGAGGATCAGGGAACTCTATCAGCAGGCTGGGATTTAAAAGACCTGCAGCGGGGAAGACAGGCACTACTGATCATTATAAAGATGCATGGTTTACAGGTTTTACACCTGCTTTATGTGCATCGGTATGGACAGGTTTTGACAAGAAAAAAAAATTGATTGATGTTAACAGGGTTGGTATTACCGGCGGTAGAAGCGCTGCGCCCATATGGGCTGAATTTATGATGAACGCTTTGCAGTCAGAGCCGGAAAGAGATTTTCCAATTCCTGATACGATAAGATTTGAAAAAGTCAATACACGAACCGGCTGTCTTTTTGATAAGGTAACGGAACCTTCTTCAGATGATCACACCATTGAAGTCATTCAGGTGCCTTTAAAACCGGAACAGTCTCTGTGTAAAAATAAGGAAACTGAGTGATCTGGATATTAAGAAATATAAGTCTGCATGTATGGTTGACGGTTCTGTTTGCAGTCCCATTTAGTTTTTATCTGCTTCCTGGGTTTAATAGATATTTTCCAGGAATTGAACCCCTCATTGTTGTATCTGTAACAATTATAACGGTTGCTTTTATCTTCAGTGTTTTAATGGATCTGGCAGCCAGGAAAATAATAACGGCATTAATTAAGGAGGGTGCTGTCTGGGAGAGATCAGGTATCTCCAGTAGAGCAGAAAAAAACTATATCAAGGCTTTAAGGATTTATGACACTTTTCTGCTGTGGCCGTTATCTGCAAAAAAAACAGCAAAAACATTAACAGGGGCCATTGCAAAATTTTATTTAAACCCCCAGGAGTTTGATTCCTACAGCCAGAATCACGATTATAAATTGAGTGCCCTGATTTATCTGAAAATGAATCCTCAGGATTATGATATTGCACAATTGTGGTTGACAGGTTTGAGAAATGCAGAAATTGTAACATCATTTGAACAGGAAATATTATCCATACTGGCTGAGAGGTATTATAATGATAAAGTGTTATCCCTGCTCATTCTGGATCTTTTTCTGGGACTGGAAAGAAAAGATTTTACAGCGAAAAAACTCTATATCCATATTTTAAAAAACGATGAATGTAAAGATGAATATGAAGCCAAAATTGAAGCTCTGATCGGTAAGCAGGAAACGAAATTACAGCAGCAGATTTCTTTTATACGGCATGGAAAAAAATATGCAGATAAGATTGATATTTTTTCAATAGTAAGTTCTCTCTTTAAAAAGAGTTTTTCCTGCTTAAAATGGGTGTTGAGAAACAGTGCTGCATTCATAACTTTTCTCATGCTGTCTGTAGTAAGGGGATATAATTTTGTAAAGAAGCATGAAAAAACAGAATTTTATGTAAAAATATGCTCTTTAATTCTTATTTCGGTGGGGCTTCTGTTTTTTCTGAATAACACTGTGTCCCATATTTTTAAATCAAGATCCATTGAAGACAAAAGCAATACTCTGCCTCAGGTCAAGATATCCAGACCCTTTACAATTCAGGTGGCAGCATACCTAAAAGAGAAATACGCCCTGAGATATGTTGATATTCTAACAAAAAAAGGAATTGATGCCAAAATAAAAACAATTTCCGGTGGTGGAAAAACCTGGTTTGTTGTGAGGGTTTCAGAGTTTGAAGATAAAAAAAGTGCAGCAGCTTATGGAGAGAAATTAAAAAAACAGAAAATCATTGATGATTTTTTTGTTAACAACAAGATCAATTAATCTGATACATTAAATCTGAATCTTATGATATATAATTTTGTTACAAAGATCAGGTTTTAATATGGATGTTGTTGAACAAGAAAAAGGTAATTGACAAAAAAAGCAGGCAACAATTTAACAGCAGACAGATGAGCCGTGAAAAAACAGTTAACAGTGGTAATTGAGATAAATATCCATCGGGTCTGTTTTTTAAACGTCAACAGCAGTTGATTGTAAAATTTATATTAGCATGAAAGGAGAAAACATGGTTATTATTTCCGATGTCACCTATCCGCCGGAAAGTACTAGAGAAATAGCAAAAAGATATCTTAAGGCACCTGTTCTGCCATCTTTTTTAACTAAAAAAGGTCCCTATATCGCGCCAAGCGTAAAAGACGGCATGCACTCTATTACCTACTATGAAGTGGAAAATAACAGACTTGCAGAAGGTCTTCAGGCTATTGGAGAAAGTTTAGCCATATACTTTGGTGTCCCGGGATATAAATATGAAATCAAGCCATATTTTGAACTTGAGGAGGGCCTGAATATCCTTAATTTGTAAAAAAATCAAGTTTGTAAAATTGATATGAAGTGAAAGAGTGACATCTGCAAAGTGTGCAATTTTCTTTTGACCTGGATATTACATGATATTTTTCCTGGAATATCCAGGTAGCAAAAAGAGGGGAAAATAGTCACAGGAGTGATTAAGGAGAAAATAAAATTAAAGCTGGCTGTGTTTTATTTCATCCGGTTGCCAGTCAAGTGAAATTTATTTTTTTAGGGCAGCCAGTTGATGTGATAACAGCTTATTTGTTAAATTTTCAGTTTTTGATATATATTGTTCCATTTCCAGTGCGTTAACCGGTTTCGCAGGTGAAGAAATATGCTTGAGCGGGTCAAGGTGCCTTCCGTTTTTTGTCATCCTGAAACATAGATGCGGTCCTGTAGCAAAACCAGTCATGCCAACATACCCGATAATATCACCTTGAAGCACCTGTTTGTTTTTTCCCATGCCTTTGGCAAACCTGTTAAGATGGTAGTAGCTTGTGGCATATCCCCCTGTATGACGAATTTTAATAAAGTTTCCCTTCTCTTTATTAAAACCTATTTTCTCAATAGTTCCGTCACCTACACTCTTGACAGGCGTTCCCCTGGAGGCTGCATAATCGATGCCGTGGTGGGGACGGTAAATTTTTAACACAGGGTGAAATCTTTTTTTTGTAAATTTTGATGTGATTCTGGAAAAAGCAAGCGGGGCTTTTAAAAATGTTTTTTGAAGAGATCTGCCATTTTCATCATAATACCCGGATTGGTGCCAGAATGCCTTGAAAACAACCCCTTTATTGGTAAAAAAAGCTGCCAGGATATTACCGTAACCTGATAATTTGCCATCTCTGTATTGCTTTTCAACGAGTACTCTGAAAGAGTCACCCTGGCGGATGTCTCTTATAAAATTGATATCCCAGGCAAATATCTCTGACAATTTCCATGCCAGCTCTCCCCGCTCTCCAGATTTTCTGACAGCCTCAAACAAACTGTCATTAATATCAGAAGATACAACTTCAACTATGGTATCATATTGAATGGACTGCTTGTCAATTAGAAAGTTTCCACTTCTATTTTGAATTACCAGCATATTGTTTTTATCTATCTCATACTCAAATTCAATCAGGTGGTTATCTTTCAAGACAAGCTTATAAGGATGGCCGTTTCTCAGACGGGTTAAAGGGAAAATTTTTCTGCTTTGCCTGTCCATCTCATAAATTGAACTTAGCGTAAGATAGTTTTTAAACAGAGATGTTGCTGTTTCTCCTCTTTTGACAACTCCTTTGCAGATCTCTATTTCATTTGAAGAACCCTTGGGTTCTGCTTTTGTATCCTGATTTGAATTGAATGCAGCAACCGTGTCAGATAAGAGAAATATAGAAAAGAGACCAAACAATATCATAAGTTTTGATATTGCCGGAAAAACAGTAGAAAAGAGTCTGATTTTTTTTCTGGCTGATTTTTGATTGGTTCTCATACCCTGCTCCCTTTTATAATCCAGATCAGTTTTGTACCATATATCAAAAATCATTTTTATTAAAGTCTCTTTTTTAATGTCTCTGGATATTTGCCATAATAAATTTTTCATACCCGTTCCAGACTGATTACCTTACATCCGCTAAGATGGACATTGCTACAAACTCTAAGATTCCTTACACTGGCCACCAAAAACTCGGTCATGCTTCCCTCAAACAGTTTGGTGGCTTAACCGTTACAGGAATCAAAAGTTTGTACGCAAAGATCCATATGCTCCTGTAAGGCAATCAGCCTTCCACTGGTGTGTTCAACAAGTCTGGTGATTATGATTTTTAAAATGTATGGAAAATTTTAGATTATTCTAATTGTACACCATATTTTAATAATATGTCTTGTGCAGTAATCTTTTCAGGAGTACCTGTTGGTCCATCCAGTCTCTAAAAGCTGTGGTTAATGCCATGACAAAAATTGTGAGATATACATGTACTATGAAACCAGTTTTTGTATTTACAGGTGGCCTTTCAATGAACCATGCCTGTTTTGCCTCTCTGAATAGTGAGTTTTCAATCTCGCTTCTGGTATCATACCCGTCATAAACATCCAACGGTTTATCTACGCAACCATTGGTAAGAATTACCATGGTTTTAGAGTGCGGGCATGGGAGGGGGTATGTGCTATAGTTCAAAAGCCTGTTAAACTGGTTGTCACAGCGCCTCTCACATTGATTTTAAGGCATTTCAAAAAATCGGTCAAAATCCGTTTTTTGTAACTCAATTTTATTTTTTTACAAATTTATTAATAAAGAGGCTTCCATATTTGCAATCGTAATGGGTCGAAGAAATTGTTTTAGATTTGAACCTTATAACAAATATCCAGTTAATGTTTGCATTTTTATATGCCATGTCCGGGATGGTTAATAAAGAACAATTATAGAAACAGATTAAGGTTTGGTCTGGTTAATATGTCAGGATTGGAATCAAAGATAGTTTTAATATTGTTTTTCATATCATCCATGGTTTCTGCCTGCATCAGTTTTTTTAGAAACTGGTGACCAAATTTGAAATTTGCACAAAAATAGGGTGAAAATTTTTTAAACAGTTTCACTGCATAATGATCATCATAATGGTGTAAAAGGATGTCTGCCATCCGCATGGCAGTGGCAGGAAAAATATCATTTCCCGGAGAAAAGTTTTTTGTCCATTGTGCAAAAATCCATGGTTTTGCAACAGCCATTCTTCCTATAGATAGCCCCTGGCATAATGTCTGTTCCATCATTTTAATCCCATCTTCTTCCTGAAAAATATTGCCATTGCCAAATACCGGTATATCAACTGCCCCGGCTACAAGTTTTATAATATTCCACTGGGGGGGACGGCTTCTTCTATCCGGGGCAATCCTTGGATGAAAAGTTAAAGCATCAGCCCCTGCATCTTCAAATCGTTTAGCCATATCTACAGCAAATTGAGGATTATTTTCCCACCCTGTTCTGAATTTGACAAATAAAGGAATGGAGATAGATGATCTGACTGCTTTTACAATTTCTGATGAAAGGGAAGGGTTTTTCAATAAAGCAGCTCCACTGCCTTTTTTACAAATTGCAGCAACTGAACATCCAAAATTTAAATCAACACCAAAAAAGCCTTCTTTTTCTATCCGTTCAGCAGCCTTTGACATACTCCCTGGATCCGATCCGAAAATCTGGCAGACCAGATATGAAAGCTCTTGGGCCCGCCATCTGAAAACCAGGGATATATCCTGGTTCTCCTGGGGAAGAGCTTTTGCACTGCACATTCCGGTAAACAGTAAACCAAATCCTCCAAATTCACTTATCAGCTGCCTCAGGGCAATGTGACCAAGACCTGCCATGGGGGCCAGCACAATCCTGTTTCTGATTATATGGTTCTGAATTTTTAAATTTTTTAAAAGATATTTAGACAGCATAGGGATATCAGTTTCTATTTTTATGGATTGTTTTTTGTGGAAAGATCCGTGTGAAAAAACCAGGCTCTCCGCAATTTCAATAAAAAACTGATGAGAGTAAACCCTTTTTTTATTAAATTGTCCAGTTTTTTTTGCTTGATGCTTCTTGACATAAGTTTGAAGCTATCATATTTTAAAAAGTTATTTTTATGAGGGATACAAGATTATGATTAACACGCACGAGCGGGAAAAAAAACAGTTTAGAAGATTGTTTCAACAGCAGGGTGTTGATCAGTTTGATTTAAGGTTCCAGATTCTGGAAGCTTTTTTAAAACTTGAACATCATGTTACAATTGAAGATATCCTGGGCCAGCTGCAGCAGGATAAAATAACGCTTGATAAAGGTTTTATTTTAAACAGCATGGAGCTTTTGTGCAGGTTTGGATTTGCAACTAAAATAGAGTTTGATGATAAACAGACCCAGTATGAACATAGACACCTTGGATTACACCATGACCATATGGTGTGTACGAAGTGTGGCAGTATATTGGAATTCAGAGATGAAGATATAGAGAAACAACAGCTCAGGCTGGCAGATGCCTATGGATTTCTAATGCTTCAGCATAAAATGGAAATCTATGGTATTTGCAGTAGCTGCATGAAAACACGAGCTGCTCTTGTTCCCCTCCACAAAGCCCGGCAGGGGGAAAAATTAATTGTAAAAGAGTTGGAGGCAGGTAAAAATATGCAGCTCAGAATCTCTTCCATGGGGCTTACGAGAGGAGATTTAATTGAAATAGTTTCAAGTGGTTTTGGCGGGCAGGTGGTGATTGCTTCAGGAGAAAACCGGCTGGTTCTTGGAAAAGGTATGGCAGAAAAAATAAAAGTTCAGCCTTTTACTGGATCAGATACGAAGAAATTAGAAATTATTCAGGAATCAAGTGATACAATCGCGTCATCCATGAAGCTGAACCAGATGAAAACCGGTCAGGAAGGGATTATTCGTAAAGTTGCAGGAAAGGGTATACTGCGGCGCAGGCTGCTTGAAATGGGCATTAACAGAGGATCGAAAATCTATGTTGAAAAATATGCGCCACTCAAAGATCCCATTGAGCTGGTAATTAAGGGATATCATATATCTCTCAGAGTTGAGGAAGCTGAAAATATTTTGGTTGAGAATGTAAAGAGTAGAGAAAAATGATATGAATAAACCTTTGACCATAGCTCTTGCCGGCAACCCCAATTGCGGGAAAACAACCATATTTAATAATCTGACAGGTGCAAGGCAGAAGGTCGGAAACTGGCCAGGCGTAACAGTAGAGAAAAAAGAGGGAAAATTAAAATATAAAGAATATGATCTGACAATAGTAGATCTGCCGGGTACATACAGCCTTACACCATTTTCAATAGAGGAGATTACAGCCAGGGATTTTATTTTAAATGAAAACCCGGATATTGTTGTTAATATCATTGATGCTTCAAGTCTTGAAAGAAGCCTTTATCTGGCCATTCAGATTATGGAACTTGGACGGCCTACCATGTTTGTACTCAATATGGCTGATGTTGCCCAGGCCAAAGGAACAAAAATTGATGAAAAGAAATTATCCCGTTTGCTGGCAGCACCTGTTGTTTTTACCATTGGAAATAAAAACAAGGGTATAAAAGAACTTGTGGCAGAAGCTATTGAAGAGATCAGCAGATTTAATACAGGTAAAAAAAGTCGTGAGATAAAATATAATAAAGAGATTGAAAATTGCATTTCAAATGTTGAAACAGCTATTACTGAGAGTGGAGTTGAGATTAACGAAGCGTTGCGATGGAATGCAGTTAAAATTCTTGAAGATGATAAAATTGTTATAGACAGATTGAAAAAATTGTCATCCCGGGCATCAGAAAAAATTCTTCAAACTGCAGGAAGATGTCGCAAAAGAATTCATGACCTTTTTCAAGACGATTTTGATATCGTGCTTACAGATGACAGATATGGAGTGATTGCAGGTATTATAAAAGAAACCACCACAACTCTGACAATTAAAAGAGTGGATATCTCACGTAATATCGACCTGGTACTGACAGACAGATTTTTAGGTATTCCAGTGTTTTTATTTTTTATATGGGCCATGTTCCAGCTATCTTTCAGTCTTGGAGCATATCCAATGGCGTGGATAGAAATGTCAGTTTCAATCTTTTCTGATTTTCTTGATAAAAATCTGCCGCCTTCAATGCTGAAAGATCTTCTGCTGAACGGTGTGATTGCCGGTATTGGAAGTGTCATTATCTTTCTTCCAAATATTCTTATTCTCTTTTTTTGCATTGCCCTTTTTGAAGATACCGGATATATGGCCAGAGCGGCTTTTCTAATGGACAGAGTGATGCATACCTCAGGTCTTCATGGAAAATCGTTTATTCCCATGTTAATGGGATTTGGATGCAGTGTGCCTGCTATCATGGCCACCAAAACACTTGAAAACACAAAAGACAGGATCCTGACTATTTTAATGATACCTTTCATGTCCTGTTCAGCAAAACTACCTGTCTATATTGTTCTGGCAGGCAGTTTTTTTCCGCAAAAAGCAGGTAGTGTAATCTTTATTTTGTATTTTACGGGTATTGTTACCGCTGTTTTATCGGGACGTCTCTTTAAAACTGTTTTCTTTAAAGGGCAGGAAGCTCCATTTATTATGGAACTTCCTCCGTACAGGATGCCGATGCTCAAGAGCCTTCTAATCCACATGTGGGACAGAAGTAAGATGTTTTTAAAAAAAATGGGAGGAGTCATCCTTGTAGGATCTATCATTATTTGGGCGCTTTCAAGTTTTCCCAGGGATATTTCATATGCCGTGGATTATAATAAGAGCATCAATGATATAAAATCTGAATTCACCAGAAAGATAGCTGACGCGAATGATAAGCAGATTAAAGATTTAAAGCATCAGTTAAATTTGGACATTCATACTATTGAAAATAAAAAAGAGATAGAGAGAGTGGCTAAATCGTATATTGGCCAAATCGGTAGAGGACTGGAACCTTTTTTTGCACCGATTGGAATAGGCTGGCAGGAGAGTGTAGCCCTTGTGACTGGTTTTGTTGCCAAAGAGGTTGTTGTAAGTACCATGGGTGTTCTTTATGGCGTCGGCAGTGATGAGGGCAGTGCACTTGAGAAGGCACTCAAAAAATCAGATATGAATGCCCTGTCCGCTCTCTCAATGCTGATTTTTGTTTTATTGTATGTCCCGTGTTTTGCTACTGTAGCAACTATTTACAAAGAGAGTTCAGCAAAGTGGGCTGGATTTAATCTCATATATACAACTATAGTTGCATGGGGTGCTGCTTTTCTGGTATATCAGACAGGAGTATTATTTGGAGCAGCATAGAAAATATATGGAGGATTTTATGAATAGATTGTATGCAGGAACTGTTGTCAAGGTTATTCTTATCCTGCTGGTAACTTCACTTGTTGTTCCAGGCCTGGTTTATGCACAGCAAAGACTGTCTGTAAAAGTGAGCATTGCCAATCTGCGATCCGGCCCCGGGACAAAATATGATGTGCTGTGGCAGGTGGAGCAGTATCACCCGGTTCTTGTCATTGAAAAAGAGGGGAACTGGTATAAAATAAAAGATTTTGAGAATGATGTGGCCTGGGTGCACAGATCTTTGCTCAGTACTGTTCCAGGCGTTATTACAATAAAAGAAAAATGCAATATCAGGGCAGATTCAACAACTAAAAGCAGTGTTCGGTTTAAAGCTGAAAGAGGTGTTCCCTTTAAAGTGCTTGAAAAAAAAAGGGACTGGCTTAAAGTTGAACATGTGGATGGGGATATAGGCTGGATTTATAAAACCCTTGTGTGGTAGGGTTTATAGGTGTTTTTTATAATTTAATTTTAAGGTGAATCGTAACAATGGCAGAACAAAAAATCTCAAATGAGCGTAAAAAAGAACTTCAACAGATGGATCCATTTCAGGCAGGTCTTGTAAAGGCTGTCAACTATGCAAAAACATATCAAAAGCAATTACTTTTTATCACCGGAGCTGTTATATTGGTAGTCGTTGTTTTTTCATCTGTAATGTACAGTTTTCAGAAAGCTGAGAATACAGCTGCTGCACTTGTAAACCAGGCATTTGTCAAATATTATGAAATTGATGACCCGCAAAAGGCTTATATTGAGGTTGAAAATGATTTTAAAACGATATTGACAGAGTTTTCCAACACAGCGGCAGGGAAAATGGCATTAGTCCAGTTTGCCAAAATAAATTATGATGCCTTGAAATTTGATCAAAGTTATACATATTATTCTAATGCCTTGAAAGTATTTAAAAACGATATGTTAATGAAAAATTTTCTTTTATCGGCACTGGGAAATGTATGTATTACCAAAAAAGATTTTAATAAGGCCAGAGAGTATTTTATGCAGATTGAGAATGGAGAGTCAGCACTTTTAAAAGATGAAGCAAAATTTGCTCTGGCAATGATAAATGAAACAGCAAGTGAGTTGGAAAAAAGTAAAACAATGTACAATAAACTTGTTGAAGAGCATGAAAATTCAATCTATACACCCATTGCCAAAAGTAAAATCAAATAGTTTGATCTAAACTTGTCAAGACACACTGCAGATACCAGCCTGAAAATTTCATGATATGTTGACCGGTTAAAACAATTTATGACTGCAGAAACTAAAAAAGGCTGCTTGATTCAAGCAGCCTTTTTTAGAAAAGGAAAAAAAGATGGAAAAATTAATATTTAACTTTTAATCATGCAAATTGTCTGCCATGTGATCGAAATAAATTATATTTTGCAAAATAAAATATAACCAATTGATAATATTATCTTTTTTTTTACAGAGCATGCATTGAGTTTTAACTGGCAGATAGAGGCATGTAGAAAAAAGTTTAAAATTATAAACTTTTTTCTACATGCTTTGAGATACTTAAGATCTTAACTGTTTGATAATATAGAATAAACTGTATTTTTTAAAGATGGTTCAAAAATTTGAACAAGTAAAATGGTCATTACGCAGCAGCTTGCTGTAAAATTTCTATGAAAGGTTGAATTTTTTAAGTTTTTGATTTAAACCGCTTTTACCGATTCCAAGAAGTTGAGCCGCTTTTGTCTGAACATTGCCGGAAATCTTCATAGCCCGCTGTATCATTCTTTTTTCGACTGCTGTCAACGTCTCTACAAGACCCGCATCCTGCGGAATACCATTTAAATCAAGGAATGAAGATGTATTCTGCCTTACTTTAAGTGGCAGGTCTGAAGGTGTTATCAATTTTCCACTGCCAAGAATGATACACCTTTCTATTATATTTTCCAGTTCTCTTACATTTCCTTTCCATTGATAATCGCACAAGATCTTAACAGCTTCCTGAGTAATCCCCGATACGGTGCTTAGAGCGTTCTGTTCATCTGTATATTTTTCAATAAAATGCTGTACCAGCAGGGGGATATCTTCAGTACGCTCCCGCAGGGGAGGTATGACAGTTTTAACTACATTGAGCCTGTAATAAAGATCCTCTCTGAAGTTGCCATTTTTTACTTCAGTTTCAAGGTTTTTATTTGTAGCGGCAATCAGTCTGAAATCTATAGGTATGGAGCGTGTTCCTCCCACTCTCTCAATTGTTTTCTCCTGGAGAACTCTTAATAATTTCGCCTGGAGAGAAATGGGAAGTTCAGCAATTTCATCAAGGAAAAGGGTCCCCTTGTCAGAGAGCTCAAATCTTCCTTTTTTTAAGGCATTCGCCCCGGTAAAAGCACCTTTTTCGTGACCAAACAATTCACTCTCCAAAAGAGTTTCAGCAAAAGCAGAACAATTCACTGCAATGAGTGCCTGGTCTTTTCTCGGGCTGTTGTAATGGACAGATTTTGCAACCAGTTCTTTACCTGTGCCGCTTTCACCTTCAATAAGTACATTTGCATTTGACGGAGCCACTTTTTTGATAATTTCATAGATTTTCTGCATGGATTTGGCTTTTCCAATGATATTATCAAAACTGTACCTTGAGCTGACAGCATCTCTTAACATACTGTTTTCCTGGATGATCTTGTAAACAGTAATGGCTTTAGCTATGTGGGCTATCAGCTCCTGGTTTTCAAACGGTTTGAGAATAAATGTATAAGCACCTTTGTGCATCGCCTCCACTGCTTTTTCAACACTGCCGTATGCAGTCATGATGATTACCGGAATATCCGGATTAATCTCCTTGATATTTTCAAGCAGTTGAATGCCGCTTATTCCCGGCATTTTGACATCAGTCAAAACAAGATTGATGATTTCATTTTTAAAAATATCCAGAGCTTCCATCCCACTGGAGGCTGTAATCGTTGTGTATCCCTCTTCCTGAAGGATTTCTCCTATTATCATTGGATAGTTTTTTTCATCATCAACAATAAGAATATTTTCCATTTTATACTGCCTTTTAATTAAAAGAATACACTGTTATTTTATATTTTCCATGCTGTCTGCCCGCAATCTGTAGAAATCTTAACCCCTATTAAACCGGGAGTTTGATTTCAACGTCTGCACCACTTGGTTCAGCATTGGATATTGTAATTGTACCATTATGAGCTTCAATAATATTTTTTACAATACCGAGACCTAAACCTGTTCCAGTATCTTTGGAGGTAAAAAATGGTGTCCATATTTTTTTCAGGATATCCTCTTTGATCCCTTTTCCATTATCAATAAAATTGATTACAATACTGCCTGAGTCATATTTTGTTTTTACGATAATACAACCATTGTTCTCCAGTGATTGGAAAGCATTAATCAGAATATTGAGAAATGCTTGATAAAGCATGGCACTGTCCGCCATTATTTCCGGCAGATTATAAGAGTATGTCTTAGTAATCGTTAAATTGTTTTTTTCTATCTGAGATTCCAGAAAGGCAAAGTTTTTTTCTATGATATCTTCAATTTGACAGGGATGTATATCAGGGGTCTTAGGTCGGGCAAAATCGAGAAAATCTGTAATAATATTATCAAGTCTTCCGGATTCTTCAACAATTATATCTGGTATCCTGCTTTGAGAATCTAATTTTGCCATTTTATTTTTTAATAACTGGGCAGAGCTTTTTATGATGCCGAGTGGATTCCTTATTTCATGCGATACCCCTGCTGTCATCTCTCCAATAGCTGATAAATGTTCAGCATGGCGCAGCTTCTCTTCAAGCTTGAGCCTCTCTTCTGCTCTTCTCTCTATGATTTTTTCACCATGTTTGACTACAGATAGAAGGACCGCAAATAGTATGCCCATGACAATAAAGCATGATCCCACGATAAGTCCCTGAAGCCTGAAGGTTTTTTTATAATCCTCTGAAACATCCTGGACAATCTCAACCACACCCATTACCCTGCCGTCTAATGTAGGAAATATTAATTTTTCTGCAATTAATGGCGCAAAGGTGATGATTTTTGTTTTTTTAGGGAATCCAAACAATAATTCCCAAAAATTTCCCTGTTGAAGAAGCCGTGAGGTCGCTTCATTTTTCATCGCTCTTTCATAGTGAACTCCACCAGCATTCTCCTTACCTATCTTTTCTGTGTCAAAACTGTATGAGATAATGTTTTTGTGACCGTAAATAGTCACCATCTCGACGTTAAAACTATGCAGGGTTGATCTTACAACCCTGTCCATTAAACGGAATTGTTCCTTTTCCCTTAATCTGATCTCACGATACTTGAAATATGTAGGGACCATAAATCTTGATATAATCTGGTGATTGAGATTCTCAACCAGAAGCGATGCATACTCTTTGCTTTTTTCGAGGAGGATACTCTTTACCCAGTGTGAATTCAGGGCTGAAATTATTATTGTAGCAGTAAACATGATTACAAGAGAGGAGAATGTAAAAAATTTTACCAGTCTGAAAGGTTTGATATTTTGGGACTTATTTTTTGTTTGCAGCATATATTTATAATTTTTCAAATAGGGTTGTTCTTTTGGGCAAAATTTACAAAAAGCACTGATTATGCTTGACTTTACAATAATATCGTAGCAAAGTATATAAATATTGAATAGAGATATCAATATTAAAATTGTGCTGATATGATTGTATTGACGGCTTTATGGATTTACCTTAACTTATTGTGAAAAATATGATGTTTGGGAAAAAAGATCATCTGGTAGGTCTGGATATTGGCTCTTCGTTCATTAAAGTTGCAGAAATCAAGGTAACAGGGAAGGGTTATGTCCTAAACAAGTTTGGTATAAGCAAGATTAAGCCTGGAAGCATAGTAGAAGGCCGAGTGGCAGATGTCGAAGGTGTGGCAAAAAGTATTAAAAACCTTTTCAAATCCCAGAAAATTCGTGAAAAAAATGTCGCCATCTCCACGGGTGGACACTCTGTTGTAATTAAAACCATTAATACATCAAACGCATCGGAAAAAGAGCTGCACAAAATTATATATTCTGAAGCAGAACAGTATATACCCTATGATATTGAAGATGTTAACATTGATTATCAGGTTTTAGGTGAAAGTGAATTCTCCTCTGATCAGTTAAATATACTCCTTGTTGCGGTGAAAAAAGATCTTGTTGCCGAGTATATTGATTTGGTAAATAAAGCAGGGCTTAATCCTGCAATTATTGATGTTGATACTTTTGCCCTTCAGAATATATATGAGATTATTCCCTATGAGAACAGGGAAAAAATTACCCTCCTGATTGATGTTGGAGCTTCCAAAACTTCTTTGAATATATTGCAATCCAACGTGTCATTAATGATGAGAGATAATGTTTCCGGAACAGATCAGATTGTAGAAGAAATCTGCGAACAATTTGACATGGCCCCTGATGAGGCATATCAGGTCGTGACCGGTGAGAGTGATGCGGTTGCCAGTGATAAAGTAGAGTCAATCAGCTCAGAAATTGTACAGATGTGGTGCGATGAGATCAGTGAAGTTGTCCACACCTATCAATCAGGTGCTGGTGATGAAAAAGTAGAAAAGATTCTTTTGAGCGGTGGTGGCGTTTTTGTAAAGGGATTCAAGGATAGTCTGCTGTCCGAACTCGATGCTGATATATCAATAATTAATCCTTTTGATGCTTTGATTGTCAATAAGAAAATGTTTCCTGACTCTTTTATAACAAGGGTGAGCCCTCTTGCCCCGATAGCCATGGGACTAGCATTAAGAAGAGTAGATGATAAATGATAAAAATTAATCTTTTACCATTTAGAGTTGCCAGAAAAAAAGAGAATATCAGAAAACAGATATCCATCTTTCTTTTAATGATTGTATTAACTGCTGTTGCTCTCTTATGGTACACACAGCGGGTCAATAAAGAGATTGCTGCCATAAACCAGAAAACAGAACAGATAAACCACCAGATTAAACTGTATAAAAAGAAAGCCGATAGAGTTGCAAAAATCAAAAAAGCATTGAAGATACTTGAACAAAAACTTGAAATTGTATCCATACTCAAAAAACAGAGGAAGCAGCAACTGACTCTGTTTGATGGAATGACGGATTTTGTTGTTCCCGCCCGGATGTGGATTGAAAATTTAAAAACAGATGAAAAATCAGTCACCATAAGAGGAATTGCATTTGATAACCCCACCATTGCTGAATTTATGAAAAAACTTGAAAAATCTTCACTTTTTGCCACTGTCTCTTTAAAGACAGCAAAAATGAAAAAATTTCAAGATAATATAAAGTTAAAATCATTTGAATTGCTTTGTGTCAAGGAGATACCTAAAGAGAAGAAAACCAAGAAATCAAAGCAGGGCAAGAAATGAGTAAAATAAAAAATGCAATAAATAAAAAAAAAGAAGAGCTGTCAAATAGACTGGCTCCTTTTTTTGAAAAAATAGGCGGTCTTACAAAAGGACAGAGGCTACTTATCTGTTTATGTACTTTTGTCCTTATCGGTGGTGCCTACTATTATTTCATTTTTATGCCAAAGCATGATGAACTTAAAAAAGCAAAGGAATATCATCAGCAACAGGTTACAACGCTTTCGATATACAAAAGCAGAGCAGCTGCAATTAAAAAATATGAAAAATTAATGATAAAAACGAAAGAGGCTTTTGCAATAGCCATGAAAGCCTTGCCGGATAAACGCGAAATTCCATCTTTATTAACGGGTATTTCCAATGCAGGAACAAATGCAGGCCTAGTTTTTCATTTGTTTCAGCCAAACAGTGAAGTTGACAAAGAGTTTATTAAGGAAATCCCTGTTTCAATAAAGGTTGTCGGCCAATATCATCAGTTTACTGATTTCTTCTACCAGATAATTAAACTTAACAGGATAGTCAATATCAATAATGTTGATGTTCAAAGTGATCCGAAAAAAGGTGGCAAGGAGTTGGAAATGAGCTGTAAAGCAGTGACTTACATGTTTGTTGAACAGGATGAATCAAAAAATAAAAAGAAGAGAAAATAGGAGAGAGTAAAAAATAATAGCTAAAATGGTATATAAGCTTAAAATAAATTTTCTTGTATTTATATTAATGGGTCTTATCTTCTGTTTTTCTGCATGTGATGATAAATCACAAAATAACAGATCTGTATCAAATACAGTTCCGAAAAAAATTTACTATCAAGTTGCTAAAAGAACAACAGATAAAGTAAGGGCTAAAACAGCTGATCCAGTGCCAAAACCCAATACAGCGACTGAAATCAAAAAAATTGCCCGAATACAGAAACAGCAAACTTCAAAAAACATCATAGAGCACTATAATTCAACAGGAAAACTTGATCCGTTCATACCTTTGATTCAGGAAAAATCACAGATCAGCAAATCTAGCGGTAACATACCGAAAAAGAAGAAAAGAATTTTGACTCCCCTTGAAAAAATAGAACTGAGCCAGATTCGTCTTGTGGCTGTTATTATTATGAAAGATAAGAGTATCGCAATGGTTGAAGAGGCAAGTGGTAAAGGATATGAGGTGGGAATAGGTACCTATATGGGTAAGAAAGAGGGCAAAGTATCTAAAATCAACAGAGACAGTATTGTTGTCAGAGAACTTGTAAAGGATTATAAAGGAAGGCTTAAAGAGCAGTTTCAGGAAATAAAACTTCATAAAATGGATAATGAGGGGTAATATGCCTTTTTTTCAAATAGAGAGAATTAGAAAAGCGGTCACAATAGTTGTAACTCTTCTAGTTGTATGCATTGCTGCAGGATGTGTGATAAACAGCGGCGAAAAAGCAAAAACATCAAAACAGGTAAAACCTGAGACATCAAAAAAAATTAAAGCTGTAAATACGGATAAGAGGCAGCTGAAATCCATTAGAGCAAGATTACAAAATAAGAATATTGATATCATACTGAGGGGGAATCAAAAACTGGTCTATACTTCAATGAAACAGTCTTTTCCATTTGGTATTGCTGTCTACCTGCCGGCAACAGAGATTAGTTCGGGGTTTAAAGCTATTATCCCTGATAATAATGATATAAGTGATCTTGTTGTAAAGTATGCTGATAAGGAAAAATCAACAATAAAAATTGAGATTTTGCTGGACCGCGATTTCGACTATGAGGTGATAGAAAAGAGCACTTACTTAAAAATCGTACTTTCCATGGAAGGAGATAAACTTGCGGAAGCAAGCGATTTATCCTCTGACACGAAAGCATCGGAAGAGAAAAATATTCAAAAAGCAACTCCTAAGGAAAAAATTTCTGTTTCTGCAGAAACAGCAACACTGACAAACATAGAGTTTCATACAAAGGAAAACGGCAGATCAGATATAATTGTTCAGACTGACCATCCGGTAAAGTATGATATCAGGCAGCACGACAGCAACTACCTCTATCTTGAACTTTATAATACAATTGTTCCTGACCACCACAAACGACCCATTTTAACGCAGTATTTTAAATCTGCAGTTAAAAGCCTGATACCTGAACAGGTGTCTGGAAAGAAAAAAACAGCCAGAATCAAAATTGAGACCAGAGAACAGGTACCTTACCGGATTGTCCAAAAAGGAAATGAAGTTCTGCTCTTTTTTGATCCTTCAACAATTGAACCGCCTGTATTCAAAAAAGCGGAAATAAAAGCAGACAATGATATCAGGCTCCAGACTGCTGAAACCAGTCAGGAGCAGATAAACAAAGCCAGCAGCAAACAGTCTGTTTTAAAAACAGAGACAAGCATAGAAGAAGATATTTTTGGTTCCAAAAAAGTGTATACAGGTGAAAAAATACAACTCGATTTTTATGAGACAGACATAAAAAATGTATTCAGGATTTTAAGAAGTGTTGGTAAAACCAATTTTGCCATTGATAAAAATGTGAGTGGCAAAGTAACGTTGACACTTGAAGATCCGGTTCCATGGGACCAGGTGCTTGATCTTGTATTAAAAATGAATAATCTTGGCATGAAGCAAGAAGGGAATGTTATTCGTATTGCAACCCTTGATACGTTGAAAAAAGAGAAAAAAATAGTAGAGGAATCAATTACTGCCAAGAAAAAATCCCTGGAGCAGAGGAAAAGCTTTGAACCTTTAGTGACAGAGTATATACCGATTAATTATTCAGATGCACAAAAGGATATCGAACCTCACATAACTAAAATTCTTTCAAAAGAGAGGGGAAAAATCAGTGTTGATGAAAGAACCAATATGATCATAATAACCGATGTCCAGGAGAAAATTGATCAGGCAAAAGAGATTATATACCGCCTTGATCAAGTTACTCCGCAAATTATGATTGAAGCTAAGGTTGTGGAGGTAACAAAGAGTTTTACCCAGGAATTAGGGGTAGGCTTGAGTATCTCAAACAGAGAATCTACTGTGTCTGGTTTTATAAAAGATTTTGATGTGTCACTCAACCATCCAGTGGTAGCACCTTCGCAGAGTATTGATTTGTCTTTTTTCAGACTGTTTGGGTCAAAAATGACAGCATTGAATGCAAAATTATCTGCTTCTGAAATCAAAGGTGATGTAAAAGTGATCTCATCGCCAAGAATACTCACCCTTGATAATAAAACCGCTAAAATTAAACAGGGTCTGGAATATGCATATCTTGAGCGTGATGATACAGGAGGTTCCTCTGTTTCATTTAAAAGCATTGATCTTCTTCTGGAAGTAACACCTCATGTGACTCCTGACAAAAGAATTTCCATGAATGTCTATTTGACAAAAAATGATATTGACTCTATTACAAATGGAATTCCTTCTCTTTCAACCAATGAAGCTGAAACAGAATTACTTGTCAATAATAATGATACCATAGTGATTGGCGGTATTGTAAAAACATCTGAAAATGAGAGCAGTTCTGGTGTTCCAATCCTCTCTGATATCCCTCTTCTCGGGCGGCTTTTCAGAACCGATATTGATGCAGACAAGAGAAATGAGCTTTTAATATTTATCACACCATCCATTGTGCAGTTGGATCAGAAAAGAAATAGTTTTTCCTCCCAAAGCAAATAGTTTTTTCTGATGAACGCTGTTTCGGTACAAAAAAAATAAAGATGATAACTTCAGGAATATTTAGAATTATTCAGGGATTATCGTTTTCATATTCCAGACCAGATGAACCGGGCTAAAGAGGATGTTATTCAAAGATATCAGCATCAATAAACAAGATGTTATGAAAGATACTGACGAATAATCTGATTGATGAAAAATCAATAATAAGGTGGAAAAGGAAAGGAAGAGTCAATACAGCGTATCAAGTTGTAAAAGCCTATTTTGAGCCTCAATTGCAAGGGGGGTTGTCTCAGGTACTAGTTCAAGTACGGTATGCAATGATCTCTTTGCTTCTTTATAATTCTTCATGCTTTCATGGACTTTTGCCAGAACAGAGTGTAAAACAGCAGCTCTGGGTTGTTTTTTAAGATGATAATGCAGAAGATTCAATGCTGGTTTATAATCACCTGTCACTATATAAAGTGATGACATACCATGAACAGCAGTCAGGAAATCCGGATTGGTCTCCAGGGATTGTTTGAAATATGTGTTTGCCTTTTTATACATTTTCTGATGGAAATACACCCTTCCAAGATTGTATAGCGGTATTTCAGGGGTCGCATACAGAATATCCTGCAGCACCTCCTGAAAGCACTTGATTGCTAAATCCCATTTTTTCTGTTTAAGATAGGCTGCTCCCAGATTATTTTTTGCCTGAGTATAATCTTTTTTAATCTTCACCGCTTTTTTAAAATAGTTTTCAGCAAGTTTATATCTCTCTTTGGCAAGATAAACGAGCCCGAGACTGTTATTAAGATCTGGATCGTTGGGAATGGTTTTCTGGGCCTCAAGCAGTGTTTTTAAGGCAGCCGTATACTGGCCAATATTATAATACCCGTCACCGAGTTCTCGGTTGGCAACAGCAAGTTTTTTTTCTTTTTGGGGATCAAAATTTTGAGATGCGCATGAAATAAGAAAAAGAGAGATAAAAAAAATAGAGAATAAATTTTTCATATGGATAGTGCCCTGTAATTTATTGATGAATTGATTTTATGGTCACTGTTTTTATATTTTTTTCTGTCAGATATTTTTTTATATCCATATTTAACAGCTCGATGCTTATAAATAATTTGTTATTGTTTTTAGAAACATAGAGACCGTTAATTTTTTTTATTTTTTTCTGATAAGCAAATGAAGGGTTATTCCATGTGGTATATCCAAGGGATAGGAACAGCTGTTTTGCAAGCTCAAGAGAATTTGTTTTCGGGTTTACAGAGAAGATTGAGTATCTGTTTTTTTCCAAAGCTTTTATAGCAGATCCGTAAACATTTCCAAAATTGATCAGCAGGTCAGTTTCATATGGTCTGAAAATTTTTCCAAACTCTGCTTCAAGATTCATATTTTCAATTGTAAAAGCGATTATTACAGATGGAATATACTCATAATCCGTATGGGCTAAAAGTTTACTTACAATCTCTTTTTGTTCTTCAGCAGAACTTGATTTTTCAGCTTTCCTGCTGATTTTCCTTCTCTTTATCTGTTCAATTGCTTTTGACAGCAGCTGAGTTTTTAAATCCTTCCAGTATATTTGTATATGTTCAAGCAGTTCTGCATTTAAATTATTACCGGTCATGATTAATATTCTGGATCCATCAGCTGTCTCAATTACAGGAGAGGTTGCCAGATCCAGAACCATTTTAGAGCTGTTTTTTCCTGGAAAGTGTATCTGCCCCTGGTTCAGAAGTGTACCTCCGATAAGAGTAGAATATTTTTTCAGCTGTGCCAGCTCATGGGCTTGAATTTTTCTTTTCATTTCCTCTGATCGCTCTGTTTTTTTTGTTGGACGTCTTTTAGGTGATTTCGCATTAAACCATGGTTGAGATGTGATTGATGGAACAGGCAGATAGATTTCAGCTCCTTCATAGATAATATTTATATTTTTAATATTCGGATTTGCAAGCAGGAATGCTTTCATTCCCTGTTTTGATATGAGTCCATTCTTGTTTAAAAACGTTTTATCAATCAGAGTTGAAATGGTATCTCCCTTTTGTACAATATGCTTTTTGACAAATGGTTTAAGGTCTATATCTTCAGCTTTTGTAGAAAATTCAACTACTGGGATATCAATAATTCCTGTGGCATTGTGACTGTATTCCTCTTTTATGATTTTTTTCAGGGGAATTAGGATCTGCATACCGGGCTGAATGGCATCAACATTGCTGATATGTGGATTGAGTTTTTTAAAAAGGTTTATAAAATAGGGAAAATCTTTTTCTGATATTTCACCTTTTTCCTTGAAAATTTTATATAGCCAGTCATTTTTATTTACAACATAAGGTTCGCAGAGAATATCATTGTTCTGATATTTAAAGATAGAATATTGTTTATATGAAGTTTTCACCCCTTTTGCCAGAGAGTAAGGCAGAAAAGGAGAAATAAAATAAGCATAAAGTGCTATGAAAATAAAAACAAATTTTTTAAAAACTGCAAGTTTTTTCATAAATTATCAGGTTAATTTTAAATTTAATTTTATAGCTAATTTATTGGAAATATCCTTCATAAAATGCTGGAAATCTTTTTTTTCAAGTCGTTTTTGCTGAGATGGCGTTAAATCTGGATTTTCAGGCAGTATCAAATCAGGCAGATTAACATTATCCGGGTCAGACTGAACGTTATACTCTTCCGGTATGCTTGATTCAAAATAGAGATTTTGAAATTCAGAAAATTTTATGGCATGAGCTGTTGCATCAAGTATTGCACTCTCCCCACTGTCAATAATGTTTAATTGTCTTGCTTTTACAAGTCCTGCAAGGCACTCTCCCCCCTGGGTGCAGGTAATATGACCATTTTTATTTGCTTTAAGCTGCCAGTCCATTATGGATTGCTCTGTTACCTGCACAAAAAAAACGTTCTGCCGGTTTGCAAGTCTGTTATATTCTTTTACAATTTTTATTACCCTGGGCATTGAGACTGGATTGCCAATCATTGCTGCCTGGGCAACACTTGGTTTTGTATCAACCGGAGAAAATTTTCTTTTGGTTTCATCCGGCTCAATATAGTATTGAAAAACAGGATCAGCATGCTCAGACTGGACACCGATGATTTTTGGCAGATGGTCTATAATACCGGCGTTGTAGAATTTAATAAATCCGTTCATCACAGCAGAAATATTGCCGGCATTTCCAATTGGAACAAATACAGCTTTTTTTTTCAAATTCCATTCAAAATCTTGCGCAATTTCATAAGAATATGATTCCTGACCAAGAATTCTCCAGGCATTTTTTGAATTTAAAAGCGCAACATTATATTTGCTTGAAAGATATTCAACTATTTTCATGCAGTCATCAAAGACACCTGGAATTTCAAAAACCTGAGCTCCACTTCCAAGGGGTTGAGAAAGCTGCTGGGAAGTCACTTTTTTATGGGGCAGAAGTACAGCAGATTTGATTAATGGGGCTAGATAAGAGGCATATAGAGCTGCTGCGGCAGATGTGTCTCCAGTGGATGCACATACTGCAATAACATCTGACACAAGTTTCTGGTCAGTAAGATATTTAATACTTGATATGGCACTTGCCATGCCGCGGTCTTTAAAGGAGGCAGTTGGGTTCTGTCCGTCATTTTTATAGAAAAAAGAGACTCCAACCTCTTCCTGCAGGTTTTTATTAGCCTGAATAACAGGCGTATGACCTTCGCCAAGGTAGATAATGGAATCCAGCGGGATACAGGATCCAATAAATTCATGATATCTGTATATACCTTTCAGAGCAGGAATTTTTAACACTGCTCTGAAATCAAAAATTTTCTGCCATAATCTACCTGGAATTTTTTGAATATTCTTATGATTTCTCTCTTCAATAAGCATGACCTCACCGCATTGAGGGCAGGTATATAAAAGCTTGTCAATAGAGTATTCAGCTGGACATCCAAAGCATTTATAATAGAGTTCGCCGTCAGCTTTCGGGATGATGTATGGTCTGATATCTTCTGGAAAAAATTCAGGCTTCATGGCTTAATTATTTTCTCTCCTCCCATATATGGTACCAGAACATCGGGAATGCGTACGGATCCATCATTCTGCTGATAATTTTCAAGTATGGCTGCAAATGTCCTTCCCACAGCAAGGCCTGATCCGTTTAAAGTATGGACGAATTCTAATTTTTTCCCTCCTTTTCTTCTGAATCGGATGTTTGCACGTCTGGCCTGAAAATCAAGGCAGTTACTGCATGAAGAAATCTCTCTGTATTTTCCTTTGCCGTCATCCTGTCCAGGCATCCACACTTCAATATCAAAGGTTTTTGTGGCAGAAAAACCTAAATCACCAGTGCAGAGTGTTACCACCTGGTATGGAAGTTCAAGCAGCTGAAGAATTTTTTCAGCATCAGCAAGCAGTGAGTCTAACTCATCAAAAGATGTTTCAGGTGTTGTTAATTTAACCATTTCCACTTTATTGAACTGATGCTGGCGGATTAATCCTTTTGTATCCCGCCCATATGAGCCAGCTTCAGACCTGAAACAGGGGGTATATGCCGTGAATTTGTACGGCAGCATCGATTCATCAATGATTTCATCTGCATAAATATTGGTCACAGGCACTTCAGATGTTGGAATCAGGTAATAATCCGTTCCCTCGATTTTGAAAAGATCCTCTTCAAATTTGGGTAATTGTCCTGTTCCTGTCATGGTGTTTTTGTTCACAATAAAAGGTGGCAGCGTTTCTGTGAAACCATGCTCTGTTGTATGAACGTCAAGCATGAAATTAATCAATGCTCTTTCAAGCTGTGCTCCTTTTCCAATATATAGAGGAAATCTTGTACCTGTAAGCTTTGCAGCTCTTGTAAAATCAAGTATATTCAGATTTTCTCCAATAGTCCAGTGAGGTTTGACATTAAAATTAAACTCTTTTGGGTCTCCATGGATTTTTTCAAGCCTGTTTTCGGTATCATCCTCACCCTTTGGAACATCATGGTGAGGAATATTTGGAATAGAGATAAGAAAACTATGAATATTTTTTTCAATGATTACAAGCTGTTTATCGAGTTTCTTGATTGTTTCAGATACAGATTTCATTTCATTTATAACGGGTTGTGCATTTTTACCATTTCGCTTCATTGCAGCGATTTCATCAGAAACAATATTTCTTTTATGTCTCAGCTCTTCTATTTCCAGGAGAAGGGCTTTTCTTTTATCATCATTATCCACAAAAGGAGCAAAATCAATTTTTGCTCCTCTTTTTGCCATTAATTTCTTTACATCTTCAAGATTGTTTTTTACATATTTTAAATCCAGCATATTTGACCAGTTTACCTCATATATAATAGTGTTAAGTTCTTAATTAAAAGAGAAATTTACAACAGCCTACCTGATATCACGGGGTGTATAAACAGTCAATGATTATTGCCGTTGACAATTAATGTCATGTGTATAATATTTGCTGAATACTTAAAATTTATAATACCGTTTATAAAATAATAAGGATAAATTTATATGAATGAAATCAAGAGTGTAAAAAACAGTAATCTTTCAGTGGTTGCAGAGAGGCTGGATAAACTTACAGATAAAGAACTTGTTCAGAAATATGAGATTATTGAACAAAAGCTTTTTGAGTTTGCCAATTTTATGGAATCCCAGGTGGTATTTCTATATACTCCGCAGAGTAATGAGATCCCTACGGAGAAAATAATTAAAAAGTCGCTGACTATTGAAAAACAGCTTGCCCTGCCACTGCTTTCAAGTGCGAAAAATATGATAAATATTTATAAGATCACAAACTACACCAAAGACCTTGCAGTGAATACCAATGATATATTGGAACCGGATATTACAAAGTGTAAAAAAATTCCATTGGAAGATGTTGACATCGCAATTATTCCAGGGCTTGCATTTGACGATAAAGGGGGAAGAATTGGATTTGGCAGTGATTATTATCGACGGTTGATATCAAAGCTTCCAGAGACCTGCAGAAAAATTTCAATTGCATATGAAGAACAGGTTGTTGACCAGATCCAGATGGAATCGAGAAAATATACTGTGGATATTATTATTACAGACAAGCGGATAATTTATAAGATTTGACCATTCATACAGGTTGTTCTGCAGTTTGAGATCCTGATTTCTAATTTAATTACGGTCTTTAGCCTTTATTTATGGCTTTCTCAAACTTTTTTAGATCATGGGTTTTTCCCATTACAATTACAGTATCCTTGGGTGTAATTAAAGTTTCAAAATGAGGGTTGAAGAGCATCTCTCCGGAAGCTTTTTTAATGGCTACTATAATAAGATTGAAATCCTGTCTGATACGGGAATCTTTTAAAGCGATATTGGTATATTTCGAGCTTTTCGGGATAAAAAGCTCCTCAATCTGTATTGCCTCTTTTTTTCTGGAGAGTGCTGTGGTGAGAAAATTGCTGACACTGGGTCTTAACAATAGAAGTCCCATTGATATCGCTCCTATGTCATAGGGGGATTCAACCTGGTTTGCACCTGCTACAAGGAGTTTGCTTTTTACATCACGATTGCTTGCCCGGGCCAGAATAAAAATATCCGGATTAAGCTGCCTTGCCGTCAAAACCAGAAAAACATTGGCAATATCTGATCCAAGAGCTGCAATAAGAAAGGAAGCCTTACTGATTCCTGCTTTTTTCAGAAGGGCTTCACTGGATGCATCACCATGCAGATAGTGCAGTTTATTATTTGTTAATGCATCAGAAAGGTCAGTATCTTTTTCCACTACAACAATATCGTTTGTCTCTTCTTTTATCAGGCGGCATAAAACTCTGCCAATTCTTCCATATCCGCAGACAATGTAATGATTTTTTAATCTACTGATTTTTTTATCCAATCTTCTTCTCCCTAAAAGAGTTCGTATTTCTCCCTCTATAATGGATTGTACTATAAATCCTGTAATATAAAAAAAATAGCCTACACCTGCAATTAATATAATCATGGTAAATACTTTACCAGCAGGAGTTGTTGTATGTACTTCCATAAAACCAACAGTGGTTACTGTTATGGCTGTCATATAGGCTGCATCGAGAAAACTCCATTTTTCGATTATCATATATCCGGCAACACCAATGAAAAAAATGACCCAGGAAATAGCAATGGTTAAAAATATTTTTCGAAGTTTGTTCATGCACGTATTGTTACTGATTTTATAATGAAAATCAAGATAAGATTGGGTCATATCATACTATCTGCTTGACTGGCGGGTTTGTTGCTGGTATTTAAGAAAGCCATGAAAAATGAACCCAAAAAATTTGTCCGCTGGCGCAGGGAAATGGTTGAAAAACAGATAATCTCCCGGGGAGTGACAGATCCTGCTGTTATTTCTGCAATATCAAAGGTTCCAAGGCACTTATTTGTAAGTGAGGCGCTTGTTGACAGTGCCTATGGAGATTTTCCCCTTCCAATTGGTGAAGGACAGACTATCTCCCAGCCATATATTATTGCAGAGATGACCCAAAACCTGGATTTACAAGGTCATGAAAGAGTGCTTGAAATAGGTACCGGATCAGGATACCAGGCAGCTATATTGTCACAGATTGTATATAAGGTATACACTATTGAACGAAATAACTCCCTGTTTCTGCAGACAAGAAAACTGTTTGACAGACTCAAATACCACAATATTGTTACACGGTATGCAGATGGGACACAAGGATGGAGCAGTCAGGGTCCCTTTGATGCAATAATTGTAACTGCAGGAGGTAAAATAATTCCTTCACCACTGATAGAACAGCTCTCCATGGGAGGACGACTGGTCATGCCGGTTGGAGGAAATTATTCCCAGGAGCTGATGAAACTTGAAAAAAATGAAGATGGAATTAAGACAACAAAACTTGGTGCATGCAGGTTTGTGAAATTGATTGGTGAGCATGGCTGGGATAGATGATGGAGTTTGAAAGAAAGCCTGTTAAAGGAGAAAATCTTCATCCATCTTTAACCAGAGAACTTCTTATGGGTTTCTGCCTGGGAGCGGCAAATATCATTCCAGGAGTGTCTGGTGGTACCTTTCTTTTGATTTTTCAAATATATAGCCGTGTTTTTTCTATCCTGAACAATATTAATAAAAAGAATATTCTCTATATTATATCTTCTGTTTTTAAAATTGTTTTTAAAACAGACAGATCAGACTCATATAATGCGTTTGTAGGTTTTTTGCATGAAAAGGATTTTGTTTTTTTAATAAAATTAATAGCTGGAGCAGTCGTTGCGATCCTCTGCCTTTCAAAGTTGATGAAATATTTAATTATCAATCAGTTCAGTGCTACATATTCACTTTTTTTCGGTCTGATTTTAACATCCATTATAATACCTGTCAAAATGGTTAAAAATAAGAAGGCATATTTGATCATATTTGCTGCCATTGGTACCATGGCAACTATATATATCAGTTATGCAGTCAACCCCTATGACAAAATAAAGAAAAAATCAGAACTCTATAAATCACAATATCGGTTAATTGATCACAATATTACAGATGAAAAGCAGGAAAAAAAAGTGTTTGCCTTTTCTGGTAAATATACGGTTCAAGAGTATGTATATACTGCGATATGTGGAGCAGTAGCAGTTTCGGCCATGGTGCTGCCAGGGATAAGCGGTTCTCTGGTACTTATTTTGATGGGAGAGTATTTTGCTGTAGTATCTGCAATATCCGGACTTGGATCACTCAATCTGGACAGTATGATCTTTTTGTGCTGTTTTGCCTCCGGGATTGTATTTGGCGGGCTCATTTTTGCCAGATTTGTTAATTTGATTTTAACAAAATTCTATAATGCCACTATGGCATTTCTTGCCGGTTTGATGACTGGCTCATTATATGCTTTATGGCCTTTTAAGGAAAAGATAATGATGGCCCGGCAATATATCAGGCATGATGGAGTGATTACTGTTGTGGAAAATACAGAAGTTTATACAAATATAAATGTGTCACCTGCAGTTGGTCCACAATTGTATGTTTCTCTGCTTTTTTTCATAATCGGGTGCATTATCATGCTGTTCTTCATTGGAAAAGAATCCCGGCAATAATTTTTTTGCTACCATGCAGCATGAGGGTTGCCTTCTTTACGTTTTGATATTTCAGGTTTGCCCGCCTGTATCAAAACCGGTAACCCTCTTTTTTCAAGAGAGGTGTCAGATATTATCTAAACTACTCCAATTCACGATCACTATCTTTTTTTATGTCTCCTCTTTTTCCTTCTCTCCCACGCCTCCTGTCCTCTGATTAAACTCTGAATATCTTGCATTTCACTTCTAAATGCAAGTGTATTGGTATGTTCTCTCTTGCTGACCGGAATTGTCTCAACAGGCTTGTTTAAAAACAATTCAATATCTTTCAGAAGTGCTCTCTCCTCCATGCTGCAGAACGAGATTGCCGTTCCTTTATTGACACCTCTTCCTGTTCGTCCAACTCTGTGAACATAGTTTTCTTTTTTTTCAGGAATATCATAGTTGATCACATAGTCAATATCTGGAATATCTATACCCCGTGCGCTGATATCAGTTGCAATCATGATGTTTATTTTATCCTGCTTAAATTTATACATCACTTCTGTTCTCTCGTTCTGGTCTTTTTCACCATGCAGTGTCTCAGCTTCAATTCCAACTCTTTCAAGCGCTTTTGCCACTCGTTCAGCTCTTACCCTTGTTCTGACAAAAACGATTATTTTTGCTTCATGATTTTCCCTGATGAATTTTCTCAAAAAGAAGCGTTTATCATCCATATCTACAAACATCACAAAATGGGTTACATTTTTAGAGACAGGGTCTTCCGGTGAAATCTGAATCCTGATAGCAGAAGATTTCACCTGGGAAAAAGCCAGTTTTTTTATTTTTTTATTAATTGTTGCCGAAAAAAAGAGGGTTTGATGTTTTTTTAAAAGTTTTTTTTTTATGGATATGATGTCATCTATGAATCCAAGATCAAGCATATGGTCTGCCTCGTCAAGAACAAGTATATCCACACGCTTTAAGCTGATAACCTTCTGGCTGATCAGATCAAACATCCGTCCCGGGGTTGCAATAAGAATATCAATACCGGCTCTTAACCTTTTGATCTGGGGATCCTGCTCAACACCTCCGTAAACCGCAAAGGATTTTACTCTGGTATGCCTTGACAGCCCATCAAAGATATTTCCGATTTGTGCGGCCAGTTCCCTTGTCGGCGCCATAATAATACATTTAATTCCCTCTGAGCGTTTTGATCTCTTCACTCTCTCTATTCTGTCAATGATTGGAATGGCAAAGGCCGCTGTTTTGCCTGTGCCTGTCTGGGCTATTGCAAGAACATCTTCTCCTTTCATTATGGATGGAATAGCTTTGTACTGAATGTCTGTGGGTCTCTTGAAACCAAGTGTGGAAAGATTTCTTTTTATGGCTGCTGAGATGTGATATTTTTCAAATTTCATGGGTCCAACCGTTTTTAAATTAAAACCTTAAAGTAGTAATTAACTTCATAAAATGCAATACTCATATTTTAAAACTGAAATATTTGACAAAGAGTGATTATGACATATATTTTCAAGAAATTGTTTTGATATAAATTTTTTTCAGGAAGGTTATTATGGCACAGAATATAATTGATGTTGATGATGATTCATTTGAGCAGCAGGTCCTTAAATCAGGCAAACCGGTAATGGTGGATTTCTGGGCTCCATGGTGCGGTCCGTGTAAAGCAATCGCCCCCACTGTCGAGGCCCTTGAAAAGGAGTATGGAGAAAAAATAACATTTGCCAAGGTGAATGTTGATAATAATCCAGTAAGCCCCAGCAGATACGGGGTACAGGCAATTCCAACACTGATATTTTTTAAAGATGGAGAGATTGCTGACCAGATAACGGGAATGGTTGCAAAAGAGAAACTTGAAGAGAGTATTAAATCAGTGCTGTAAGGAGGTCTGTCATGGCACAACAAGCAGATTATGATCTCGTTATCATTGGTGCAGGCCCTGCAGGTCTGACTGCAGGCATGTATGCTGCAAGAGCGAGAATGAATGTTCTCCTTCTGGAAAAAGCAGTTCCGGGAGGACAGATTCTTGTAACGGACTGGCTGGAGAATTATCCAGGATTCCCTGAAGGTCTGACAGGATACGACCTTGCAGAAAAAATGAGGATTCAGGCTGAACAGCTGGGATTAAAAATTGAAACATTAGAAGTGCACTCCCTTAATCTCTCTTCCCCAATCAAGGAAATTGTACTGAGGGATAAGACTATTACGGCTAATAGCCTTATTATTGCTTCAGGTGCCTCTCCCAGGAAACTTGGTATTGGTGAAGAAAAATTTACGGGTAAGGGAATCTCATTCTGCGCAACATGCGACGGCCCTTTTTTCAAAGATAAGACTGTTGTGACAATAGGCGGAGGAGATACCGCAGTCCAGGAATCTGTATTCCTGACAAAATTTGCAAAAAAAGTTTATCTTGTTCACAGGAGAGACGAACTGAGAGCCACCAAAATACTTCAGGAACGGGCCTTTGAAAATGATAAGATTGAATTTGTGTGGGACAGTGTGGCAACAGGGGTTGAAGGTTTTTTTGGAGTTGAGAATGTCAGAATAAAAAATGTAAAAACAGATGAAGAGACATTAATCAAGGCTGATGGGTGTTTTATTATGGTTGGCATTTTACCAAATACCTCTTTTCTCAACGATTCTGTTGAAATTGATGATTCAGGCTTTATCAAGGTTGACAAGAATATGCAGACTTCTGTTCCCGGAGTGTTTGCCGTTGGAGATGTAAGGGATACGCCTTTAAGACAGGTGTCAACTGCAGTGGGTGATGGTGCCATTGCAGCTGTTTCTGCAGAACATTTTATCGAGAATATGAAATAATGAAGAGATTGTTTTTATTTGCACTATTTTTCTTTTTTGCCGGGTGCTCCGTTTTTGAACTTTCACATGAAATGGAAAAAACAGCTCATGAACTGGCTGCTGAAGGTTCTTCTGCATTTGTTTCAGGTGATTATAAAGATGCGGTAAAAGCGTATACAGATCTCAAGGATTGGTATCCGTTTAGTAAATATGCTATTTTAGCTGAGCTTAAAATTGCTGATTCACACTTTCACCTCAAAGAGTATGATGAAGCTGTAGCCGGGTATGAAGAGTTTGAGAAAATGCATCCTAAAAATGATGCCATCCCTTATGTTATATATCAGAACGGGCTCTGCTGGTTTGAACAGATGGAAACAATAGACCGAGACAGTTCTCCAGCAAAAAACAGTCTGATTCAGTTTGATCGATTAATAAGCAGATTCCCTGAAAGCGAATATGTTGGAAAAGCAAAAGAGAAAATGGCAGAATGTGTATCCAGTATATCAGGACATGAACTCAATATTGCAAATTTCTATCTAAAAACAAAGCAGTACAAGGCAGCGTTAAAAAGATATGAATATATTGTTGAAAATTATCCAGACTCAGAGGAGAGTCGTGAGGCGTTGAATAAAATTTCCAAATATCACTCCCTTGCAGATAAAAAATAAAAATTCTTTACTTTTATCTGTTTTTAATATATATTTTTTAGGTTTTTATTTTATTAAGAGATCTTTGCATAATGCTCAATTTTGTTATAATGCAAGGAAGATGGAAATTATAACCGGAGGAATACATTGAGTATTTTGAGGATTATAATTTTCATATTCCTTGGTAATTGGGCAAAAGAGGGGGGTTATGCAAAGGTCTCATTAAGAGAGGGTTGAGGTGCAGTACTCTGCTCTCTTATTTAAATTGTCTTTACAGGAGTATAATAATGTCAAAAAAATGCACTATTTGTGGAAAAAAGCCATTAGTAGGCAATAATGTCAGTCATGCCCATAATCTGACTAAAAGAAGGTTTAACCCAAACCTTCAAAGGGTTCGTGCTGTTATCAAACAGGGTTGCGTAAGAAAAATAGATGTATGCACAAGCTGCATAAAGGCAGGAAAAATAATCAAAGCTGCATAGACTGACCTCCACTTCTATATGACATGCAGCAGCACTACTCGACTCTTATGATACGTTTCACACTGTTTACTTTTTTTACCTTCCTGATATCTGACATAATTTTTTTGAGTTGATCTGAACTCTCAACCAGGAAGGTAAAATAGAACAGGCTGATTCCAGTTGCATTTGTTTCAGTTTTGGCATTTAAAATATTGGATTTATATTTACTGATAACGGATGCAATATCTGCAAGAAGCCCATACCTGTCTTCTGTAGTGACTTTGATACTTGCAGGATAGGACTCAGTAACGCTGTCACTCCATTGAACTTCAATATGACGTTCACTGCTCATTTTCATTACATTCAAGCACCCTTTTCTATGGATGGTGACCCCCTGCCCCTGTGTTATATAACCGGTTATGGGATCTCCGGGAAGAGGGTTGCAGCATTTTGAAAATTTAACAAGAATATCATCCAGACCTTTCACTATAATTCCTGTACTATCTTTTCTTTTACGCCTACTGGCAAGTTTCTGAAGAATGTTTTTTGGTTTTTGTTTATCAAATTCAGGCAGTGCTTTATTAAAAACCTGCTGGGGTGTTAATTTCCCAAATCCCACATGGGCTATTAAGCCGTCAATACTTTTAAAACCGAAAGAGTCTGCAACTGTTTTTATCTGCCCTGATTTAACAAGAGAGTTGAAATTCTGATTTTTCTTTTTAAACGCTTTTTCACACATCTCCCTGCCAAGGGAGTAGCTTCTCTCCCTCTCTCTGGCATTTATCCATGTACGAATTTTTGTCCTTGCCTTTACGGTTTTAACAAAATTAAGCCAGTCAGGGCTTGGAGTGTGCCCTTTGGTAGTCACAATTTCTATTGTATCACCCGTATGGAGTTCATGGGTGAGCTGAACCAGCTTGCCATTTACTCTGGCTCCTGTACACTGGGCACCTACCTCTGTATGTATGGCATATGCAAAATCAACAGGTGTGGCGTGTTTAGGCAGTGTTTTTATCTCTCCCAGAGGTGTAAAAACATAAATTTCATCAGGATAAAGGTCGATACGGACATTTTCTAAAAACTCATCCGGATCATTATAATTCTCCTGATTTTCTACAAGCTTGCTGATCCATGCGAACAGCTCACCTGTACTTTCATCTATCTTGGTACCCTCTTTATAACTCCAGTGAGCTGCAATGCCGGATTCAGCAATTTCATCCATTTCATGGGTGCGGATCTGAATTTCAACTCTTTCACCTTTTGGTCCCACTACTGTGGTATGAATGGATTGATACATATTGGGTTTTGGATTGCCGATATAATCTTTGATTTTATAATAAATAGGTTTCCACATGGAGTGTATCGCACCCATTGCGGCATAACACTGGGGAACTGTATCAAGAATGATTCTGAACGCAATTATGTCATATACTTCATTGAACTCAAGGTTCTGAGATACCATCTTCTGATAAATACTGTAGGGTTGTTTGTAACGACCTTTTATCATTCCTTTAAGACCTGTCTGCTCCATTTTTTCATGGAGTTTCTCACTGACCTGCCTTATATAATTTTCTTTTTCATTTTTTGCCTTGTTTACAAGAGCGTCAATGCGTTCATAATCACGCCTTAATGTATAGTAAAAGGCAATTTCCTCAAGTTCATATTTCATCCAGAAAATTCCAAGGCGGGCAGCTATGGGCGCATAAATATCAAGGGTTTCCTGGGCAATGGCTATCTGTTTTTCAGGTTTGCGATGGTACTTGAGAGTTCGCATATTATGAATTCTGTCAGCAAGCTTGATCAGGACGACCCTGATATCATCTGCCATGGCAAGAATCATTTTTCTTAAACTTTCAGCCTGCTGTGCTGCTTTGGAAGTAAAAACCAGAGCAGAGAGTTTAGTAACTCCTGAAACAATGTGAGCTACATTCGGCCCAAACATATCTTCAATATCTTTTCTTGTGGCTGAAGTATCTTCAATAACATCGTGTAAAAGTGCTGCAGCAATACTTTCCACATCAAGACGCATATCAGCAAGGATATTGGCAACTTCAAGGGGATGGGACAGATAAGGTTCACCTGAGAGCCGCATCTGTCCTTCATGTACACGTGCTGAATAAATATACGCGCGATCTATAATATCTGGATCACTTTCTGGATTATATTCATATATCTTATCAAGTATGTCAGTAATTCTTATCATCTGCAACTGTTTCCTGATTGCAAATATAATTTAATATGCTTTTGCAAAAAGCACTCTTCTTGAACTTGAATTATTACAGCATATACATTTCCCCTGCTCCGGCGGACTGTCAAAGGGAATACATCGTATAGTCACAGAGATATCTTTTTTTATTTTCTCTTCACACTGTGGAGAACCACACCAGTGGGCCATTACAAAAGCACCATTATTAAACCCTTTAGACTGCTTATACAATTTGTAAAATTTGTTTTTATCATCAATTTCAAAGGTATTCTTTTTTCTGCAGGTTACTGCTCTGTTGAAATAATTATTTTGAATGTTATCCAGTATATTTGTAATCTGATCTATGAATTCTTCCCTGTCCATGGATTTTTTTCTGTTTGAAGGTTCATCCCTTGTGGCCATGAAAACAGTATTCTGGGCAATATCTCTCGGCCCCAGCTCAATTCTCACAGGAATGCCTTTTTTGACCCATTCCCAGCCCCTTGCTCCTCCAATATCTCTTTTATCAATTTCCACAATAATATTTCTGTTATGAAACCGCTTTTCTTCAAGAGCATCTTTGAGATTCTGGGCACTTTCAAGAACAATTCTGCTGTCTTCCCCCTTTTTAAAAATCGGCAGAATAACAATATGGGCCGGAGCAACTCTGGGCGGCACTACAAGACCGTCATCATCTGAGTGTACCATTATCATCCCGCCTATCATCCGGGTGGAAATTCCCCATGATGTGGTCCATGCAAACTCTTCCTTACCTTCCTCATTCTGAAATTTGATATCAGATCCTTTTGCAAAATTTTGCCCAAGAAAGTGTGAAGTGCCTGCCTGGAGAGCTCTTTTATCCTGCATCATTGATTCAATACAAAGTGTGTCATCAGCACCTGGAAATCTTTCAGATTCAGTTTTTCTTCCTCTTATAACAGGCATTGCAAGATACTCTTCAGCAAACTTTGTATAGATATTGAGCATAAGCATTGTTCTCTCTTTTGCCTCGGCTTCGTCTGCATGGGCGGTGTGCCCCTCCTGCCATAAAAATTCACTTGTCCGCAGAAACATGCGGGTGCGCATTTCCCACCGGACTACATTAGCCCACTGGTTTAAAAGAATGGGGAGATCCCTGTAACTGGATGTCCATCTTGACATGGATTCTCCGATTATCGTTTCCGAAGTGGGGCGTACAATTAATGGTTCAGTCAGTTTTCCGGAAGGAAGCAGACCGCCCTTATCATCTTTTTCAAGTTTGTGGTGTGTGACAACAGCACACTCCTTTGCAAAACCTTCTATATGTTCTGCCTCTTTCTCAAGATAGCTTAAAGGGATAAACAGGGGGAAATAGGCGTTTTTTACACCTGTTTTTTTGAACATTTCATCCATCTGGTTCATTATATTTTCCCAGATGGCATACCCCCAAGGTTTTATTACCATACATCCCCTCACAGGAGAGTTTTCAGCCATATCCGAGGCTTTTACCACTTCCTGGTACCAGCCGGCGTAATCCTGGCTTCTGGTTGGTGTGATTGCTGTTTTACTCTTTTTTGCCATTAACTTTTTCCACCTTTTTTGTCATTTGTCATATTGTCTATTTCACTGAGCAATGTATCCACAAGTTTATCCTGTTCGATTTTACGTATTACTTTACCTTTTTTAAATAAGATTCCCTTTCCATCTCCTCCTGCAATACCTATATCAGCCTCTTTTGCCTCTCCTGGCCCATTTACAACACAACCCATAATGGCAACTTTAATCTCATCTGCATGCTCAAGTAAAGCTTTTTCTGTATCCTGTGCTATTTTGAAAAGATTAATTTTACATCTTCCGCATGTCGGGCATGAAATAAGTTCAGGTCCCCGGCTTCTAATCCCTAAAGCCCGCAAAATTTCATAACCTGTTCTTACTTCCTCAACAGGATCTCTTGTCAATGAAACTCTTAACGTATCTCCAAGACCTTCGGCAAGGAGCATTCCTATGCCAATGGCTGATTTTGTTATTCCGGCATAAAGCCCGCCTGCTTCGGTAACTCCGATGTGAAATGGTACATCTGTCTTTGTTGCAAGAAGCCTGTAGGCTTCTACAGTTCTTGCAACATCCGAAGCTTTCAGTGAAACTTTTATATCATAAAAGCCCATGTCTTCAAGAATTTTTATATTTACCAGGGCACTCTCTACCATAGCCTCAGCAGTGACTCCCAGCCGCTGTTCAATATTTTTTTCAAGGGAGCCTGCATTCACACCAATCCTTATGGGGATATGATATTTTTTGGCACAATCAACAACCGCTTTAACCTTTTTCTCTTCTCCAATATTTCCAGGATTGATTCTCAAAGCATCAGCACCGGCTTTTGCAGAAGCAATTGCAAGCCTGTAATCAAAATGAATATCTGCTATCAGGGGAATGTTTATCTCTTTTTTGATCTTCTCAATAGCAACGGCAGCCTCCATATCCGGTACAGCAACCCTTATGATTTCACAACCTGCCTTTTCAAGGCCACGTATCTGCTCAACTGTTGCCGCTATATTCTGGGTCTGTGTATTGGTCATGGATTGAACCGAGACAGGTGAATCATGACCGATTTTTACATTTCCAACACTGATTTGACGGCTTTTACGTCTTCTTTTTACTAAAGGCATTATGTTATTTCTCCTTGCATAACACTCTATTCTGCCATTACTTGCCACAGTTTTCAAGATATTGAATAAATTAATTGCAGCCGGATTTCAGTATAGCAAAATTTCCGGTTGAATATCCCTGAAAAGTTTAGATAACACCTTTAAAGACCTGTTCAGATTGTTAAGATTGAAGACTTCAATGCTGATTACTCCTGAATAACTGTTTAAAATAGTTTTTACCTGGTTCATATGCCGCTCAGGAAGTTTATCAAGGGATGTGTGATCTTTAATTCCATTTTGCGAGAATTCAACACCATGCAGATGTATGACAGCAGTTTTCTGCCTCTGTTTTTCAAAAGTTTGCAGGAGATTGTAACCATATTTTATCTGGTGGCCGGCATCAATGCAGACAGAAAAATTAAATTTTTCTATAAAAGGCTCTACAAAATCAAAAGGATAGTCAAGGGTTTCAATTGATATGATTTCAGGCAGAGGAACTTGAGACCGGAGTGATTCAAGGCTTTTTTCAGTTATCTTCTGCCATTTTATTATTTCTCCAGCATGGGTCTGGATACTTTTGGGTATATCAAGATGAAGTGTGTAACTGGTTGGTTTTAGAGGAGCAAAAAGATCTATTACTTTGAGAATGGAATTTCCGGCAACTGCTCTCTCTTTTGCTGAAGTACTGGAAATGCTCACATCAACAGGGAGGTGTACATTATAGCTGAGATTAAACCGCTGTGATAAAGATAGAAGCTGCTCCACCTCACTCCTGCCTGGCAGTACGTTTTCTGGTTGACTCTCAAAAACCAGAAGTTCTATTTCATCAAAAAAGGGGCCAAGTTTCCTGACATTCGGTATGATATTATCTGGAATAATAAATGAAGTAGTTGCAAGTTTAAACGGTTTTTCAGGCAGTGTGAGATTGTCTGGAATCATTTTTATACTTTTTTCAAACTGCAATAAGAATAAGACACACGATAAGAGTGCTTAGAAAAGAGGCAAGCATCATGATATCGCATGCCTGTTTTATCTTGTATTTATCCGGATCTGGGAAACGGTTTCCAATATATGGTTTTTCAACAACTTTTCCATGATACATGCTGGGGCCCCCGAGTTTAATTTTTAGAGCTCCTGCAAAAGCAGCCTCTGGATATCCTGCATTGGGGCTGGTATGAAGCAACCCCTGGGAAAATCCGGTTTTAAATGATAAAATACCCCGTTTAATGGAAAATAGAAAGATACTCAATCCAATTATCATGACAGATATTCTTGCTGGGATAAAATTGGCAGCATCATCAATTCTTGCAGATGCTCTCCCGAATAGTATATATCTCTCATTTTTATATCCAACCATGGAATCAAGTGTATTAATCATCTTGTATGCTATGGCCATTGGTACGCCTCCAACTGCTGCAAAAAACAGAGGAGATAAAAAACCATCTACAAAGTTTTCAGCGACAGTTTCAATATCTGCTCTTACTACAGAAGTTTCATCAAGATAGTGAGTCTGCCGTCCCACAATCCTTGATAAATCTGTACGTGCCTTTTTTAAATTATTCTGTTTCAGGCTGTAAAACACTTTTAATGCCTCGTTATCAAGGCTTTTACATGAAAAACAGAAAAAAAGCAGGAGTATTTCCATGGCTTTCCCAAAAATGGGATGAATATTTGTGCAGAGTTTTATTGCGGCAAAAGAGATGATCCAGGAGGAAAAAATTAAAAACAAAGCAAAGAATAAGCCTGATAAAAAAAGATTTTTATCATATTTCCTGAAAAGAGGTTCAAAGAAATCCACTGATTTTCCCATATAGACGACAGGGTGAGGCAGTACTGCAGGATCACCAAGGAAAAAATCAAGGATAAAAGCAGCCAGAATTATATACCAGGCAATATCAAACATTATCATTTCCATGTAAGGTGTTTGAAGTGTAAAGGAGAAATTCTTATCAAGAACATCATACTATAAAATCTCTCTTATCAGATTTGCAAGGAGAAGATTATCTTCTCTTTTTTTCAGGGAAAATCTCACATATTGATCTGACAGACCCTCAAAATTGGAGCAGTCTCTGATCAACACCCTATGCTTTCCTATTTCTCTGCAGAATTCTGCTGACCTGATCCTCTGCGGCAGTTTTGCAAGAATAAAGTATGTGCTTGAAGTGAAACTCTTCAATCCCTTTATGTTTTTAAGAGATCCGGTAAATATTTTTTTCTCCTTTTTTATAAACGCTCTTGTTTTCTGATAAAACGGCTTAACCTGTTCAGGGTTGTCAAAAATATCTTTTATAACAGCCTGTGCAAGGGAGTTTACACTCCAGGGCTGATAATAGGTCATCATTTTTTTGACTATTTCTCTGGAGCTGCTTAAAAAACCAGTGCGAAGTCCTGGAATGCTGAATATTTTTGACATTGAAGAGAGAACAATTAGATTTTTATATTGAAGATCTGACACCAGTGAGATATCGTCACCATTTTCTGCAAACGGAAGATATGACTCATCTATTACAAATGCTTTGTCTGCATGCTTTTTTATGAGATACTCAAGTTCTTCTTTTGATAAGAGAGCACCGGTCGGGTTGTCAGGGTTGCATATAAAAATAGTATCTGCACTTTCTGCCATTTCTGCAATTTCATTTATATCCGGGACAAACATATTTGATTCTCTTGCAAAACAGTGCCGGCATTTAACCTTATGCATGATGCATGCATCCCTGTAATCAGAGTAGGCAGGGCCGGATATTAAAACTTTTTTACACCCCATGGCAGCCGGAATATTATAGATAAACCAGGTCGTTCCACTACCTGCAACAACATTATCACCGTTAATATTGTGAAATTCAGCAAAACCTTTTTTCATGGATGCGGCATCTGGTTCGGGAAGAGTTCTTATTGTGTCCAGGTTTCGTAAAATTGCTTTTTCTGTATTGTCAGGAGGTCCTAAAGGATTTAAATTGCTGCTCATATCAATGATTTCATCAGGACTGCAGCCCACGCTTGCTGCAAGATTATTGATATTTCCTCCATGTCCTAAAAGCATACGATTTTTCCTTTAAAAAATTAATGTGCCGGCAGCAAGAAATAAAACCGCTTCCATGATTTCGTTAAGTGCTCCAAGCATGTCTCCTGTAATACAGTTCACCTGTTTTTTGTAAAATCTGAGGATAACCATTAGAGTGACGAAAAATACAAGATTCAATATAAGAGCAGTAAAACCCAGAACAAGGGAAACAGTGATGGGAATAATTAAAAAACAGAAATCTTTTAACCGGATATTTTTTTCAAACAGATCCCGTCCTGTTCCCTTTTTGCTTCTGCCATAATCCAGGAATCGAATACCAAAAATCATTGCCCCTCTTGAATATGCAGGGATAATAAAAAACAGGACATAAGAAAAAAAGAGAGTTGATTCTGTTTTCACTGAGTAGATACCTGCTGTTTTAACGGCAAGTACGCAGAATACCGCAATAAGCCCCATCATTCCGGTTCTGCTGTCCTTCATAATTTCAAGGGCTCTCTCTTTTGACCTGTGGCTGAATAATCCGTCTGCTGTATCACCCAGTCCGTCAAGGTGAAAAGCACCTGTAATAACAACAATAAAAATAACATTGAGTACGGAAACTACCCCTGGTGCCCATAAAAACGAGACTATTACATCAAAGGCAATCAGGAAACTGCCGAGTATAAGGCCGACAACAGGAAAAAACTTGATCATTCCAGTTGGAGAGTAGGCAATATGTTTTCCAGTTGGAAGTGTAGTGATAAATGCAAGAGCAGATCGAAAATCAGTAAAAATCTTTTTCATGACAACCTACTGCTTTACTGTATGATAGAAGACACCCCGTTCTTTTTTTGTGCCTGTAATTATTTTTTTTTGTTCAAGTTCAGCAATGGATTTCTGCAGTAACGTCATTTCAATACCAAGGAGCTGGAGTAGATCCTGGGTTGTACAAGGCCTCCGGTTAATCGTGTTAATGATGGCTGTCTCAATATTCTCTTTTTCTATTTCGGGATTTGCCCTGATATTTTTATTTACCTTAGCAATGATTTCCATATTGTCAAATCCTAAAACTGCTTTAGCCTTTTCAAGTTCAGTTCTGGAAAGAGGTTTAATACCGGCAACTGCTCCCGGCCTGTCCAGGGTATTTATCTGGATCAGATCCGGGTTTATATCTTTTATACTCTTTTTTAATTGCTGCAGATCCTGCACGCTGTCATTAAAGCCCTGGAGGATTAAAACTTCCAGCCAGATTTTACCCCTATACTCCTTTGAAAAATCGATGATGCCTTGAATGATCTTATTTATGTCCAGATTTTTGTCAGGTCTGTTGATCTTTTTAAATGCCTTTTGGGATACAGTGTCAAGGGAAGGCATGACAAGGTCTGCTTTTAAGAGCGACTGCCTTACTGCTGGATCATCAAAAAGAGTTGAGTTGGTTAAAACAGCTGTTTTTATATTTGGTCTGCTTTTTTTGATAAAGTTAATAATTTTACCTAAACTGTTATTCAGTGTCGGTTCACCAGATCCTGAAAACGTTATATAATCAGGGTCATCATTGTGATTCCAGAAATGTTCAAGCTCATTTTTTACATGTTTGAATTCTATATACTCTTTCTGTTCAAGTGTCATGAAGGTGGTTTTGCCGCATTCGCAATAGACACAATCCAGACTGCATGTTTTATGGGGTACCAGATCAACTCCAAGTGAAATGCCGAGACGACGTGACAGAACAGGTCCAAAAATATATTTATACTGCATCTCTTTTCTCTATATTTAAAATTTTAACTATCAGTGGACTGCTTTTGTTCAAGGTCAAGTTTCTGCAATCAACATTGTAGTATGTTTTTCCTGTTAATTACTCTTTTTTGTTCAATAACGTCAACAATAAAAGCATGATCTTTTCTGTAAAAACTGATTTGAACAGTGAGTGAGAATTTTATGGTCTGGGTTTTATCTGGACAGCTATGCCGGCAACTGTCATAAAAACTGTGTCAGCAGCTTCGGCAACCCTTTGATTGACAAATCCGGCATGATCACGAAATTGTCTTGCTATTTTATTTTCAGGCACTATGCCTGTTCCTACTTCATTGGAAACGAGAAAGAGAGGACACTCGCATGATTCTAATGACTCCTTCAGCTGTTTTACTGCTTGTTCAATCCGGGCCGGACCAGATGCATCAAACATCAGGTTGGAGATCCAGAGTGTCAGGCAATCCACAACAATGGCACTGGCATCTTTGGAATAGTGATTGATTTTATCATAAATTTTTACGGGTTCTTCAATGGTCTGCCACTCATCTCCCCGTTCACGCTGATGCTTTTTAACCCTTTTTTCCATTTCAGAGTCACTTGGTACAGATGTGGCAATGAAAATTTTATTTTTTCCTTTTTCTCTCTCTGCCAGATCCAGGGCAAAAGAACTTTTACCGCTTCTGCATCCTCCAATTACAAATGTTATTTTATTTTTCAAAATATATAAGATATCCTTTTTAAATTAAAATAGTCACGGAATCTGCTGCTATTGATCTCCATTACATCATAAATCAAAATTTTAGTCCTGCAATACAGTTTTTTTGGGTCTGAATCCTATTTTACATCTCCGGTTTCAGGCTGTTTATCAGTTCACTGGTTCTTATTTAAGGGACAACTTAACTCATCTTGACAGGTTCTGGCAACTTAATTTTTTCATTTAGACTTTACAATTAAAGCGGGTTGATATACCCCTAAAATAATAGTCATATTCATATATTAAATGTAAACATACGGATTAAAAAAATAGCGGGTATAAGATGCGGCATACCTTGATCAAATATGTGAGACCTTTGCATAACACCCTCTTTTGCCCAATTGTCACGGAATATGAAAATTATAACCCTCAAAATATTCAATGTATGCCTCTGGTTATAATTTCCATCTTCCCTGCACGATGACAAAATTGAGCATTATGCAAAGATCTCAATGCTTGAGGAGGCAGTGATGATAAAACGGGAAACAGTAAAAATTCTTAATCTGAAACCATTGACCAAGGCAATGTGTTATGATTTTTATGAAGAGATTCGTTCTGAACTCGACACGCTTGAAGGTCTGAGAGAGTCTATATCATGGTTCCGGGATGATGTAGAAAAACTGAACCATTTATGGTGGGTTTTAAATTATCATTCGAGCAGACTTGATTCAAGAAGAAATTTACGAGCATTGATTGAAAAATCCCTTGACAGGCTGGCAGATTTAAAAACAGATGATTTAACGGATGAAAAGATAAAAGAGTGAAAGAGTCAGCCTGTTTCCCGGATCTGATATAAAGCACGGTATTAAAAATATAACGCTTATAACTGCCATATGGAAAAGAATAATGAAATCATTTAAAGAAATCTCTCTGTTATATGAAATAAGTGAGGCATTGAACCAGCATATGGACATGAAAAAATCTCTGTTCAAGGTTTTAACTGTTCTCTCTGATTCTCTGAACCTGATCAGAGGTATCATCTTTCTGATAAACTCCGATACCGGTGAAATAAGAATTGAAATTGCCCATGGCATTTCAAAAGATGCAGTCCGCAAGGTAAAGTATGCTCCCGGTGAAGGTATTGTCGGCCAGGTGATACAATCAGGTGAACCGGCAGTTGTACCCAGGATCAGTGAAGAACCCCTGTTTATGGATAAAACCCACTCAAGGAAGATTGACTTGGGAGAGGAATACTCATTCATCTGCGTACCAATAAAAAAAGATAACCGTATTGTTGGAGCAATAAGTGCGGACCGCCCTTTTGAAGGTAAAACATCTCTGGAAAAAGGAGAGAAACTTCTATCTGTTGTAGCTGCAATGGTTGCCCAGCATGTTATAAATCTTGAAAAAATCCGGATTGAGAAAGAGCAGCTGAAAACAGAAAATATTCAGCTGAAGTCTCAGCTTGAAAATAGATACCGGTTTAACAATATAATCGGTAACTCCAATAAGATGAGAGAAGTGCTGCAGATGATATCCCAGGTCTCCTCATCCCTTGCCACTGTCCTTATCAGAGGAGAAAGCGGTACAGGAAAAGAGCTGGTTGCAAATGCCCTGCACTATAACAGTGAGAGAAATAAAAATCCGTTTATTAAAATTAACTGTGCCGCCATACCTGAAAATTTAATTGAGAGTGAGTTGTTTGGACATGAAAAAGGTGCATTCACAGGAGCATCCCATAAAAAAATAGGTAAATTTGAAATTGCAGATAAAGGAACTATTTTTCTGGACGAAATAGGCAATATGGCCTTTTCAGCCCAGGTTAAACTTTTAAGAGTCCTGCAGGAGAAAGAATTTGAACGGCTCGGAGGACATACGTCAATTAAGAGTGATGTGAGAATTATTGCTGCCACCAATGCAAATCTGGAAGAGATGGTGCAGAATGGCAAGTTCAGAGAAGATCTCTATTTCAGACTGAATGTGTTCCCTATTTATATCCCGAGTCTCAGAATGAGAAAAACAGATATAATCCTTCTTGCAGATCATTTTTTAGAAAAATATAGAGAGGAGCACAAAAAAAATATTAAAAGAGTTACAAGCCCTGCAATTGATATGATGATGGAGTATCACTGGCCAGGGAATGTAAGGGAGCTTGAAAACTGTATTGAACGTGCAGTCATCCTCTGCAATGAGGGGGCAATCCATAGTTATCACCTGCCATCATCACTGCAGACAGGGAGTGTGTCCAAAACCCCCCCGTTAAACCTTGAAAATGCTGTTGCCCGTCTGGAAAAAGAGATTTTAATGGATTCTTTGAAAAACACCAGGGGAAATATAAAAAAAGCATCTGAACTTATTGGCATTACAATAAGAAAATTCTCCTATAAAACAGCAAAATATGATATCAATTATAAAGATTACAGGTAGTGTGGACTGCAGACAGATATGCAGGCCTTCTGTAAATTGTAAGATAATATGACGAATTTATGATATATAGGTCTTAAGAGATTATAAATTAATTGGATAATTTTTTGGGTTATGAAATGAAAAAGAACTATGTATTAATTTTTATACTACTGATTCTGTTCTCCTGTGATAATGATAAAATCGCACCTGGTGTTTCAAAGAAAAACATGTCAGATGAATTATTGAATCCCGATAATATTGCTGTGGTAGAACAGAAAGAGATATCCAGTGTTTATGAAGCTGTTGGCACCATACGCCCTGTGACAGAGTCTGCAATTGCGTCCCAGATAAGTGCACAGGTATTGAAAGTGCTGTGTGTTCCAGGCAGTGTGGTAAAAAAAGGAGAGGTTTTAATCAAGCTTGATTCGAGGCGTATGACAACCCAGCTTCAGCAGGCAAAAGAGGGGTTGAGTGTTGCAAAAAACAGTTTAAAACAGACCTATAAATCCATGGATGAAGCAAAGGCAGCACGTGATCAGGCAAGGGCAGCCTATGACAGAACAAAAAATCTGTTTAAAAAAGATATTGTGCCCTCCCAGAAACTTGAAATTGATAAAGCGGTATTTCTTCAGGCACAGGCAAGATTTGAAAAAATGCAGGAGGCTGAGCACTCAGCAAAGGCATCAATAAGAAAATCGCTTGAAATCGTTAAAGAAGCCCGGATAGGACTTGAATATTCCAATATTAAATCTCCTTCCCAGGGAGTTGTGGCCCAGCGGCTGATTGATCCGGGTGACCTGGCTGTACCAGGCAGAGCTCTTCTGATTATTCAGACCAGTGGTGCTTTGAGGCTTGAAGCAAATGTCAGAGAAGGGTTGATCAGCAGAATTGTAAAAGGTGATAAATATGAAGTGAAAATTAAGACAATAGGAAAATCAGTCTCCTCTGAAATTGAGGAAATTGTACCCTATGCAGACCCTGCCACCAGGACTTTTGTAGTAAAAGCAGCATTGCCGAAAACTCCCGGCATTTATCCTGGGATGTTTGGAAGACTTCTTATCCCGGTTGAAAAAGAGAAAATATTTCTTATCCCTTTGAATGCTGTTATCCGTGTGGGACAACTGGAACTTGCAAATGTAAAAAAGGAGAAGAGATGGAGCAGGGTATATATTAAAACCGGCAGAATATTCGGTAACAGCATTGAAGTGCTTTCAGGCCTCTATGCAGGAGAAACAATAGGATATTGATAAAAGATGGTTGAAAAACAGCGCTCTTTTCTTTCAAATATAGTTAAACTGTTTTTAACATCCCAGCTGTCTATAATGCTGATTATCATTGCACTGGTGCTGGGCATCATGAGCATATATATCACTCCAAGGGAGGAGGAACCGCAAATTGTTGTTCCAATGGCAGATATATTTGTTCAGGCTCCGGGAGCAAGCCCTGAAGAGATTGAAAAATTAGTGGCTGAACCGCTTGAGAGAATACTGTGGGAAATTGATGGTGTCGAGTATGTATACTCATTCTCCACAAAAGAGAAAGCCATGGTTACTGTCCGTTTTTTTGTGGGAGAAGATCTTGGAGATTCAATTGTAAAACTCCATAATAAAATACAGATGAGCCTTGACAGGGTTCCTCCCATTGTAACAGACTGGCTGATTAAACCCGTAGAAATAGATGATGTCCCGATTTTGAATCTGGCTTTATATTCTGATGAATACTCTGATTATGAATTAAAAAGAGTTGGACAGGAGCTGGTGGCAAGATTATCCAGGCTTGATAATATTTCAAAATCCTCTATATACGGAGGCAGACACAGAGAAATCAGGGTTGAACTGGATCCTTTGAGAATGCAGGGTTTTGGAGTGTCTATACAGGATGTTCAAAAGGCTCTTCAAGGTGCGGATGTATCGACACAGGCCGGTTTTTTAAACAGGCTGAACAGTGAAATAACCATTACCAGCTCCTCTTTTTTGAGTTCTGTTAACCAGGTGGAAAGACTTGTAATATCAGGGAGGGACTCTAAACCAGTATATCTCAGTGATATAGCCAGAATTGTTGATGGTCCGGCTGAAGCTGACTCCTATACAAGGATCAGTTTTTCAAATCATTTTAAAAACAGACACAATATATCATCTGAAGCACCACTCTCTTTTCCCTGTGTGACACTGGCATTTTCAAAAAAAAAAGGGACCAATGCTGTCAAGGTTGCGCAGAGTATTATTGATGAAGTTGAAAAACTTCAAAAAACCATTATTCCCGATAATATCCATTTGCAGATTACACGTAATTATGGCCAGACTGCCCAAGCCAAGGTCAGTGAGCTTTTAAAATCACTTGGTTTTGCAATTGTCTCTGTTGTCATACTCCTTGCTATCACCCTTGGCTGGCGGGAAGCATCAGTTGTTGCAATTGCAGTGCCTATTTCATTCTCCCTGGCACTTTTTACAAATTTTCTCCTTGGATATACGATTAATCGGGTAACTCTTTTTGCACTGATCCTCTCCCTTGGACTTGTTGTTGATGACCCGATCACAAATGTGGATAATATTCAGCGTCATATCAGGCAAAAAATCTTCAAGCCTTTTGAAGCAACTCTTTTTGCTGTACAGGAAGTTTTACCGCCTGTTATCATGTCCACAATTGCTATTATTATCTGTTTTACACCCCTGGCATTTATTACCGGCATGATGGGTCCATATATGGCCCCGATGGCAGTTAATGTCCCCCTCACAGTGACTTTTTCAACCCTTTGCGCCCTTACAATTGTTCCTTGGATCTCTTATAAACTGTTAAAAAAAAATAAACAGAGTGTGGGACAGAAAACATCAAAACAGTATCTTTCCAGGACATATCGCTTTGTTTTGAAGCCGTTCCTGAATAAAAGATATTTACGGATAATCCTGTTAATTGTGATTATAATACTCTTGATAGGATCATGTTCTCTTGCAGTTTTTAGATTAGTCCCTTTAAAATTGCTTCCTTTTGATAATAAAAACGAATTTCAGGTTGTTATTGATATGCCGGAGGGAACATCACTGGAACATACAGACAGAGTTGTGCGTAAATTTGAGAATTATCTCAGAACGGTCAATGAGGTGACAAATCTTGTCTCTTATACAGGCATTGCGTCTCCAATGGATTTTAACGGTATGGTAAGGCACTACTTTATCCGGAAAGGAAGTCATCTCGCAGATATCAGAGTCAACCTTGTGGATAAATCCAGGAGACAGCAGCAGAGTCACACGATTCTATTGCGCATAAGAAAAGATCTTGAAAAAATTGCAGAAGATAATAATGCCGATGTCCAGCTTGTGGAAGTTCCTCCTGGCCCCCCTGTCTTATCAACACTTGTAGCAGAGATATACGGCAGCCATGATAAAACCTATGAAGAACTGCTGGAAGGGGCAGAATATGTTAAAAATATCATGGAAAATGAGTTATTTGTTACAGATGTAAAAATCATGACAGAACAAAACAGCAGGCGGATGGATATAGTGGTTGACAGGGAAAAAGCTGCTCTGCACGGAATTGATACAAAAATTATCCTTGATACTCTTGAAAGTGCTGTTTCAGGCACTACTCCGGCAAGTGTTCATCAGAGCGGGGAGAGAAATGCTTTGTGGATAAAGGTTGTTTTGCCCAGGAATAAAAGATCAGATATGGTATCAATTTCAAATATTCCCATTAGATCTTCAACAGGAAAGATGATCCCTCTGGATGAGATCATACAAGTTAATGAAACCTGGAATAAAAAACCTGTTTATCATAAAAATCTTGAACCGCTTGTATATGTAATGGGTGAAATGGCTGGAAGAGCCCCTGGGGAAGCTGTGCTGGACATAATGAAAAAACTTAAGAACAGACCTGTTGAAAACGGTATCACTGTTAAATGGTCAGGAGAAGGTGAATGGAAGATTACGCTGAGAGTTTTCAGAGATATGGGACTTGCCTTTGCAGCAGCACTGCTGGGTATTTATCTGCTCCTTGTAATCAATACAGGTTCATATTTCATGCCGATTCTGATTATGATGGCAATCCCTTTGACTGTCCTGGGAATTATGCCCGGGTTTTTTATATTAAATCTTTTTACAAACCCTGTCAGCGGCTTTAATGATCCTGTTTTTTTTACTGCAACAAGCATGATCGGGATGATAGCACTTGGCGGAATTGTAATTCGCAACTCTCTGGTGCTGATTGAATTTATTCAGGATGCCATTGACCAGGGTGAAGCCTTTAAGGAAGCAATACTAAAAAGCGGTGTCGTACGGATGAGGCCAATACTGCTGACAGCACTGACAACAGCTATCGGAGCTTTTCCCATAACTTTAGATCCTGTATTTTCAGGACTTGCCTGGGCATTAATATTTGGACTTTTTGCATCCACACTGTTTACACTTCTCGTCATACCGGTAACTTACTATGCTGTTTATAGAAAGCTACATGAAATAGAGCAGTAGAAGCAGAGCGATGAATTTTATAAAATCAATTTCATATCTGGAGGATATTCTGTGAGATCTACAGCTCTTGAGGTTAATTTATCCGATACAAAAATTGATGTTGACGTAGCCCCTGAGTATCAGGTCCTGCTTGAAATTGTTTCATCATATGTTGGCATTTTAAACCGTATGACGATTTTTTTAAAGGAGTTATCACACCCTTACAGGAACTGGGACTTTATTGTCAGTGAAGCAAGATATTTCTCTTTGCAGAATTTTTATCTTTTTAAAGGAGACATAAATGGTGATAAGGCATTAACTCTTTTTGTGGATATATATCTCAATGCTTTTAAATCAGGATCAAGCCTGAAAATAAAAACAGATTCAGCAAATAATTTAATGCTGTTTTTACAGCATATCTGTAAAAATTCTGAAAATGAACTCAACAGGTTTATACCTGTTATTGAGGAGTCGTTTTTAAAAATTGGTTCCTTTAAAAATGATGAAATCTATTTTTTTGTCACTTCATATTATCAAGCTGATAAAATTGCAAAGCTTTTATCTGAGAAAATTAAAAAAGATGAAACTGTTTTTAAATCAATAAACACGCTTTTAATAAAATTCTATAAATATTCATTTGATTACTGGTTAAACCAGGAAGACGCTATTTCGTGGATCAGCAGGAGTCTTGATGCCGATCAGCTTATCCCGGATCTGAACAGGGTGTTGAATGATATTTCACATGCAAAAATTAAACAGTGGAAGAGTGAACTTGAATCAATCGTAAAAACTTCAGATATCGGTTTGAGAGAGACGACCCATAGCTTGACCAAGCTTGTGAATTACCAGGATTGTGTCAATAAAATAAAAGCAATTCCAGGTAAGATAGTAAAAGAGAGCAAAGGGGATACAGCAGGTTATCATCTTAAACTTACTTTTCTTTTTTATATCATTCAGGTCCCGGGCCTTGCAACAATACATGTCCATGCACTCAGAGATATAAATACAACATTGGTACACCTGATTGGTGATAAAGATTTTAAACGGGATATGAATATTATCAATGATACTTTTGTGCTGCTGAAAAACCTGAAGAAGACATATCCTGAGACAGTTCTTGATTGTATACATAAAATTGGTGATGCTGTTTATAAAACTTCAAAAATTGATTTGATAAATCACTTTATAGACAGAGTGGTTGATCATGGTTTTCAGTTTCCCATGATTGAGGGAATTGGTGATGACTGGCAGATAAAGAGCAATACCGCACATGTTAAAAATATTAGAATTTTCCTTGACCTTATTGCACAGCATCCCAAAAAGTCAAGAAGGCTTTTATCGGCTTTGATTATCTCTCTGTCCATTGGCGGCGTCTTTATAAAAGATACAGACCTTTTTCCAAGGGATATCAGTAAGTTTTTAAATTCTGATATTGAGCCGGTATTTGATCTTGTAAAACAGCTTTCAAGGCTTTTACCTGTTTTTTTCAATGAGATAGGCGCAGAGGGACAGCTCAGAGATATTTCAACCCGTCTTGATGAGTCTTCCAATAGAAAAGACAGATTAATTCACTTCTTGAGAAAACAGTGTCATGTTGAAAGTTCAAGCAGAATAGTGGATTTTATTCAGGAAGTGATATGTTTCTGGAAAACAGGGAATAAAGTCAAACTTGAGCCCTTTGTTCCACCATCTATTTACAATGAAATCCAGGAGTCAGGAATTTTTGTTGACGGGCCCAAGGTGATTCTCAATGATCTTGAGGCTAACAATATTTCTCTTCCTGATGATTACCTCATCCATACTGAAGATGCTGTCAACAAGATGATTGACGATATAGAAGGGGTGACTGAAAGAGACAGAACCAGAGTTAAAATGATATTTGGGTTTTACAGGCTGCTGAACCAGAAATACGGTATTGATAATCTGGAGCTTAAAAATTATCTTTCCTATTTCAACTCAGCAAATCTGCCGGATATTAATCAATTTGTTGCGGCAATGGAAGAGAGCAATCTGGAACAAAAGATATTATCTCTTCTCAACTATATGGAAAAACTGAAGGCAATTGTGGTTTCTGACAAAATTTATAAACCCAATGAGGCAATCTATTATAAACGACATTTTGCCATTGACATTCCATCAATGTACGGCAGCTATAATGAAACAAAATTTGATGCTTTGGGACTAAGCCTTCGAATTGAAAGTATTTTAAATGTATTATTTGAAGATTTAATCAACAGTATTGACCTCCAGGTTATTACCAAATCAACATTTGAACAAATCTACCGAATACTCCAGCTTTTTACAAAAGCACTGGCAATAGACGGTATCGCATCCAACCAGATGGATGTACAGATGGATTTCCTTAAATTTTCCGTTAGTATCAGAACCTGTTCATTTACTCAGTATCTTGATATTTTCAAAGGATTTACCAGAGCTGTTGCAGATATTGTAAATGACCATTTCAATAACATCCACTCCAATAACTTATCTCATATTGAATCAAAAATCGGCAAAGAACAGATTCTTGTTAAATATTTTTCCAATGGCAGAAATGACAATAAATTAAACTTTGATCACCGTGTGGCAGAAATATTTTTCAGGGAACGGATTGCTTCCTCTTTAGGCCTTCAGCAGATGGATGTTTTTTTAAATAGAATACTGCAGACACTTTTTCAACAGTCTGAAAAGCTTTCTCAGGTCCATTTAAGCAGGCTGCTTAATTATGATCCCAGGTTCTCGGTTACAGAAATCGGTAGTTTTGACACTATTAGTAATAATATTATTTTTCTCGGCAACAAGGGCCTGAATCTTGTGAAACTGAAAAACATGGGAATTGCTGTTCCAGAGGGTTTTATTATTACAACAGAAGTTTTCAAGTGCAGGGAAATAATAAATAACTATCAGCCTGCAAACAGGAATTTTAAAAAATATGTTGCAAAGATGGTTGCAAGCCTTGAATCCAAAAGCCATAAAAAATTTGGTGACCTGAAACATCCTCTATTGCTGTCGGTTAGAAGCGGTTCATCAATATCACAGCCAGGGATGCTGGACTCTTTTCTGAATGTCGGTCTTAATGAGGAAATTGCAGCAAGTATTGCAGAAGCAAGCAGAAATCCATGGTTTTCCTGGGACAGCTATAGAAGATTTATTCAAGGCTATGGTATGGCCTTTGGGATTAAAAGAGATGAATTTGACCATATTATTTATCTTAAAAAGAAAAATCTTGGTATTGAATTTAAAAGATATTTTACCGGAGATCAAATGAAAGAGGTTGCTCTCTCCTATAAACAGCTGCTGCTTGATTCCGGTATCAAGCTGATTGAATCTCCGGTTGATCAACTGTTTCTGGCCATTGATAAGGTTTTTTCTTCATGGGAGTCCAAAAGAGGAAAGGATTACAGGCGCATTATGGGAATATCAGATGACTGGGGTACGGCAGTTACTGTTCAGGCCATGGTGTTTGGCAACCTTTCAAGACAGTCTGGTTCAGGTGTTGTATTCAGCCACAGTCCAAGACTTCCAGGGGATACAATAAGGCTGTGGGGCGATTTTACAATTGGTAATCAAGGTGAAGATGTTGTATCAGGACTTGTAAAAACGCTTCCTGTTTCAGAAGTGCAGTGTGAGGTTGAAGAGAGAGAATCAAACATAAGCCTTGAAAAAAAGTTTCCCAATATATATTCACAATTAAAAACTATTGTGCATCAACTGGTTTATGATGAAGGGTGGAACCCTCAGGAGATAGAGTTTACTTTTGAGGGCAGGAACAGAGATGACCTTTATATTCTGCAGGCAAGAGATATGTCCCAGAGAGACAGAAAAAGGATTGTGAATTTTGATGTTGATCCGCAGATTCTTGAAAAAGTATATATTGGTCAGGGAATTGGTGTGAGCGGCGGGGCAATGAGCGGCAGAATTGTTTTTTCATTAAAGGAGATTGATGAGTTCAGAAAAAAGGAGCCTGATATTCAATTAATATTATTAAGAAATGACACCGTTCCTGATGATATACTGGAAATTGATGCAGCTGACGGTATTTTGACAGCAAGAGGGGGACTTACATCCCATGCAGCTGTTGTTGCATATAGTTTAGATAAGACCTGTGTTGTCGGATGTGAAAATCTTGTCTGCAATGAGCAGAAAAAGGTGTGCATGTTAAATGATATAAAAATGGTTTCAGGAGATTTCATAAGTATTCATGGTCAAAAAGGGCTGGTATATAAAGGCAGGATAGAGGTCGATTGATGACCAGGAGTAAGAAACGGATATTTTACAGATAATTATTAAATTTAAATGACGGCAAAATTTTATTATAAAAATTGAAGGAGAGAAAGATGACTGCGAAAAGTTCATCAACACTGGGGATTAACGGGCTTGGGAGAATAGGGAAATTGAGTTTATGGCATTATGCCGGAAGTAAGTTTTTCGATTCCATTGTGATTAATGTAGGGAGGGAAGTAGGGCAGTCTTTTAATGATATTATTCATTATATAGGAAGAGACACAACCTATGGCAGGCTTGATGCTTTCCTTCACGGATATAGAGCAGAACCTGTTATAACTGATGTTGATGAAGCCAGCGGTTCATTGAAAGTCAATGGAGTCAATGTGAAAATTTTACAGAAAAGCCGTAATCCAAAGGATATTGAATGGGCAGAAAACGATGTTGATATTGTCGTTGACACAACCGGACAGTTTTTAGATCCTTCCCTTGAAGCAGACGACCCTAAAGGATCAATCAGAGGCCATCTTGAAGCAGGGGCTCAAAAAGTAATTGCTTCTGCTCCATTTAAATTAAAGGATGGAGTTCCCATGCCTGAAGATGCTGTAACAACAGTTATGGGAATCAATGATGAAGATTATGACCCTCTGGTTCACAATATAATTTCCAATGCATCATGCACAACGACATGTCTTGCCCACATGATAAAACCGTTGATCGACTATTTTGGAATAGATAGAATACTGTCTGCCTCAATGGCAACTGTACATGCTGCAACCGGATCTCAACAGGTGCTGGATCGTCTCCCGAAAACTTCAGCCAAAGATTTAAGGAAAAACAGATCTATTTTAAATAATATCATTCTTACCACCACTGGTGCTGCAAAGGCACTTCAGCTGGTTATACCGGAAATGGCAACCATTGGATTTATTGCAGAATCAGTCCGTATCCCTACCACCACAGGCTCATTAATTATTCTTGTGATGAATTTTCAGGAAGAGCTGAATAAAAAACCCATAAGAAGGGAACTGATTAACTCCATTTATGATGAAACTTCAAAAGCCAGTAACAATGGATACCTCCTGTACTCGGACAAGCAGAATGTCTCTTCCGATATTATAGGGACTCCAAGGGCAGCTGCATTTGTAGAAGGTCATGAAACCCATACACGCACCGGAGCCATCAATATCAATCTTGAGCAGGTGAAGGGGATTGATAGAAGTATACTGGATATGATCAAAGACCATATGACAAGTATCCAGGTAACCCAGACAGTGATTTACGGATGGTATGACAATGAGATGGCAAGTTATGTTAATATGCTCGGTGACAGGACAATATCCATTGCAGAGTCAATTTATTGAGCAGAGCATGAATTTAAACTCAGAATTAGCAACCATTAATCCTGAACAGTGAATTAACACAACTCAGTTTTTTCAGAAAATAGATTAAGTGCGGTATTCTGTTTTGCAGCAGGAATCCTTTAAAATAAATAGCGCTTTTACCGCTATTGACAGGAGAGAGTAAATGGAACTGCAGGAGAAATACTCAGACAAGTTATTGACAGCAAAAGAGAGCATCAGAAAGATAAAAAACGGGTCAAGGGTATTTATTGGTACGGGTTGCGGTGAGCCTCAGAAATTGATAAAAGCACTGGTAAAGGATTTGTCGATTCAGGATATTGTAATTTATCAGATGCTTTCCTCCACTTTGTCCCAATATGTTAATGATGAAGATTTTCTTTCAAGATTCTCCATAAAGCTGTTTTTTATCTCAGTTTCAATGAGACAGTTTGCCTTTGAAGGTAAAATTGATTATATTCCTGTCTATCTCTCCCAGATACCTGAAATTTTTGATACAAATGAAATCGGGCTTGATGTTGCACTCATTCAGGTAAGTCCGCCTGATGATCATGGATTCTGCAGCCTTGGAATTTCTGTTGACATAACACTTTCCGGAATGAAAAATGCAGATATTGTTATTGCTCAGGTAAACTCAAAAATGCCAAGAACCTGGGGTGACGGCATTATTCATATTGATGAAATAGATTATGTGGTGGAATGCAATGAGCCAGTTCTTGAAGCTATTCCACAGACTAAGAATAAAAAAGTTGTGGAAAGAATAGGCCATTATGTGAACAGGCTTGTAGATGATGGCGCTACACTGCAGATCGGTTTCGGACATCTGCCAGATGCTGTCCTGCCTTATTTGAGCGATAAGAAAGATCTCGGTATCCATACACAGGTGATAACAGACGGACTGCTGCCTCTTTTTAGAAATAAAACCATAACCAATAAGAACAAATCATATCTTAAAAACAGGGTTATTGCATCTTTATGCATGGGTTCAAAGGAGTTGTATGATTATATTGACAATAATCCTGTTTTCTATTTTAAATCTTCTCAATTTGTCAATGATCCAAATATTATAGCCAAAAATGATCACTTCATCTCCCTGAGTTCAGCTCTTGAAGTAGATCTTACCGGTCAGATCTGTACGGATTCCAAGGGTTATCTTTTTTACAGCGGTATTGGAGATCAGGTTGATTTTATAAGGGGATCTGCCATGTCAAAGGGTGGTTTTTCAATAGTTATCATTCCATCTACTGCCCAGAATGGTAAAGTCTCAAGAATTGTTACCCATTTAAGTGAAGGAGCAGGGGTTGCCACCACAAGGGGCGATATTGATATCATTGTAACAGAATATGGTATTGCTGAAATGCGCAGAAAAAGCATCTACCAGAGAGTGATGGAGCTTGCAAGAATTGCCCATCCAAAATTCAGGAAAGATCTGATCCAGGAAGCTAAAAAAAGGCATTATATATTTCCGGATCAGCTTCCCCCGACAGATCAGGACCTTCTGTTTCTGGATAAATACCTTTATTCATTGCAGCTGTCTAATGGAAGAACGGTTGATTTCAGACCCCTCCTGCCTTCTGATGAGTTTGAATCCCGTCATTTTTACTACTCTCTGCAGGAAGATTCCATATATTACAGATTTTTTAACAGACGTAAAGTTTTCTCAAGGGATATGCTTCAGAAACAGTGGGCACAGGTGGATTATACAAGGAATATGACCATTATCGCACTTATGCAGGTTGGTAAACGCAAACAGATTGTAGCGATCGGGTCGTATGCAGAAGCTGATAAAAAGAGTGCTGAAGTGGCATTTCTTGTTAAAGAGAAACTTCATGGAATGGGAATAGGATCATACCTTCTGGAAATCCTTGAAAACATAGCAAAGGAAAATAATTATCAACAATTTATTGCAACGGTTCTTGCAGAGAATCGAAAAATGATCAAGGTTTTTCAAAAGCGGTATAAAGATGCAGTGTTTTTAAGGTCAGGCAGTGGAGAGGTTGATGTTAAAATGCCTTTTTTTAAACAGGATTCAATTGAAAAACTATAATTTTTCAGATCAGCAGGCTCTCCCATGATATTTCACAGACGGTTTTCATTCCGGCTGTTTTTTTGAACTCAGTTCGGGAAAGTCCCAGTAAAAGTATTCCTGAGAATCTTCCTGAGGAGTGTCTGAATATAACGTCTGACGATCTGTTTCCATTTGTCTTAACATAATCCGTCGTATTTTGCCGCTGATTGTTTTGGGAACTTCAGTGACAAATTCAATGATTCGCGGGATTTTGAATTTGGGTAAGATCATTATGGTGTGTTTAAAAAGCTTCAGGGCAAGCTTTCTTGAAGCTTTGGCTGCTGGATTTAAAATCACATAAGCCTTGACAAGTTGATACCGATTTGGATCAGGAGCACCTATTACGGCAACTTCTGCAACTGCAGGATGTTCCATAAGAGCACTCTCTACCTCAAAGGGTCCGATTCTGTAATCAGAAGATTTGATGACATCATCTGCCCTGCCAACAAACCACCAGTATCCATCTTCATCAAAATATGCTCTGTCCCCGGTATAATAATAGTTGTCAACAAATACAGAGCCCATTTTTTCAGGACTCCCTATATATTCAGAAAACAGACCTATGGGCCGCCATTTATCTAATTTAACAACAATGTAACCAGGCTGGTCAGACCGGGTAATTTCATTTCCTTCATTGTCTACTATAGCCATATCATACATAAAGGAAGGAAATCCAAATGATCCTGGTTTGATTTTATCATCCAGCCAGGCGGGGTTGCCAATCATTGCGGTTGATTCAGTCTGGCCATAGTAGTCCCTGATCACGGTTGATGTATGTTTCTGCCATTTTTTGATGACATCTGAATTCAGTGGTTCTCCTGCACTTATGGATTGTTTGAGAGATGGGAAATCAAAAGAGTCAAGATTCATATTCACGAACATTCTCCAGGCAGTGGGAGGGGCACAGAAGCTTGTTATTGAGTGGCTGGATATGGCATCAAGATATTGTTCACCATCCAGAACTGAAAATTTGAATCCTGTTGTTGTAGCTCCGACATTAAATGGAGCAAAAAAGCTTGACCATGCCCATTTTGACCATCCTGGTGCACTGAGATTGTTATGTATATCATCAGGTTTTAAGCCAGTCATAATAGTCGTTGACAGATGTCCTGCAGGATATGATAATGCTGTATGGCCGACTCTTTTAGGCAGCCCGGTTGTGCCTGAGGTGAAAAAACAGAAAAGGGTATCACTTGATTTTGTTTCTGCCTTTTCTGCGCTGACATCTTCATTTGAAATCATATCAAATGATGTCCAGCCTTTTTTCCGGCCTGTAATAAGTTTCATTTTTGGTTTGATATTAATTTTTTCAAGTGTTTGGTCAACCAGTTGAGCACAATTCTCATCAGCCATTATAATTTGGGGAGTATAGGTTTCAAATCTGAATTCAAGATCCCTCTGAGTCATTGTAACCGCTGTCGGGATATTAATTATTCCCGCTTTTATGCATGCAAGGCTTGCAATCCAGTTTTCAGGCAGAATAGGACTTATCATGTAGAAACAATCACCTTTTTGACCACCTGATTTTCTAATCAGGTTGATTAGCTGGTTTGCTTTTTTAGAGAGTGTTTTATAAGAGAACGTGTCAGTTTCAAGCGTATCAAGATCTTTCCATATCAATGCTTTTTTATCTGGATGCTCCCTTACATAAATATCTTCAAATATATCCGCAGTCCAGTTGAAGTACTCAGGTAATTTCATTGAATTCAACTTTTCAAACATTTCTCGGGCACATTTTTCTTTTTGTGAAGGGTCTTCCAATATATTGATTTTAACAGTTTCCCGGAAAATTTCTTTCATCTCCTTACAACACTCCTTGCAATCAATTTTAAAGTTATATATAACTGCCTTGGTCAGACTTGGTCTTTCCTCTCTGTTTGTCTGCAGTAAAAAGGAAAATAAATTTCAAGCTGGTAACTGTATAATTTATCATCACAATGTTTGTCAAAGTTTTTTATTGATTTATGGATAATATTACAATCATACTTGCCCCTTTACAGGGATTTACTGATGTCACCTTTAGAAATGTGTTTTCAGCTCATTTTTCAGGGATTGATGAGGCAGTGACTCCCTTTATCTCAACTATGGGGCAGCACCGTTTAAAATTTTCAAGAATACGGGATGTTAGTCCGGAAAATAATAAAACAATCTGTATCACACCTCAGATTCTTGGAAATATGCCGGAAGATTTTATATTTCTTGCCGAGCATCTTTATCATTTGGGATATGATAAAATAAACTGGAATCTTGGATGCCCTCACTCAAAAATAGCAAAAAAGAAAAAAGGTTCAGGGCTTCTAATGTATCCTGAAATGATTGATGCTTTTCTTGAAAAAGTGATGCCGGAGATTTCAAGTACCCTCTCCATTAAATTGAGGCTGGGGAGAAAAACAAAAGAGGAAATTTTTTCTCTTTTACCGATTCTTGATACATATCCCCTTGATGAAATCATTATCCATCCCAGGACCGGAATACAAATGTATAAAGGAATATCAGACCATGAGGCATTCAGCAGGGTGTTAGTGAATACCTGTCATAGAGTGGTTTATAACGGAGATATAACAGACCTGAAGTCATTTTATACAGTCAGGCATAGATTTCAAGATGTCCAAAGATTCATGATTGGACGGGGTATACTGTCTAATCCATTTCTGGCGGAGGAAATAAAAAAAATTAGAATAGACAGAGACCCGGCATTGCGTCTCAAAGAATTTCATGATGACCTGTTTGAAAGCTATAAAAAAATATTTTCCGGTCCGGGACATTTAATCGGACGTATGAAAGGATTCTGGAACTACCTTGGCCCGGGGTGTTTTGAAGAGTATAAGAAACCTTTGAAAAATATATTAAAATCAAATTCCATTGAGAAATATCAGGAAAAGGTTGAGCAGATTTTTCATAATAGTCTGTCTGTTTCCAATTAAAAAATATTATTCTCTGCCCCTTGCATAGGTAATAAATAATCCCAGAACAGAAATAGTGACACCCATTGCCATGGTCAGCCTGAAACTGGTCATAAAAGATGGTTCCATTACCGCAAGATAATTATCAAGATTTGCCTCATTCTCAAAAGCAGAAAATGATGTTGTAAAAATCAAGCCTGCCAGAGCCACACCTGTAACCATCCCAAAATTGCGCGCTGTTGCCACTGCTCCGGAAGCAGTCCCTCTTCTCTTTAGAGGTACGCAGCTCATTATTGCTGTGTTGTTGGGAGATATATAAAGAGCTGTGCCGAGACCTGCAAGTGCTGTGCGCCATATAATTGAAATTTCGCCCATTGACGGATGTAAAGTCATCAGCGACACAAGCGATAAAGTTATTATCCCCATTCCAGCCATACATAGACGTCGTGATCCGAATCTGTCGTACATCATTCCTGCCAACGGGCTTATGAATAATAAAAAAATAAAAGGAACAATCATTATCATTCCTGTTTTATATGCAGAAAACCCGCATGGATATGTCAGATAAAAGGGCATCATAAAAATAATGATAAAGAGAGATGCAAATAAAATAACTGAAGATATAACTGGAAATATAAACAGTTTTATTCTCAATAGCTTCATATCAAACAGAGGAAACTCAGATTTTTTTTCATTTATCACAAAACCTGTACCTGCAAGAGCAGTGATTAATATAAAAAAAAGGGAGTATATCGAAACAAAACCCCATTCAGACAATTGTGTCATAAAAAAAAAGAAGCTTGAAATCATTACAATTAAAAAAAAACCGCCTGTTTTATTCATGGGTTCACTACTGCCTGCTGCAGTATATTTGCCTTTGAGAATATAGATGGCACTGATGGCAGCCCCAAGTCCAACAGGTATATTCAGGTAGAAAATATATTGCCATGAGAGATATTCAAGGAGAATGCCACCCATTGCGGGGCCAGTTGTTAAACCTGCAGCAACTACAGCACCTATCATGCCGAGGGCTTTACCACGCTCTTCTGCAGGAAAGACATCCACGATCAAGGCAGGTGAGCATGCCATGAGCATTGCAGCGCCACATCCCTGCACCGCTCTTGCAGCAATTAGCAGTCCAGAGCCTGAGGCTGCTCCACATAGCGCAGATCCTGCGATAAATATGGTAAAACCGGCAATATAGACAGGTTTTCTTCCTTTAATATCTGAAAGTCGGCCAAAACTTAACAGGAGGGATGAGACAACAATCAGATAAATTAATACCACCCACTGGATAGTTTTCAGATCTGTTTTTAAATCCTGCATAATATAGGGAAGTGCAATATTTACAATACTCGAATCCAGGGTTGACATAAAAATCGAGATTGCAACAAGAAAAAACACGATCCATTTTTTCTCAATAACAGGCATCATAGTTTATTCCGCTCTTTTGATTATTAAAATATTATGTTATAAAAGGGGAGTTGGCAAGAAAAATAGAGTTTATGGAGAAAAATTTGACCACTGTTAATGATATCGTACTGATTTATATTGAAGATGCACCTGTATCCTTTGCCAGGGTAGAGAGTATTCTGCCCGATGCAAAAAAAGAGTGGTATCATATCAAATTTCTAATGCTTCAGATTCCTCTGCAGGTTGTTACATGGATTCTAAAAGGCGATTATATAAATGGCAGTGAATTTTATATGAATGGCAAGCAGATGAAAATAGAGAAGGTTGAAACCCCTGTGGAAGAAATACAATTCATGGATAACAGAAAAATATCTGATGGTGACAATAGTGGAAACAATGCCTCTGAAGATAAAGAACAGGGTGAGATAATATCATTTGCTGATTTAAAAAAAAGCCATGAATCTGACGATGCCGGATAATTTTTCTTTTGCGTATTCATAGTTTAAAAATTGAGGGCAGAACTTTTCTTGCCCCCCTTGCAGGAATCACCAATTTTCCATTCAGACGTCTTGTAAAAAAAAATGGCTGTGGCGTAGTGTGTTCTGAAATGATAAGTGCCAAAGGTATTTTTTATAATTCTAAAAATACATTGAAACTGCTGGCATCTGATAAACAGGAACATCCCCTCTCTGTACAGATATTCGGAAGCGAACCTGAATCAATGGCAGAGGCGGCAGGATATATACAGGATCTGAATATTGCCGGTATCATTGATATAAATTTTGGATGCAGCGTAAAAAAAGTAGTGAAGCAGGGTTCTGGTGTCGCATTAATGAAAGAGCCTGAGCTCAGCAGAAAGATCTTAAAAGCGGTAAGAGCAGCAGTTGATCTTCCTTTTACAATAAAATTGCGTTCAGGCTGGGACTATTCTGGTAAACAGGCTTTTAAAATAGCTCAGATTGCCCAGGAGTGTGGCGTGAATGCAATTATACTGCATCCGAGAACTGCAGGTCAGGGATTCAAGGGGAGGGCAGACTGGACTCTGATAAGAAAACTGAAACAGCAGTTGTCAATTCCGGTTATAGGTAATGGCGATATAAAGAGTGTGGAAGATGCCGCTACCATGCTGGAAACAACTGAGTGTGACGGTGTCATGGCCGGCAGGGCTGTAATGACTAATCCCTTTCTTCTCTCACAAATTGATGATTTCCTTGAAACAGGATCGTATAGAAAACCTGGATACCATGAAATATTCAGAGCAATGAAATCTTTGTCGAGAATGTATGTGGATTATTTTAAAGAAGAACAAGCCTGCAGGATGCTCCGGAGCAGGCTTGCATGGTTTGTAAAAGGAATGCCAGGATGTTCTGCTTTTAGAAAAAAATTAACATCTGTTCATTCAGAACTCGATCTTATCGAAATGATTGATGAATTTGAAGACACTCTTGCCTGAGAGACCGGATACATCATTTTCATAACTGTACAGTAAGAATTTCTCTGTTTTTTTTATATTGCTGATTCTTTCAAACCGGGTTATTTATTTTTCATAGACTGCAGTCGCAATGGAGCTTATGCCTCCCCTGGGCGTGAATTCACCTTTGATTTCCATTTTCAGGGGGTTTAAGACTTCTACAAGGTCATCAAGGATCTTATTGATCACATGTTCGTAAAACATACCGACATTTCTGTACTGCAGCAGATAATATTTTAATGACTTAAGCTCTACTATTGTTTCATCCGGGCTGTATTTTATGGTTATACAGCCATTGTCCGGCAAACCTGTCATTGGGCATACCGACGTGTATTCCGGCTGTTTTATGATAATATCAATACTGCGTTTGGATTTATAAGCATAGGGAATCGGTTCAAGCAGGTCTGTCTTTACAATATCGGGATTTTCAATTTTATAATTTGTTTTATAATTTTTATTTTCCACCATCTCTATTTGTCCTGTTATTAATTGTTAATTTTTATATCTGAGTGGTAGAATTACCATAAAGGTGACTGGCTTTCAAACAATTAAACAATAAAAATATATTTCATGTTATAATTCATAAAAACGCAAAAAGAACTTGACAAAATTCTAAAAAAACAAGAAGATAATAGAGTTAGCTCTCAAAAACCCGCTTGAAAAATCTAAAGGATTAGACATATATATACAGTTTCGTCAAAACGGGTAGTTCTTTGTTTGACAATATTAAAAATTCCAGGAGGATACGAATTAAATGAACGATTTTCTACAAAATTTGCGTAATGGTCAGTCTGAAAAACAACGACCGCAAAAGACACGCAAAAGTTATGATAACTCTCACCATTACAGCAGTTCAAGATTTCATGCATATGGAGGGTATCAACATAGTCGAAAACAGCAGCAGATGAAAAGACCACCGATCCACACGCAGGGTGGAAAACAGACTTCACCAGATGATAACCTGGTCACATCCATGCTGTCAGATGCCATAGAAACCCTTAGCGGTCATGTTGAGGTTCTGGTAAAAAATCAGAATGATATGATTGAAGTTCAGAAGAAAACGGCTTCCATGCTGGAGAAACAGGTTGATTTTGTTGAGAGAATTATAAATCATATGAATATTGCGCCTCTACCTTCAAAAACACCAGAAGAAAAAAAGGAAGCTGTCAGTTCAAAAAACAAAAAAAATACAATAAAAAAAATTAAATCTAAAAAAAACACTGCTCAGGAAAGAAAGATAAAAACAGGCAGCACCAAAGATAACAGAACCAGGAAGTATAAAACAACAGAGCAGAAAACAGAAAAACAGTATAAGACTTTTCAAAAACCAGCAGCAGATAAACCTCTCTCCGGAGAAGAACCTGATAAAAATTCAGTAAAACCGGTGATTAGCAGAACAAAAAAAGCAGTTAAAAAAGAAATTAAAGAAACAGCTCCGGTTAAAAAGAAAATTATTGACCGCAAAGCAACCATGGATCTCATACATACGATGAGAGAAGAGGGTGCTACCTATAATGAAGTGGCAGTAAAACTGGTAGAACTGGGGCATCCAACTTTTTCCGGCCGTGGCGAATGGCACGCGCAAACTGTTCACAGACTTTGCAGTAAGAAAAAAAAGGGAGTTAAAAAAGAGTAGTCTGTACGGACGCAGGCTATTTTCTTAGCGTGTTCATATACTCTTCCCACTCAAAAGGCAGAAGCTGTTTTTTTTTTGTATTACACGCTTTACAGCATGCTGCAATATTGAACTTTTGGGTTTTTCCTCCCCTTGCAAGGGGTATGATATGATCCATGGTAAGATCTCCTGGTGGAAATTTGTTTTGACAATAATGGCATATGCCTGATGCGCGTTTTCGCTTCCACCATTGACTTGAACGCAGACTCCTTGCTTTTTCCCGCTCTTTTTTTATGAATCTTTCATCCACTAACATTGTAAGCTTTTCCATGGATCTAATAGCCAAATTCATTTAAAATTTTCTTGTTGTCAATCCAGTTTTTTGTAACCTTTACAAAAAGTTTCAACAGGATTTTTCGCCCTGTCATCTGCTCAATATCTTTTCTGGCTCTGTATCCTATCTTTGACAGCATGGAGCCTTTTTTTCCTATTATAATCCCCTTTTGTGAGTTTCTGACCACATGAATGCTTGCATGGATGACAATGAGTCTTTTTTCAATGGCAAATGAGTCTATGGTAACGGCACTTGAATAGGGGATTTCCATCCCTGTGAGCCGGAAAACTTTTTCCCTGATAATCTCTTTAACCATGAATTTTTCCGAAACATCAGTAAAGGTCTCTTCAGGAAAGAGTTTCGGTCCTCTTGGCAGTAAACTCTCAACTTCACAAAGCAGATCACTCACCTGAATGTTCTGCATAGCTGAAACCGGTACAATGGCTTTAAAATCATGTAGATTCTGAAACTCTTCAACAAGGGTAAAAATTGACGCTTTTTTTACCAGGTCTATCTTATTCATTGCCAGAACAACTTTTTTTGAACTTTTTTTCAAGAGAGATAAGATTAATTTTTCAGCAGAATGGTTTCTGGCTGCGGCATCAACCATGAAAAGAATTATATCTACATCCGCAAAAGCCATCATTGCCTGATCAACAATTCTTCTGTTTAACAGGTTTTTGCTCTTATGAATTCCCGGGGTATCAACAAAAATAATCTGGGAGAACGGCCTGTTTACGATACCAATGATTCTATCTCTTGTTGTTTGTGGTTTCTTTGATGTAATTGAAATTTTCTGTCCGAGAATTTGATTCAGCAGTGTTGATTTTCCTGCATTGGGAGCTCCTATAATACCCACAAAACCAGACTGTATGTCCTGTTGTTTTTTTTTACTCATCATACCACGCTATTAAATCTGTAATCTCTTTAATTATTGTTTCTCTGCCACGTTTGGTCTTTGCAGAAAAAAGTATGACACCATTTTCTTCTCTATGTATCAGTGAGCAGATAGATGAAAGGCGTTTTTTCTGTTTGTTTTTTGATAGTTTGTCAATTTTGGTTAAAACAACAAGGCAGGGTATTTTTTGGATTTCCAGCCACTCCAACAGTTCAGATTCCTCTTTTCCGGGATCTCTTCGTATATCCATTAAAAGAATGAGTCCATAAAGATTTTTTCTCAGAGAGAGATATTTTTCAACCATGGGCTGCCATTGGGCTCTGATTTTTTTTGATACTTTGGCATATCCATAACCGGGAAGATCCACAAAAACCAGGTCGTCATTTATCAGAAAAAAATTTATAAGCTGTGTGCAGCCTGGTTTTGAACTTGTTTTTACCATGTCTTTTCTCTGAATCAAAGTGTTGATCAAAGAAGATTTACCAACATTTGAGCGTCCGGCAAATGCGATTTCCGGCAAATCGTGCTCAGGATAGTGGGACGGCCTGGCAGCACTTTTAATAAATTCACTGTTTTTAATAATCATGATGATAAATCTTTTAAATACGCTTCCATTCTGTCAAGCCCGGTTTTAAGATTTTCCATTGAGTTTGCATAGGAAAAGCGCAGATATCCTTCACCGTTTTTTCCGAAATCAATGCCTGGAGTAACCCCAATATGCGCTTTTTCCAGGATATCATGGGCAAGGGCAAGAGAGTCATTTGAAATATGTTTTGCATTGGCAAATACATAAAATGCTCCTGTGGGTTCAATGGTAATGCCAAGTCCCATTTTCTTTAATCTGTTAATCATATAGATGCGGCGTTTATTATATGTTTCCCTCATTTTTCTTGTCTCTTCACCGGCATTTTTCAAAGCAGCTATTCCTGCGAGCTGGATAATGGAATTTGCACAAATAAAGAAATTCTGTTCCAGAATCTGCAAAGCCCGTATAAATTCGGGCGGAGCTATCAGATACCCGAGACGCAGACCCGTCATGGCAAAAAGTTTTGAAAATCCGTTTAATAAGAATGCTTTGTCTGTAAATTCATAAATTGAGTGTTCTCTGCCTTCATATACCAGTCCATGGTAAATTTCATCTGAAATGATATAAAGATTGTTTTCTTCTGCCACATTTACAATCTGTTCCATTCTATCTCTGGGAACAACGTTACCCGTTGGGTTGGAAGGCGAATTTATAAAAACAGCCTTTGTTTTAGCTGTTATTTTTTTCTGTATTGCTTCTGGAGTATAGATGAAACCATCTTCCTCAAAAACGTCCACAGTTACGGGAACACCCTGTGCATAGTTGATAAAATTTTCATAGCATGCATAGTGGGGATCAGATATGATAATCTCATCACCCGGGTTCACAAGTGCGGAAAAGAGGAGCAGCATGGCAGGTGAAGTGCCCGAGGTGACAACAATATGTCCGGGATCAATATTACTGTTATATGTTTTTTTATGATAATGGCTTATGGCTTCCCGCAGCCTGATATCGCCGAGGCTGTGAGTATAGTGTGTTGCATTGGATGACAAGGCATCAATGCTTGCCCGGGTTACACATTCAGGGACATTAAAATCAGGCTCTCCTATTTCCATGTGGATAACATCAATGCCTCTTTTTTCCATTTTATGGATTTTTTCCATTATTTCCATTACAATAAATGGTGTAATATTTTCACATCTTGCTGCTGGTTTCATCTAAAGCACCTTATTTAATGGATATTCAATAATTCCTTCTGCACCGGTTTGAAGCAAAAGCGGAATCAGGTTTCTCACTTTTTTTGTGTCAACAATAGTTTCAACGGAAAACCAGTCTGTCTGGTATAAAGATGCCACAGTCGGTGCATTGAGGCTTGGAAGGAGGGAAACAACCTCTTCAATTCTATTCTGGGGTACATTCATTTTAATCCCGACAAGCTTCTGGGCAGCCAGGGCACCTTTGAGCAGCATTGCAATCTGCTTGATTTTCTCCTTTTTCCTTGGATCATTCCATGCGTCTTTATTTGCAATTAATTGAGTATTTGTTTCCATAACTTCATGGATGACTTTTAAATTGTGGGCTCTTATTGTACTCTCTGTTTCAGTTATTTCCACAATGGCATCGGCAAGTCCTGAAACTATTTTGGCTTCTGTTGCGCCCCATGAAAATTTTACGTTTACATCAATATTACGTTTTTTGAAAAACCGTCTGGTGAATTTGACAAGTTCTGTGGAGATGGTTTTGCCTTTCAGGTCTTCAAGGGTTTTAACCGATGAGTTGTTTGCAACGGCTACTACCCAGCGCGCCGGTCTGGCACTCACTTTTGAATAGATAAGATCACTGACAACATGGACATCAGACTCATGTTCAGCTATCCAGTCAAGACCGGTCAGACCAACGTCAATTATTCCGCTTTCCACATTGATGGACATCTCCTGGGCACGACAGAGTGCGCACTCAATGGTATCATCATCTATATCGGGAAAATAACTTCTGCCCTCCACATTGATTTTCCACCCAGATCTTTTAAATAGATTTATGGTTGCATTTTGAAGGCTCCCTTTGGGGATTCCAAGTTTTAATATTTTTTCCATTATTTATATACCTTTTTGGGATCAAAGATTTTTGATTCCACAATTTTTAATTCATTATTCTCAATTCTTGAAAAAAAACACGATTTATATCCTTTATGGCAGGATGCTCCGCCTTTTTGCTCCACCTTTAAAAGAACAGTGTCATTATCGCAGTCAATCCGAATCTCCTTAACTATCTGTACATGGCCTGATGTTTCGCCTTTTGTCCAGAGGGACTGCCTTGACCTGCTGAAATATGTTGCTTTTCCGCTTCTGACAGTTTTATCAAAAGCCTGGCTGTTCATAAAACCAAGCATAAGGACTTCTCCTGTAGCGGCATCCTGTGCAATAGCAGGGATCAACCCATCTGTTTTTTTAAAATCCAGTTTTATCATTTCAAGTGATTACTCCTTTAAATCCATTTATTTAAGCGCTTTTAAATAACCGATATTGCTCAAAAAGTCAAATTTATGAAAATTAAATCCAACTGCCGGGCAGGTATTGCCATAAAATGAATAATCTGCTAAAAACCTTTTTAGGATAATAAATTTGATGGTTGATCCGGAATGTTATGGCAAAACAGAAGAGCAGAGCAAAAGTTTTAAAACAGAGAAGTAAAAAAAAGAAAAAAAATTTTTTTTTTACTTTATTAAAGTGGTTTTTTATTCTCTCTTTTTTTTCACTTCTCCTTGGGTGCGGCAGCCTTATAGGACTTTATTATTATCTGTGCAACGACCTTCCCAAAATTAACTCCCTCCGGGATTACCGTCCTGCAACGGTAACAAGTGTCTTTTCAGATGATGGAAGAAAAATCGGTGAATTTTATAAGCAGAGGAGAATTGTCATTCCTCTCTCCCAGATGCCGGAAAGCCTGATTAATGCTTTTGTTGCAGCTGAAGACTCAAGGTTCAGGGAACACCCCGGTATTGATATCCCTTCCATTGTCAGGGCATTTATAAAAAATTTTCAGGCCGGCACTATTGTACAGGGTGGCTCAACAATTACACAGCAGGTTACAAAATCTTTTTTACTCACACCGGAGAGAACGTATAAAAGAAAATTTAAAGAGGCGATTCTTGCATACCGGATTGAAAAAAAATTTTCAAAAGATGAAATCCTCTATCTCTACTTAAACCAGATATATCTGGGGCATGGGGCATATGGTGTAGAAGCGGCATCTGAAAACTATTTCGGAAAGCATGTCAAAGATCTGAATCTTGCTGAATGCTCGATGCTGGCCGGTCTTCCCCAGGCTCCCAGCAGGTACTCGCCTTTTAGATTTCCCAAACGTGCAAAGCAGAGACAGATTTATGTACTTAACCGTATGAAAGAGGATGGCTATATTACGAATCTTGAAGTGACAGAGGCAATAGATCTGAAGCTGGATATAAAACCGCGTAAAAACTGGTTCATAGAGCGAGTGCCGTGTTATACAGAACATGTAAGAAGATATGTGGAAAAAAACTTTGGTGAGGATGCATTGTATACCCAGGGACTTCAGATACATACTGCAGTTAATATAGAACTTCAGAAGATGGGAAGAGATGCTGTTAACAAAGGTTTGCTGGAGCTTGACAGACGTACGGGATATCGAGGTCCGTTAAAACATATTTCTGCAGACCAGATTGATGTGTTCTGTAATCAGGTTACTGAAGATATGGGAAATCAGGTGCTGGAGAGGGGAGAGACTTACCAGGGCGTGATCGTTAATATTGATGATAAGAATAAAACAACTACTGTTAGAGTCGGCAATTTTACCGGTTTTATCCAGCTTGAAAACATGACCTGGGCAAGAAAGCCTGATCTTGAAGTTGCCTATTTTGAAACAAAAGTCAAGAAACCCTCCCATGTTTTTGAAACCGGAGACATCATTAGTGTTAAATTATTAAATGATATAGCTGAAAACAATGCGCTTGTTTTTTCCCTTGAGCAGGAACCGATTGCCCAGTCAGCACTTCTGAGCATAGAAGCTGAAACAGGCCATGTGAAGACAATGATCGGAGGGCGCGATTACAGGGACAGCCAGTTTAACAGGGCATATCAATCCAGGCGCCAGCCGGGAAGTGCATTTAAACCGATCATTTATGCTGCAGCCCTTGACAAAGGTTATACAGCAGCAACGGTTATTTTAGATTCACCGGTTGTTTATGAGGACACAGAACGTGATTTCACCTGGAAGCCGCATAACTACAAAGAAAAATTTTTTGGCCCCACCCTGTTCAGGAAGGCCCTTGTAAAGTCAAGAAACATTGTTACCATTAAGATTCTGCAGGATATAGGCATAGATTACGTGATTGAATATGCCCGCAAGCTGGGTGTTACATCGGATATCAGCAAGGACCTTTCCATTGCTCTTGGGTCATCAGGCCTGTCACTCCTTGAGATTGTCAATGCCTACTCTGTGTTTTCAAATCTTGGTTATCTTATTGAGCCTGTATTTATTACAAAAATTTATGACCGGGATGGAAATCTGCTGGAATCTTCCAAGCTGATAAGGAAAAAAGTGATTGATATGACCACTGCCTATATCATGACAAATATATTGGAAAGTGTGGTAAAGTCAGGAACAGGATGGCGTATTAAAGCTCTTAAACGACCGGCCGCAGGGAAAACCGGGACAACAAACAACCTGTTTGATGCCTGGTTCCTTGGATATACACCACGTTATACAACAGGTGTCTGGGTCGGACTGGATCAGGATGTTCCCCTTGGAAAATCAGAAACAGGATCAAGAGCTGCAAGCCCGATCTGGCTGGATTTCATGCAGGATGCCCTGGAAGGAAAATCTGTAAAAACATTTGATGTGCCGGAAGGTATTGTTTTTGGAAAAATTGATGCTGAAACAGGATTGCTTCCCATAAAAGAGTCAAAAAAAACAATATTTGAATGTTTTAAAGAGGGCAGCATGCCTGTTGAATATACACCTAAACCTGATACAGCAGCTGATTCTGAGGAGCTTTTTAAAATCGGTATTGATTGAGAAAAAGTGGATTACAGTGGTAGGAAATATCACCATTCAGGCAGGTTGATTTTACTTTTATGCTGCAATACAGGCTACTTGCAACGGGAGATCTCAGCTTCACATCCTATTTTTTACTGCTAAGGCAAAGCTGACTCGATAAATATCCGGCCTAACTGGTTAACGGGTGTGTTGCCATCCAGCCTGACTGAGAAATCAAAATCGGGATATCTCTTTTTTAGTTTTTTTAAATTATTGTTTTTATAACCCCTTAATCTGGATTCCGAGGCAGGATGGACACTTAAAACCAGTCTGCCTGATCGGGGAAGGGCGGGGTAGCTCTCAATTCTGCAGCACACTATGTCATAAAAAATGCTGGAAAGAACAAGGTGACCAAAAGCGGGGTGCCAGGGGCCTGCCAGAACAACTGACTCATCTTCCATCATATCCGAAGCCTGCAGACCCATTCTGATAACATCTATCTTAGCATTCTGAAATATCTGATATGTCTTTTTTACAAGCCTGATACACTGCTCAAGATCCAACGGGTTGTATGAACCATTTTTATACCACTGTTCCAGAAGGCTTCCCTTTAATACCATTAATGGATATATTCTTGCAAAATCAGGGGCAAGGCTGACTAACTGCTCTGTGCTTTTCAATAATGAGGCCTCGTTGTCTCCTGGCAGGCCGACCATAATCTGTACACCTGTCTGAAATGAATATTTTTTCAAAAGATTGACCGCTGTTATGGTGTCATCTGCAGAGTGCCCCCTTTTTGCCTTTAATAATACGTCATCATTCATGGATTGTACGCCAAGCTCAATGACAGATATGGGGTAAGATCTGACAAGCTCAAGTGTCTGCCTGTTAATGGTGTCTGGCCGGGTGGAAAATCTTATGCCGTGAATTTTGTTTTTACCGATATATGGATCAATCAGATCAAGCAGATTAACAATAGTGTTATGGGGTAATCCAAGAAAATTTCCTCCAAAAAAGGCAAGCTCAACTCTTTTTCTTCTCCCTTTATACTGTAGATATTCTGTTATAATGGTATCAATTTGATCTTTTTCAGGCAGTTCAGGTTTCTGGGAAGTGATTATGGATTGATTGCAGAATGCACATTGATGTGGGCATCCTGAATGCGGGATAAATACAGGAATGATCAGTGGTTTTTCAGCCAGCTGTATGGATGAGGTCATTAAGGTGTTTTTTTCTTAATAATTTTCAGGATATTTTTTGCTGCATTCTGTTCTGCAGCCTTTTTGTTTTTCCCGCTGCCTGTGGATTTAAAACCCTGCAGGCTCAGGCTGATTTCAAATGTCTTATCATGGTCCGGGCCTGTTTCATTGTCAACCCTGTATTGGGGTGGCGGAGTGCCTTTATCCTGTACCAGCTCCTGCAGCATGCTTTTATAATCAATGATATTTTCTTTTGATAAAGCTTTTTGAAGGTGACGGGAGAAAAGGGTGCTGATAAGCTCATGGATTGTCTTAAATCCTGCATCAAGATATACTGCTGCTATTACTGCCTCAAAGGTGTCAGACAGTATGGAATCCTTGTCAAATCCTCTGGAAAGCTCTTCTCCTTTTCCAAGCAGTATAAATCTGCCAAGATCAATAGATCTTGCAATATCTGCAAGACCAGGTTCACTTACAAGATTGGATCTCAGTTTAGAAAGTTCCCCTTCACTTCCCTGGGGAATCTTTTCCATTAATATATGTCCTGTGCACAGCCCTAATACAGCATCTCCTAAAAATTCCAGACGTTCATTGTCCATGGTACATTTGTTCTGGTTTTCATTAAGGTAGGATCTATGACAAAGCGCAGTGTTCAGAAGTGTCTTATCCTGGAATGAATATCCTATGTTATTTTCCAGGATATGTAATTTGCTGTATGCTTCCCTGATTTTTTCAAGGTGGATGATCAGTTCTTTAAACAAAGAATAATTAATGTCGAGATTATTCATGCCTGTACCCAGATCAACCCCTTTATTAAATTCTCCGTGAAAGTCTGAACCTCCTGTAATCAGCAGTTTTTTTCTAACGGCAAGTTTCCTGTAAAAAGATGTCAGGGAAGCATCATGATCAGTATAATAAACTTCCAGACCTTGAAGCCCGCTTTTAATAAGGGCATCAATAAAATCCTCAGCCTGATGGCTGCTGTTATAGGGCAGCAGTCCGGGATGTGCTAATACAGGTATGCCACCTGCATTGAGAATCGTTTTTATGGCTTTGTGACATGTGGCTTTATATTTATCCACGTAAGCTGGTTTTCCCTTGCCAAGGTATTTGTCAAATGCTTCGTCAAAATTTTTAACATACCCTTTTTCCACCATGAATTCAGCGATATGCGGCCTTCCAGTCTGTCTGGCGCCGAATCGCTTATCAACCTGTTCAATGGAAAAATCAAACCCGGCAGAATTTAGTTTTTTAACAATTTCCGGATTTCTGTTGTTCCTTGAATGTTTTGCTTTTTCAAGCATTTCATTGAGATTTTTATCATGAACAGAGAATCCATAACCAAGAAGATGAATACTTCCAAGGTTTTTGAATTCCGGTGGTGGAGAACAGGAAATTTCAACACCGGTGATAAATTCCGGATCAGACACATGGGACTGTTTCAATATCTCCTTGGCACCATCTATTGTATCATGATCAGTTAAAGAAACAGCCTGAAGTTTTCTGGTTTTTGCCAGATCTATAATCTCCAGAGGCTTTAGAGATCCATCTGAAGCAGTAGAATGTATATGAAGGTCAATCAATGGGCTGTCCTGTTTGATTTTTTGGACAGATTAAATGCCAAGTGCCTTCTCCATCTCTTCACCATGTGTTTTACATTCAATGCACTGTGTAGTCACAGGTCTTGCCTGAAGCCGTTTCAGGGAGATTTCTTCTTCGCACACTTCACATATTCCAAATGTCCCATTGTCAATACGAGTAAGGGTTTTTTTGATTTTTTTGATCAATTTATGCTCTCTGTCCCGGATACGAAGTTCAAAACTTCTGTTTGCCTCATGTGCTGCTCTGTCTGTTGGATCTGGAAAATTTTCCTTCTGTTTGGTCATTCCGGTTACCGTATCATCTGCATGGGATAGCAGTTCTTGAAGTCTGTCATTTAAAAGATTTCTAAAAAAATCTAAATCTTTCTTTTCCATTATACATGCCCTTCATTTTTTTAGATTAAGAAACATCAAATGATCAATTATACTGGAATTTTATGAAAAGTAAAGAGTAAAAATACAGCTAGTTTTTTTCTTCAGGTATGTCCAGATTAAATAGTTGTCTGCTGATATTGAGATAGAGGTTGTCATCTCTATGATCGCCGCAGTTGCGCAGAAAAAGGATAGGATCATGCATGGTTCTGCTCGCAATAGCCCGGGCCATACGTCTGACTGCCTCAATATCTTTTTGTGAAAGATGGCTTAAACCGGCAATGGTTTTGTTATACTCAATTTCTACGATTGATGACATTTTATCATTCAATGCTTTTATTGTCGGTACAACAGCAAGACTTTCAAGCCACTGTTGAAATTTAACCACAGCCTCGTCTATAAATCTTTGTGCCTTGACTCTCTCTTTTCCCCTCTGATCAATGTTCGATTCAACAATGTTTTTCAGATCATCAATATCATATACATAGGCATTTGATACGTTGTTAATCTCAGGATCAATATCCCTTGGAACTGCAATATCAATGAAGAAAAGTGTATTGTGACGTCTTTTTTTCATGGCTTGCTGCACCTGTTTTTTAGTCAGTACATACTCTGTTGCACCTGTTGAGCTTATGATAATATCAACGTCATTTAAAGCATCCTGCCGCTCTTCAAACTTTACAGCCTGGCCGCTGAATTTTCCGGCAAGGTCCACAGCATTTTTAAATGTCCTGTTTGCAACCACGATATTTTTTACTCTGTTTGAAATTAAATGCTCAACAGCAAGTTCAGCCATTTCACCGGCTCCCATGAGCATGACGCTTTTCTGGGATAGATCTGAAAAAATTTTATTGGCAAGTTCAATAGCAGCATAGCTGATAGATACTGCATTATCTCCTATTCCAGTCTCCTTTCTGACCCTTTTTGCTACGCTGAAAGCTTTATGCATCAGGCGGTTGAGATATACTCCCGAAGAGTTGCTGCTGACAGCTGTCCGGTAGGCCTCTTTTACCTGACCTAAAATCTGGGGCTCTCCAACCACCATTGAATCCAGACTTGATGCAACTTTGAATATGTGTTCAAAAGCATCCTCATTTTTTAAAATATATAGAGAGTCTCTAAATTCAGAAATATCTATATTTCTCTGTTGCGAAATAAAATTGATTGTATTATTGATTTTTTCTCCTTTATCAGGAAGATAAAGGATTTCTGTCCGGTTGCAGGTGGAGAATATAAGGCTCTCTTTAATGTCTTTATCCTTTTTCAGTAATTCAAGGGCTGCAATAGTCTCTTCACCGGAAAAGGATAGTTTCTCCCTCAGTTCAACAGGTGCGGTTTTATGATTTGCCCCGATAAGGATGATTTCAGGTGTTTTGGAATGTGACATTATTCTCTGTTCTTCTTTATTTTGTAAATGGCTGATGATGTCCGCCGATCAATAGATTGACCCCGATAAAAGTGAATATAATTATGAAAAAACCAATAATAGTCATTATGGCAGATTTTCTTCCCCGCCATCCTGAATAGAGGCGAAGGTGCAGCAGGGCAGCGTATATAAACCACGTTCCAATGGAAAATATCTCTTTTGGATCCCATCCCCAGAATCTTCCCCATATGGTTTTTGCATATATAAACCCTGATATAAGTCCGATTGTCAGCAACGCAAATCCAGTGGTAAGACAGGCGTATCCGACATTATCCAGAAGATCCAGTGATGGAAGACGTTTGAAAAAAAATCCAGGATTTTTTGCTTTAATTCCTTTTTCCTGCAGCAGGTACAGGATTCCTGTTCCACAGGCCAGAGCCAGAGCACCTTCTCCTGAAAATACAAGAACAATATGTGAATAAAGCCAGAACCCTTTTAAAACCGAATTTTTTTCAATTGGTGCTTCAGGAAGTATCAATACAATGAGCATGGTGGCAGACAGCACAATAGAGACAAATAATCCAATAATCTTAACATCAGATTTGTACTGGAAAACAAGGAACATACATCCTAAAAAAAATGATGCAGCAGAGAGGTTCTGGGAAAGATTCTGAACGGGAATCTGTTTTAATGCTGCAGTATAGATGATCATGCTTAAAAAGTGGAATGCTATAGCTGCAGAAATAATATAAAATGCGGTTTTATGCCACACCTGTTTCTGATTAAATAAAAACAGTAAATATCCTGCCATGCTTGCAAAATAGAGCATAATTGATAATTGTAACGCTATATCTGCTGTCTGAGAATTCATTGCGCATCACTCCCCGAAGAAATAAGATCCTGATATGAATATGTTTTGCCAAGAGTATCATGCAGGACAGGATCAATTTTTTTAATATCCCTGTTTTTGATCAAATTCAGGATTCCCCTGTCAATAAGAGTATGGAATATCTGTCTGTGATCATCGGGAGCATGGCCTGATGACAAAAGTTTTTTTCTGATATTTCCCATTATGGTTAAAAACTGAGCATATTCCATCCCAAAAGTGAGTTCAAGCTCCTGTCTGATTTTTTTTGCCATTGCAGGGCTGGATCCGGATGTGGAGACAGCCATGATAAGATCACCTCTTTCAACTACTGAAGGCAGTATAAAATCACTTTTATCAGGAGAATCAGCTATATTGCACAGAATATTCAGCTCTTCTGCATCCTTTTTTATCTCGTGATTCAAAGAAGCATTGTCAGTGGCGGCAAATACAAAAAACATACCCGTGACATCTTTTTTTTCATAATCTTTCAACTGAAAATCAATGGAAGTTGTTTTTAAACTTTCACATCTGCTGGAGAACCTCCTGCTTACCATCCTGACCTTTGCTCCGCATCTTTCCAGGGTAGCCGCTTTTCGTGCTCCAACATCACCGCCTCCCACAACAAGACACTGTTTCCTGTTTATATCCATGAATACGGGATAGTATTTCATTGCCGCCTTTATTCAATCCTTGTCTGCATAAAACATTTAGTATATATTGCTCTTTAAGTTTTTTCAATATCTAACCCTCATTATATTACAGGATAGATAATATGATTATTGACTCACATACACATGTTTTTCCAGAGAAAGTCAGACAGGATCGTTCCTTATACTTTAAAAATGAACCTGAGTTTACACTCCTTTATAACGCTGCCATGGCAAAAATAAGCAATATTGAGGAACTGATGATCTCAATGGATAAATATGGCGTTGATGTTTCAGTGATTTGCGGGTTTCCCTGGCGCACTCCTGAATATGCAAAATTGAACAATGATACAATCATTGAAGCAGTCCTGAAATATCCCGATAGAATCAAAGGACTTGCATGTTTTGATGCAGCCTGGAAAGGAGCTGCAGAAGAGACTGAAAGATGTATTAAAGCCGGACTTTGCGGTGCAGGAGAACTGGCATTTTATCTTTCAGGAATAGATCAGAATGCACTGGACATACTTGAACCTGTCATGGAAGTGTTGACAGCAAATGGAAATCTTCCATGCATGATACATGTAAATGAACCAGTAGGTCATAAATATCCCGGAAAAACTCCTGTAACAATGGAGCAGATCTACACGCTTGCTAAAACTTTTTCTGATAATAAAATTATTCTTGCTCACTGGGGAGGGGGGGTGTTCTTTTATAATATCATGAAGAGAGAAGCAAAAACCACCTTGAAAAATATATGGTATGATACAGCGGCCTCTCCTTTTTTATATGATCCGGCAATATACGACATTGCTGCATCCTCAGGAGTTGAAGACAAAGTTCTTTTTGGAACCGATTTTCCCCTGCTTGAACCTGGCAGGTATTATAAAGATATTGATCATTCCAGTATATCCCTTGATCAGAAAAAGAAAATACTCGGGAATAATGCAGCCCTGCTGTTTGAATGAAACCGGTGATTCAGGCTCCATGCCGTCTATCTCCTTAAATGCTGTATTTTATAAACTCCACTGGTTACTGTAGAACAGAATTGAATTTCTTTTGGATTCCTGTTCCATTAGTTTTATTATTTGATATAGAGCTTGTTGCTGATTTTTGTTGATCAAATAGAGTGTTTAATATACATAATATCAAGAGTCCTGGATAAATTATCCTTAAATAAACCATAATTTAAGATAAACGTTCATTCAAGATGGATAAAAATTCAATAAAGATTCTGATAGTTGATGATGAAGAGAGTATCCTTGATGTGACCGAAAGCTTTTTTCAGAGAATGGGATATGAAGTGTATACTGCAGGCAATGGAGTGGAAGCACTTGAAACTCTGGAACAGATCTCAGTTGACTGCGTGTTTACTGATATTAATATGCCTGAAATGGATGGACTGACCCTTGCAGCTAAAATAAGGGAAAAAGATAATACCCTGCCTGTGGTAATAATGACGGGATACCCATCCCTTGAGAATTCCATACAGACAATGAAAAATGGTGTTGTCGATTACCTGATAAAACCTGTTAATCTCAGCCAGATGGAGTTGACACTTCAGAGAATCCTGAGGGAGCGAGGACTGTTTGTTGAGAATCTGATTTTAAAGGAAGAGATTGAACGTCAAAAACGCTTAAAACAGCTGAACACGGAACTGCTTGAAAAGATTGATGAAGTCAACACCTTGAACAGGGTGATGGAGGATATTGCCTCCAGTGAATCAGGTCTTGGTATTTTCAACAGAATCGTTAATCTTGGAATTGAAGAGCTGAAAGCGGATAAAATGTTTTTTCATATTTATTCAGGAGAAGAGCAGACGCTTTCATCTGTTGTAAATAAAGATTGCGGTATTGAAAATAAAGATGTCACTGCTCTTTTTGGCAATGATCTTTCTGATGCTGCAAATCAATTTGTTCTTGATGCTTTGAACAGAGATCAGAGTCCGTATCTTGTTTCAAAACCCGGCGAGAGTGAATGTCTTGATGATGTGGTCCAATCAATGATGATCGTTCCGTTAAAAATACGTGACACTATCTTTGGAGTTGCAACTGCTTTCTCCTTTAACCCTGATAGGTTGTTTAATGCAAAAGATATCTATTACATGAATTTTATTTCACAGAAAGCAGCATCTGCAATTGAAAATATTGCCTTGTATGAAAATATTAATGATAATCTTTTTGCAACTCTGTATGCATTTGTGACAGCAATTGAAGTGAGAGATCTCTATACAAAAAAACACTCCACAAGAGTTGCAAAATACGCACACCTGATTGCCGGGGAAATGAAGTGCAATGATGAGGAACTTAATGTTATCAGTTTTGCCGGCAGCCTTCATGATATTGGGAAAATTGGAATAAGAGATGATATTCTTCTAAAACCGGGCAAGTTAAATGAGAAAGAGTTTGAAAAGATAAAAGAGCATCCTGTTATCGGAGCAGATATCATAAGCAGGATGGGATTGTGGGACAGTGAGATGGCAATTATCAGGCATCATCATGAACGGTTTGACGGAAAAGGGTATCCTGATGGTTTAAAGGGAGATGAAATTCCAAACCTTGCCCGTATTCTATCCGTTGCTGATTCATTTGATGCAATGGTTTCTGACAGAGCCTATAGAAACAGAATGGAAAAAAACAAAGCAATTGAAATCATAAAAGAAAATTCAGGTTCACAATTTGATCCTGAAGTTGTGAAAGCATTCCTGCGGGTTGAAACCGAAGATGTAGTCAGCCTTGTTCAGGATGTATAATTTAAAAAAAGCTAAAAGCTTTAAAAACTTATTGACAAATCGTTTTAAATCATATAAATTCTTCCTGTTTTTTTGATTGGTTCCAAAGCTTAGATATGCCAAGGGCCGTTAACTCAGTTGGCAGAGTATCTGCCTTTTAAGCAGAGAGTCGCTGGTTCGAGCCCAGCACGGCCCACCATTAAAAAAGGACACTGCGTCCCCATCGTCTAGCCTGGTCCAGGACACCGGCCTTTCACGCCGGCGACAGGGGTTCGAATCCCCTTGGGGACGCCACTTTGAA
>CAZWSL010000009.1:0-105275 GCA_964636495.1 uncultured Desulfobacula sp. | reverse complement strand
CTCCCCCGATTTTTGCTATAAAGGGATATTTAAAAAATAGGCGGTGGATTTAGGACAATAAAATTAATTGACAAAAAATTATTAAACACATTATAATCGCATCATTTTTGATAAATTTAATCAATATGATTCTGTAGCTTTACATTGAAATTTCTTTTGTCAAAATGATAAAAACTTATGTACTTTTATTCAAATTAGGAGAGATTAATTATGACTGATAAAATAACCGGATCAGTTGCAGTAATTGGTGGAGGAATTTCCGGCATGCTGTCTGCGCTTGATCTTGCAAATTCTGGTTATTATGTCTATTTGATTGAGAAAGGTCCTTCAATTGGGGGTGTAATGGCCCAGCTGGACAAAACTTTTCCAACCAATGACTGTGCCATGTGAATTATTTCACCAACACTGGTCGAGGTCGGCCGGCACTTAAATATAGAGTTACTGACTCTTTCAGAAGTTCAGGATATCAAAGGTGAAAAAGGTGATTTCAAAATTGAGATTTTGAAAAAACCGAGATATGTTAAGGAAGAACTCTGCGTTGGATGTGGTGAGTGTGCTGTAAAATGCCCCGGTAAGAAAGGCGACGAGTATAATGCAGACCTTACAACACGAAAAGCCATATATGTTGAATATCCACAGGCAGTGCCTCTTAAATTCAGCATTGACCCTTCGATATGTCTGAAATTGACTAAAGATAAATGCGGTACCTGTGAAGAAGTATGTCCTGCAAATGCAATTGATTATACTCAGACAGAAGAGTATATGACTGTTCATGCAGGATCCGTTATTTTTTCTCCGGGGTTTAAGCCGTTTGACCCGTCAAAATTTGATAACTACCAGTATTCAGACTTTGCAAATGTGGTCACTTCAATAGAATTTGAAAGAATTCTTTCTGCAACAGGTCCTACCATGGGACATGTTACCACTTTACCAAAACTGCCTTTAAAACCAAAAAAGAAAAAAGACAAACTGCTTGCTGAAAAGCGTAAAGATCCTAAGAGAATCGCATGGTTCCAATGTGTAGGCTCAAGGGATGTAAACAAGTGTGATAATGCCTACTGCAGCTCTGTCTGCTGTATGTATGCCATAAAAGAGGCTGTTATTGCAAAAGAGCATGCAGGCGGTGATCTGGATTGTTCTGTTTTCTTTATGGACATCAGGACTCCTGGCAAGGAGTTTGAAAAATACTATGAAACTGCAAAAGAGAAACATGGCGTAAATTTTATCAGGTCAAGGGTGCATACTATTACAGAAGACCCTGAGACTCTGGATCTTCATATCAATTATGTAGACGAGAAAGGCAAAATTGTCTCAGACGTTTATGATATGATTGTTCTTTCTGTGGGTCTTGAAGTAACAGAGGAAACCAGGGAGTTTGCCAGTAAAATAGGCATAGAGATGTCAGACAGCGGTTTTTGTGCCACATCTTCCTTTGAGCCGGTTTCAACTTCAAGGGACGGCATTTATGTGGCCGGCGCCTTTAACGGTCCAAAGGATATCCCGGAATCTGTACTGGATGCAAATGCTGCAGCATCTGCTGCAGGAGACTCTCTGAGCAGTGCAAGAGACTCTCTTACTAAAATTCCTGAAAAGGTTTTAGAGATAAATGTAACAGGCGAAAGACCGAGAATTGGAGTATTTGTCTGTGACTGCGGTTCTAATATTAATGGTGTTGTTGACTGTCCGGATGTAACTGAATATGCAAAAACTCTTCCATATGTTGAGTTTGCCCATGAATCAATGTATGCATGCAGTCAGGATGCCCAGGGCAAGATGGTTGATCTTATAAAGGAAAAAAATCTCAACCGTGTTGTTATTGCAGCGTGTACACCTAAAACCCATGAACCCCTGTTCCAGGAAACACTGACTAATGCCGGTCTGAATAAATATCTTTTTGAAATGACCAATATCAGAAATCATAATTCATGGGTACACAAAAACAATCCTGATATTGCAACAAGCAAGGCAAAAGATCTGATAAGAATGGCTGTTGCAAAGTCTGCCCTTGCAGAACCGCTTAGGGAAGAAAAGATAAATGTTAATACCACAGTACTTATAATAGGGGGCGGGGTAGCAGGTCTGTCTGCAGCAAGGAGCCTGGCCCTGCAGGGATATGAAACCCATATTATCGAGAAAAAAGAGATTCTGGGCGGAGAAGCATTAAAGATTTATCAAACTCCCAAGGGTGAAGATGTCCAGTCAGAGTTAGGTCTGCTTGTTCAATCTGTCAGAGAGAATCAAAACATTAAAGTTCACTGCAACACAACTCTTGAAAGTGTTGATGGCTTTGTTGGTAATTTTACGTCCACTCTATTAGAGAATGGGGAAAAAGTTGACCTGGAATTTGGAGTTGCAGTGCTTGCAACAGGAGCAAAAGCTTTAGAAACCAGTGAATACAACAGTGGAGAAGATAAGAGAATCGTTAACAATCTTGATCTTGACAGGATGTTTATGGAGGATGATAAAGCACTGGAATCAGTCAATACAGCCGTATTTATTCAGTGTGTCGGCTCAAGGGAACCTGACCGTCCATACTGCTCAAGAGTCTGCTGTACCCACTCTGTGGATAGTGCCATTGAACTGAAAAAGAGAGACCCTGAAAGAAGTGTCTATATTATTTACAGGGATATCAGAACCTATGGAGAGAGAGAGCTCCTCTATAAAAAAGCAAGAGAAATGGGTATTATTTTCATAAGATACTCCTATGATGATAAACCTGTTGTCGAACAAAAAGATGACTGCATTCAGATCACCTTAAAGGATCATGTCCTTGGAGTGCCTGTTCAAATTGATGCCGACCTTCTCACCCTTGCAACTGCACTTGTTCCGAGGAAAGATGAAGTCCTTGCAAACTTTTTTAAGGTTCCATTGAATGATGAAGGCTTTTTTGTTGAGAAACATGCCAAACTCGGGCCTGCAGAATTTGCCACAGATGGTGTTTTTGTCTGCGGTTCAGGCCACTATCCAAAACCTGTTATTGAATCAATAACCCAGGGCAGAGCTGCTGCATCAAGGGCATTAACTCTTTTAGCCAAAAAAGACAGCCTTTATACAAGTGGAACAATTGCAATGGTCAATCCTGAATATTGCAGTTCCTGCGGTGTATGTGTATCAATATGCCCGTACTCTGCACCTGGATTTGTTAAAGAAGGCAGGTTTGAGGGTATAGCAGAGGTTAATGCGGTTTTATGCAAAGGATGTGGTCTCTGCATAGCATCCTGCCGATCAGGTGCACTTCATCTTAAAGGATTTGATACCAATCAGATTCTCTCTCAGATATTTGCTCTGAATGAAGAGGTCGTATAAAGGAGATTAAAAAATATGAGCGATAATAATATTAAAATTGTAAGTTTTCTATGCAACTGGTGCAGTTATGGAGCAGCAGATCTTGCCGGAGTCAGTCGGCTTGAATACCCTGCTGATATTCGTGTGATTCGAATTCCATGCACAGGAAGGATGAGTCCTAAATTCATCCTTTCAGCATTCAGAGAAGGTGCTGATGCCGTATGGGTGTCCGGCTGACATCCGGGAGAATGTCATTACCTGGACGGTAATTATTTTGCACGAAGAAAGTTTGCCCTTATGGGTGGTCTGCTTGAACATATTGGTATTGAAAAGGATAGAGTAAACTTTTCCTGGATATCATCAGCAGAAGCAACCAAGTTTGTTGATGTAGTCAAAGAGATCACAGAGAAAGTGAAAGCTCTTGGCCCAAATACCAAATTGAAAAAACAATATAATTAAGGGTAATTTTTATGGATACCTGTATAGAAAAAATAAAGGAAACAGCAGGACGGCTTCTTGAGGAAGAAAAGGTTGAAGCCTTCATTGGTTTTGCTGAAGGAACGATCCCCATGGCAGTAAATCCTGTTTCCATAAAGACAAAAGAGGATGTATCAAAACTTGTTTTTAATTCATTTTGCGGACTCAATCTTGCCAACTATCTTCCAAAGCTGAAAGGCAGGATCGGGATTGTTGCAAAGGGATGTGATTCAAGAAATATAGTAACCCATATCATTGAAAACCAGATTGCAAGAGAAAATCTTGTCATAATCGGGGTTCCATGCAGCGGGATGGTTGATAAAAGAAAAATCACATCCTGTTTTGACGGTGAAATCACCTCATTTTTTGAAGAGGGCGACAGCATAACCGTTACTTCATCTGAAAAAAGTGAAACCTTTAAAAAAGAGGAGTTTCTGAAAGCAAACTGCAGGTTGTGCATGCACAGAAATCCAGTTGTCTATGATGAGCTTGCCTGTGATCTGATTGAAGAGCAGGCCTGTGATAATCCTTTTGAGGATGTTGAGAAAATAGAGGCTCTGGATCGTGAAGAAAAGCATGCCCTGTTTCAGGACTTAACTAAAAACTGCATCCGGTGTTATGCATGTAGAAATGCCTGTCCGCTCTGCTACTGTCCGACATGTTTTGTTGATGAGTCAAGCCCCCAGTGGGTTGGCAAGGGACAGGATAAAACAGATATTGATACGTTTCATTTCTTGAGAGCATTTCACTGTGCTGGTCGCTGTACCGACTGCGGTGCCTGTGTGGAAGCGTGTCCCATGAATATTGATGTAAGGATGTTTACAAGAAAACTGATAAAAGATTCCTATGAAATGTTTGGATGGGAAGCAGGATTGGATTTACAGACCCGTCCGCCGCTTGATACGTATAAACCAGAAGATCCTGATGATTTTATCAAGTAACTAAAAAGGTTATAAAATGAAGATTATAAAAATTGATAAACAAGAGTGGGAACAGGGGATAGATAAAGCTCGCGAAAAATATCAGCTTTTTGGTCCGCAAAAAGATCAGGACGCTTATCATATGAAAAGCCTTGAAAAAGACCAGATGCCTGATATGGGCTATTGTGATACAATTTTATCTCCAAAGTCGATACTGTTTCCACAGACAGAGAAGATGATGACCGCAGACCTGGATGAATCCCTGGATGATCATCATATATTGAAAGAGGTTGAAACCAGTAAGAATCCACGGGCCGTGCTTGGCATCAAACCCTATGATGCAAAAGCCGTAGAGCTGGTAAAGCTTAATTTTGATACCAGAGAGTACCGTGATCCTTACTGGTGTGATGCCTATGAAGCTACAACATTTATAGGACTTGCAGTAAACAATCCCGGAGTGTGTGATTTTTCGACCTCAGCAGGGTCAGGTCCATTTGCGGAAGACGGTCTGGATATGCTGCTTGTTGATGTTGAAGATGCCTATCTGGGTAAGATACTGACACCCAGAGGTGAGGAATTCGCCCTGGCTGCTGGTTTCAGCACAGAAGCAGGTGCAGATGCCAAAGCAACCATAGAGAGCATGAAAAAAGATGCTGAAGCAGCGATTGCTTCAGAAGTTTTCACTGATAATCTTGAAGATAAGACTATTCTGGATCTGTATGATGCCCCTTTCTGGGATGATATTGCTTTTTCATGCATAAACTGCGGGACCTGTACTTTTGTCTGTCCGACATGCTGGTGCTTTGATATCCAGGACGAGATAAAGAGAAAAAAAAGTGTAAGATTACGGAACTGGGACAGCTGCATGTCTCCTCTATTTACACTCCATGGATCAGGCCATAACCCCAGGGGTGAAAAAGTTCAAAGGGTTAGGCAGAGGTTTATGCACAAGTTAAAATACTTCCTTGATAAATATGACAGGGGAATCATGTGTGTCGGATGCGGAAGATGTGTAAAACAGTGTCCTGTTAACATAGATATCCGTGAAGTGTGCAATAGTATGAATTCATATGAAAAACAAACATAGCGAACAAAGGAGGAAACAGATGATTAACCCCTATTTGCCTTATCCGGTTCGCATTGACGATATCCAGATAGCAACTGAAGACAAATCCCTGAAAACATTTAAATTTGTATTTTTAAATGAGGGAGATGAAGAGAAATTTTCCTATGAGGCAGGACAATTTGCAGAACTTTCAATACCAGGGGTGGGAGAAATACCGATAGGCATTGCATCTTCTCCTACGGAAAAAGGGTTTGTAAAATTTACCGTATTTAAAACAGGTGTGGTAACCTCATACCTCCACAATATGAAAGTTGGAGATATAATGGGGATACGGGGCCCTCTGGGGAACTGGTATCCCTGGGACATGCTTGAGAATAAAAATGTTGTCATTATAGGAGGTGGATTTGCCTTTACAACTCTAAGGTCATCCATTGTCTATATGCTTCATCCGGAAAACCGGAAAAAATTTAAAAACATTGATGTTGTCTACGGTGCCAGATCACCCGGCATGCTGCTCTACAGGGATGAGCTCTTTGAGTGGGAAAAACGAGATGACATCAATATGCATATTACAGTTGACGGAACAGATGATCCTGACTGGAAATATAACAGAGGCTTTGTTCCCACCATAGTTGAAGAGAAAGCTCCAGAAGCGGATAAGGATTCATATGCCATTGTGTGCGGTCCTCCCATCATGATTAAATTTACAATGCCTTCTTTGACAAAACTGGGTTATAAACCTGAGCAGATTATTATGTCCCTGGAAAATAGAATGAAGTGCGGAGTTGGAATGTGTGGTCGCTGTAATATAGGAAAAGAGCTGGTTTGTAAAGATGGACCGGTGTTTACACTTGATCAGATCAATACAACTCCTAAAGAGTATTAAAAAGGAAAATAAAATATGACTCAATCACCTATAAAAATTGGAGGTGCTCGAAAAAGTATCTTTAAAGATAAAGTTATGGAGCTTCTGCCTGCCGGTGGAAACCTGAATGCCTGCCTTACCTGCGGTGCATGTTCTTCAGGGTGCCCTGCAACTGGACTCAGGGATATGGACCCGAGAAAATTTTTAAGAATGGCTGCTCTTGGTATGGATGAAGAGATTTTAAGCTCTGACTGGGCATGGATGTGCACGATGTGTCAAAGATGTGTCTATGTATGCCCCATGGAGATAAATATTCCCCAGCTTGTATTTTACACAAGACAGTCATGGCCGAGGGAAAAAAAGCCGAGAGGTATTTTAGGTTCCTGTGATGCTGCCTTGAGAAATGCTTCAGGAAGTGCTATGGGAACTCCACCGGATGACTTTGTTTTTGTTGTGGAAGATGTGCTTGAAGAGTACCAGGAGGCGCAGCCTGAATTTGCTGATATGCAGGCTCCCATTGACAAAGAGGGAACGGAATTTGTGCTGAATCAGAACTCAAGAGAACCTGTGACTGAACCCGATGAAATGGTGCCTCTATGGAAAATTCTTCACCTGGCAGGCGTAGACTGGACATACACCAGTAAGGGATGGGCTGGAGAAAATTACTGTCTGTTTCTTGCCGAAGATGAAGACTGGAAACATCTATTAAAGCAGACAGCAGAAGCTGCCGATGAAGTGGGGTGTAAAACTTTTCTCAACACCGAGTGAGGGCACATCACATTCTCAATCCTGGCAGGATTGAAAAAATTCAACATTAACCACAAGTTTCAGATAAAAAATATATATGAATACTATGCAAAATGGATCAGAGAGGGTAAATTAAAAGTCAATTCAGACTGGAACAAGGATCTGAAAATCAAGTTTACGGTACAGGACCCCTGTCAGATTGTCCGCAAATCCTTTGGAGATCCAATTGCAGATGATTTAAGATTTGTTGTAAAATCCGTTGTTGGCGAAGAAAATTTTATTGATATGGTACCAAACAAATCCAACAACTACTGCTGCGGCGGCGGCGGCGGCTTTCTACAATCCGGGTTTAAAGAGGAAAGACTTGCCTATGGTAAAATGAAAGACAGTCAGATCAAGGCAACCGGAGCTGACTACTGTATTGCCGGCTGCCATAATTGCCATGCACAGATCCATGAACTCAGTGAACATTATGGCGGTAATTATCCTGTCGTTCATATGTGGACACTGATCTGTCTCTCCCTTGGGATTTTAGGTCCCAATGAAAGAGAATACCTTGGAGATGATCTCAAGTATGTAAATGTATTTCATCCAGAATCAGAAATATAGGATAGTGGTTTTCATGGGCGGGAATTTTTCTGATTCCCGCCCCTTTCTATTGTTCAATACCGCTTCAAATAACATAAAACATTCATAGCAGGTGCGGATACTTTTATTACGGTTTTCCAGCATTTGATCAAAATCTAAGCAATTCTCTTTGATGCAATGTTTTACCCTCTGGCACGTGCCAGTGGAATGTAAAGCAATCTGCCTGGAATGGGCAGTAAAGATTTCTTATGGTAAATATCCTGTAAAATTAAGCTGCTTCTTGACAAAGGATAAAAATATATTTACCTATCTCTATCATATTTTGTTCTCTACCGGACGTTTTCTGAGTAAGACATTGATAAGCTAAACAAACAGATTCATTATACTGGGAGGGTTTACAGGTGGAATGCCCAAAATGTAAGTTTGAAAATCCTGATAATTTCAAATCCTGTAGTAAGTGCGCTTACCCTTTGGAAGATAAAACAGAAACCAGATTAATCGGAACAGCTGCGGAAAGCGAGCGCAAATCTGTAACAATCATGTTCTGCGACCTCACCGGCTACACAGCTATGAACGAAAGGCTGGATCCTGAAGAAATCAAAGAGATTATGAACCGTATCTTTGGAGAGATCACACAAATCATAAAAAAATATGATGGTTTTATTGAGAGGTTTATTGGTGATGCGGTGATGGCGGTATTTGGTGTGCCTAAAACCCATGAAGATGATCCTGTTCGAGCTATCCGGGCGGCTGTGGAGATACTTGCAGCTGTTGAACATATGAGTCCTCAATTTCAGGAAAAAATTGGATGTTCTTTAACCATGCATATCGGTATCAACACCGGCCTGGTGGTTACCGGTGAGATAAACGTTGAAAAGGGAACCCACGGATTGATCGGAGATGCCATTAACCTGGCCGCACGTTTGGAAGGCATTGCAAAACCCGGTGAAATTATTGTGGGCCCGGATACTTATCACCAGACTGCAAAATGGTTTGAATTTGAAATCCTGGAACCGATTCAAATTAAAGGAAAAATGGATCTGGTTCCTATTTACCGGGTCATCGAATTGTTGGATCAACAGTTGAAAATCTTGGGTAGAAATGGGGTGCAGGCTGAACTTGTTGGTCGTGAAACTGAAATGGCCGTGTTGATTGGAGCGGTGGAGAATCTAAAACAGAGAGAGGGTTCCCTTGTTTCCATTACCGGCCATGCAGGTACAGGCAAAAGCAGACTGATAAAAGAGTTTAAGGATCAGCTGGAAGATGGTGGGATTCAATGGTATGAAGGACAAGCCTATGCCTATACACAAAATATGGCATATTATCCCCTGACCAGTCTTTTAACCAATGCTTTTCTGATTAAAGAAAAAGACACTCCAGAACAGATTAAAGAAAAAATTGAGAATGGTATGGAAACTCTGCTCTGGGATAAACCTGAGGTTAAGCATTATCTTGGCAGCCTGTTTTCCATAGGATATGCTGAAATCGATAAAATAAGCCCTGAATTTTGGCGAAATCAATTGTACCAGTCTGTACAGCAAATCCTGGAAGCCATAACAAGCAGAGGACCCACCGTGATCCTTTTTGAGGACCTGCATTGGGCAGATGAGGCTTTTATAGAACTTCTCCACACGCTGCTGGAAAAAATAAACCGTCCGGTTTTGTTTCTTTGTGTTTACAGGCCTTCATTCAATCTTTTTTCAAATGGCGAACCTGAATCCTTAAATATTCCCCACCGCAAAATTGATCTTAGGGATCTGCCTTGGGACAAGACCGAGAAAATGCTTCAATCCCTGCTTAATTCACAACTTTTACCTGATGAACTTTGTTACTTCATAAAGCAGAAGGTGGAAGGAAATCCTTTTTATCTGGAAGAGGTAGTCAATACGCTCATAGAAACCGATATTCTGGTATTTGATAACGGTAATTGGCAACTTGCCGGATCACTGGATCTGAAAGATATTCCCGCCTCCATTCAAGGGGTTCTTACTGCCCGTCTCGATCGTCTTGAAAAACAGACCAAACGAATATTACAGGAGGCCTCTGTTATCGGTCGAACGTTTTTTTATAAAGTACTTACCCGGGTAACCAATCTGACACTCCCTGTGGATGGATATCTGGCCGGCCTGGAGAGCATGGATTTTATACGAGCCCACTCCAGGGAACCGGAACTGGAGTTCATATTCAAACATGCCCTTACCCAGGAGGTGATCTATAACGGACTTTTGAAAAAGGAACGTCGAAAAATTCATGAGCGCATTGGTCTTGTGATAGAAGAGCTGTTTGCTGACAGGCTGCCTGAATTTTATGAGACACTGGCTTTTCATTTTACCAAAGGCCAATCTAATCAAAAGGCAGTTGATTATTTAATCAAATCAGGTGAAAAAAGTTTGGGGAGATATGCGGTTAAAGAGTCTCATCAATATTTTATTGAAAGTTTCACCCTTTTAACAGGAAAACCTGAACTGACAAACAGTGATCAAGAATTATTAATTGATACTCTTATTAAATGGGCGTATGTGTTTTACTATCGGGGAGATTTTAGAGGTCTGGTTGAACTGTTTGAACAAAATAAACATATCGCACATGCTTTGAAAAATAGAAGCAAACAGGGTTTTTTTCTGGCCTGGCTTGGAATGGGCTTATGGATTAGAGAAAATCTTAGTGAATCCGAGTACAATCTGAAAAAAGCGCTTGAACTGGGAGAAGCAAGCAGAGATAAGAGACTGATCGGCTATGCCGCCTGCTGGCTCTCGATGATATATTCGGATCTTGGATTGTTTGATAAAGCTTTGGCTTTTGCAGATAAAAGTATTGAGATTGCTAAACAGCTGGATTCGGATCATTATCTCTATTTCAAATCCCTGCATGCAAAAAGTTATGCATATTGGTATAAGGGGTTGTGTGTAGAAAATATTCAGATTGGACAGACCTTATTGAAGTATGGCCGGGAGCATAATAACTCCCGCTGTATGGTAATGGGTCATCTTTCGCTGTCATGGGCACATTCGGCAGCCGGGAATCCTTCTTTAGCCCTGGAGGCTGGAAAGGATGCTGTCAAATGTTCGGATGACCCTTTCTATACCATGATTCCGAATGGAATGATATCCTTAAGCTATATTCAACTTGGTGAGTTTGAAAAAGCTGCAAAATGTGCCAATGAAACCTTGGAATTTCATGGAAAATATGGTTGCGAATACCACAAAACAATAGCATTACTTATTCTCTCCGGAGAGATGGTTGCCATTGGAAAAATGTCCTCGGGAATAAAACAAGCAGAGAAGATCTTGTTTCGGCTAGAAGAAATTGGAAAAAAAGGTCTCCTGGCAACTGGGGAACATATTTTAGGATCAATCTATTGCCACATAGCTGAAGGTGAGGGAAATCTCAGTTTATCCAGTCTGCTAAAAAATGCAGTTTTTTTACTAAAAACCATACCGGTCGCAAATAAAAAGGCCAGGCAGTATTTGAACAGGGCTGTTGATATAGCTGAAGAGATTGGAGCCAATGGAATCGCCGGGCAAGCGTATCTTGATATGGGACGATGCTGTAAAACTAAAAAAGAGAACAAACTGGCAAGGCAATATCTGTCAAAGGCTGTACAGATATTTGAAGAGACAAAGGCTGAGGGTTACCTCAGTCAGGCACACAACGAGTTGGCATCTTTGAAAAAATCTAATTTTACCTGATGCCTGCAGGCTTCATACTTCAAATCATTGGATGTCTTCTTGGTTCAGTATCTTCAGTCCTTTGAATGACTCTGTATTTGTTTTAAAATAAGATAAAATATTCAGATTAAATCTGGATACGTTTCTTATGGGTTTCCAGCATCTTCCATCGGACAATGGGAATGTTTTTTAATAGTTCCTGATCAATGGAATATATCATCGCATCCTCCAGGCAGAGGGCGGTATATTTACTGCTGAAGTCAAATAAGACGGAGTCTTCCCCAAAATAATCCCCTGGTTTTAAAATGGTGATTTTTTTGCTGTTCAGTAATAATTGAACACTCCCTTCTGCAATCATTGTCAGTTTGCCTGATACGGGAAGCAGCTCACTTCCTTTTTTCACCTTCTCTTCAGTTATCTCTCTTGCAATCGTACTCTGCATGGGAAAGGAGACTATTTCTCCAAAAAGAGAAGTGCTCTGGAAAAATTTTATCTTTTCATAGCTTTGTTTAAAATGATGATACAACTGGTTTCTCTTTACAATTTCAAGGTATAGAAAACTGGGTATCTGAAGAGCTTTTAAGCAGCTTACCGCTCTGTATGTACCGAAAAAAGGTTCACCTGTCAGCCCTGTCAGCATGCCGATTAATGATCCTGCGGTGAGCTTGTTTTTCAATTTTCGCTGGGGATCAAAGTATTCTGCCATACCTTCGACGATAAGATAGACCTGATCTGAAGGCGATTCGTCATGTATAAAAATATCACCCGCTTCTATTGAAATAACCGGACAATTTTTCATTATTTCTATGGAACAGGATGGTACGGATGGGAAATAGCTCTTCAGATACTGATTGAGGTACTTCAGGAAATAATCTTTTCGTCCTTCGATCAAAACGCTCTGCATGCCGAAGTAGGCAGTTGAACCGATAATTTTTTCTTTATCATTCAATTCCCGTTCCGTATGGCTCAATAAAATCTTACCAGAAGTGTCATGTCTGAAATCTTCAGCTTTTCCATGAATCATTCCACCGCCGATATCCAGTTTTTTTAAATCCACAACAGAGTGATAAATATTACGAAATTTTTCAGCAAATGAACGGGAAATACCACTTTGGGATGGATCTTTTGTCACCATTCCCTCCAGAATATCGAAGGCAATGGTGTCTGCAAAATGGCCGTAAACCCGGTGCCCGGTGTTGCCCATGGCGCGGAAGAAAAAAATATTTGTTTCAATTGGATGGGGCGAAAAAACAGGCTTTACATCCAGCCCGTCAACCGTGTTCCACACATCAAATTCCAAATCGTGGATTTCAAAAAAATCTGCAAAACGTGACTCCTCAATGGACATAAGGATGGCCAGCTTTTTCATAACCGCAGTTCGTATCAGTTTTGTGGAATAGTATTTGAGCCGGTGACCGGATCGGATTAATGTGGTCAGACCGCTGAAATGGTCGTCATGCCCGTGGGTATGAAAAATTCCTTCAATTTCGTCAATGCTGATGCCGAGGGAAATCAGGGTTGCCATGATATTGGGTCCTGCGTCAATCAGATAGAGTTTACCCTGGTTGATCAGGATACTGGACATGCATGGCCGGTTGACATCCCAGCCATCACCTTCACCCGTATGGATCACGCTGAAATAGTCTTTTTGATATGTATGAATTCCGAGCTGGTATGGGCATTCATACTCTTCGGTCTCCTTCAGGTTCAGATCTACAATAACGCTGTTGCCTCTCCAGCTGATCTTGAAACGGTTCAGTCCCTTTCTTTCAATGAATACCTCATTACGGATTTCAATGGGTTTCTCTTTAATGATCCGGCTCTCTATGAATGCATCTGTGGTTTTAATCTCACCAAAGGCAAATTTCATTTTTAAACGCATCATTTCATCTGCATTTTTTTCAGATATTCCTGCACTCATTATCTCTTCTTTATTGATTAATCCGTAGTTACCCCTGAAGATATAACCGCTTTGTGCGGTAACCTGGTCCTGGGATCCGATCAACATAGGCCGGACTCCTGAGTTATTTGGATGTCCGGGAATAATCAATCCCTGTCTGTAAAGCATCTGCAGTACGGGGAATTCGGCTAAATTGGCAAAATTTCCATTCTGGATCGAGACATCAGACAGCAGGATTACGTTTGGACCACTTTCAAAGGTGACGCCACTGTTTTCCCTTTTTACAATCAGCCCTTTTTTAATCAGGTGTTTGACACTGTCTGCCGGGCAGCCGCACTGGATATGAACATTTGCTTCAGGTATTGAAACCCAGTATAATCCGGTACTGATTTTGATTTTTTCAATTTTGAGAAGCCGCTTTATATCACGATTGAGTTTTTCATGTGAAATATCGCCCATTCTGATCAGTTTGCTGCTGCTGTTGATCAGGTTGCGATAATACGTATACAGTTTTTTATATTCACGGAAAAGCGTTTTGTGGTCCACTGTATTATCATCCAGTATCTGCCTGGTTTTCTCCAGAATCTCAAACTCTCTTGAAAATAATCTGTCATATTTGATGTCTTGGTCATCCATGTTCATATCTCCTTGGTTGCAGATTTTTTGGAAATAATTTAACCGGGATATTTTACGGAGTGTTTTTACATCAGCTGCAAGACAGAGGCCGTGAATTAGTATATTCAGGCCGTAACTGATCTGTAACGTAGCAAATGAGGTGAAAACACTTCACCTGGAGGATGGCATTCTGCGATCTGGATTGTATTGAAAATAAATTTATTGTTATTCATACATCTCTCTATCTAACTAAATTAAACAAAATGTCACGAAATATCCAGGTTAAGGTCTGTCAAACGTAGGATAAAAATCCGGTTTTTGTCAAGTGTTTTTGCAATTGCAGATATCCAGGTTCAAATGATCTGGAGCAGATGTACAGTACACATCAGCAGGAAAGATAACATTTTTTATTGCTTGACTGTCAGGTGTTAATTTATTATTTGCTGATTTATGAAACAAATCGTTGAAAATATTTACCATGTGGGTGACAATGCGTGCTCAGTTTATCTGGTTGATACACAGAGTGATAAAGGACTGGTCCTGATTGATGCGGGTATGGGTCTGGATATGCTCAGGCAGATTGATTTCCACGGAATCCGGTTTGAAGATATCCGGCACTGTATCTTGACTCATTGCCACATAGATCATACCGGTATCTGTGCTGAATTGAGCCGTGAACTGCCGGACATCAGATTTTATGCCCATGAATTGGATGCCGCACCCATTGAAGAGCCCGGTCATGATGAAAGGACAGCAGCATCCTGGTACGGGGTAAGATTTGAACCTGTCAAACTGTATCAGAAATTTTGTTCAGATACTTTTCTCAGACTTGGCAGATATGTTTTCAACTGCATTCATACGCCCGGGCATACACCAGGATCAATATCAGTTCTAGTTGAGTCAGATGGGAAAAAAATATTGTTTGGTCAGGATCTGCACGGCCCCTTTAATGAAAGTTTTTTATCAGATCTCAAGGCGTATCAGTTGTCCATGCAGAAACTTCTGGATTTGAAAGCAGATATTCTATGTGAGGGTCATTTTGGTATTTTTCAGCCGGGAAGCAGGGTCATACAATATATTGAAACCCATAAATATCAGAATCAACCCTGACTCATGCCATCACAATCTGGATAGAGCATGAAATAAGCAGTGCATGTCTGCCATTTCCGGTATTCACAGATTCCCCGCTTTTACAAAATTTGTATAAAGGCATGCTTTCACGGTTCAAATGACTCAATCCATACGTTTACTGATACTGATAAAGTTTGTTTGTTATATATTGACTTTATACAGTAATTGTATTAATGGTTTGTATACAGAGGATATTTTATATGAAAATAAAGTTGAGTGAACTTCCAGATTGTACTGTATTTCTGCTTGGGAAAGCTTATCAGAAGGCCCATGGTGATTTTAAAAAGCAATTAAAGCCGTTTGGGTTGACAAATATGCAGCATCTTGTGCTGGAAGGATTATGGTATAAAGAGGGAATAACTGCAGCAGAGATGGGTAAACTGCTTATTCTGGATAAAGCGACCTTGTCAGGCGTGCTGGAGAGGATGGTTGAAGGCGGGTGGCTTTCTAAAAAACAGGACCCGGAAGACAAGCGGATTAACCGTCTGTTCCCGTCTGACAAAGCAAACAAGATGAAATCAGAATTGATTGAACTAAGAAAAAAAGCCAATAAAGATCTCCTGGCGGTATTTAATCCTGAAGAGCAGATTCTGCTCAAACGATTTCTCAGGGATTTGATCTGGAGATAGGTGTATCAAGTTGGCACACAAACAAATTTAAATAAAGAGTGAGGTGTAAGGCATGTTGTTATTAAATCCTAAAAATTACCAGGATAGAAACTATCCAGATGAACGGTCCAAAGAGATCATGTTGAAAACAATAGAGTGGTTTGAAGACAAAGGTCTTAAAAAGCTGTGTGAAGATTATCATGCACGCGAATTTACCTATGATTTTGCGGAGTTTATCAAAGAAGAAAAAATTTTTGAAACTCTTTTTCTGCCAAAAGGATATGGGGATAAAGATCAGTATTACAGCACATACAGGATGTTTGAATTTTCTGAAATTTGCGGATTTTATGGAATGGCATACTGGTATATGTATCATGTATCCACATTGGGATTGGATCCGGTGTTCCTCGGGGATAACGAAGATTTCAAGTTCAGGGCAGTTGAAAAACTCAAACAGAACCCTCTCTGTGCATTTGGCCTTTCTGAAAAAGAGCATGGAGCAGATATTTACTCCTCATCAATGCGGCTGTATCCACAGGAAGATGGCACCTATCTGGCCAGAGGATCCAAATATTATATTGGAAACGGTAATGAAGCAGGCATTGTAACCGTTTTTGGTAAAATTGACGGTACAGATGATTATGTCTTTTTTGCAGTTGATGCAAAACATGAAAAATATGAATGTATACAGAATGTTATTGATGCCCAGAACTATGTTGCAGAATTTGCACTCCATGATTATCCCATTACAGATGACCTGATTCTTTCAAGGGGATCCAAGGCCTGGGATGATATGCTGAACACCATTAATATCTGCAAGTTCAATATCGGCTCCGGTGCCATAGGTATTGTAACCCACTCTTTGTATGAATCCCTTAATCATGCAGCACATAGATCGCTATATGGTAAAAAGGTAACCGAGTTTGCCCATGTAAAACGGCTTTTCCTGGATTCCTACTGCCGTCTCTCTGCCATGAAACTGTTTGGCATCAGGGCAACTGACTACATGAGATGTGCATCAAAAGATGATAAACGGTATCTGCTTTATAATCCGATTATGAAGATGAAAGTTGCAATCCAGGGAGAGGTGGTTCATGAGATGCTCTGGGATATTATTGCTGCAAAAGGTTTTGAAAAAGACAACTATTTTAGTCAGGCAGTTGTTGATTTAAGGGGATTTCCAAAATTAGAGGGAACCCGGCATGTGAATATGGCACTCATTGTCAAACTTATCCCTAACTATATGTTCAATCCTGGAGAATTCCCGGAAATATCGAAAATGAACACAGATGAAAACGATGATTATCTTTTTAACCAAGGCCGCACAAGAGGGTATGCTAAAATTAAATTTCATGATTTCAGAAAAACATATGCTACAAAAGATCTGCCGAATATGGAGATATTCAAAAAGCAGATCAAGGCCTATGAAGAGTTTTTGATGGTATCGGGAATGGAACTGAAAGATCAGATGATGAATTCATTTGATTATCTTCTGTGTGTGGGTGAGATCTTTACCCTTATTGCCTATGGACAGCTCATCATTGAAAGCGCTGAGATTGAAGATACAGATGATGATCTGCTGGATCTGATTTTTGATTTCATGGTCAGGGATTTTTCACAATACGGCCTTGAGCTTTATGGCAAAAGCATCTCCACAAAACCGCAGCAGGATGCCTGTTTGAAAATGATCAAAAGGCCGGCTGAGAATGGTGAAAAATTTGAGACAGTTTTAAATGAGCAAGTTTACTCACTGATTGATGCCTATATAATGAATCCATAGATGGATATAATAACAGGCAGATCATCTGTTTTTGTTTTGATTTGCCCGGGGGAATTCCACTGTCCGGTTCCACAGGGTAAATTTATGATAATTTAAAAACCTGAACACCCGGGAATAAATATCAAGCATATATTAACTATTATTTAAAAGGAGATATGCATAAAATGGTACAATCCATAACTGACAGGCGGGACCAGGAGTTTGTGCTTCATGAAGTGCTTGAGATATCCAGCCTTGCCCAATATGAACAATTTGAAGATTTCAACAGAAAAACCGTGGATATGGTTATCAAGGAGGCACGCAACCTTGCTGTTAAAGAAATACTTCCTACCCAGAAAGATGGTGATGAGACAGGCTGTTCGATTGAAAACGAAAAAGTGACAGTCCCGGAATCTTTTCATAAAATATTCAGACTCATATGCGAAGGCGAATGGCTTGCCATGTGCGAAGATCCCGAATATGGCGGCCAGGGAATGCCGGAAGTACTTGCTAAGGCAGCAGGTGAATTGTTTATGGGTGCTAACTGCGCTTTCATGCTCTATCCCGGTATGAACCATGGAGCAGGAAAGCTGGTAGAAGAATTTGGCACAGATGAACAGAAACATAAATATCTGAAAAAAATATACAGCGGAATCTGGGCCGGTACCATGTGTCTTACAGAACCGGAAGCCGGATCCGATGTAGGGGCTTTGACAACATCAGCCCGGAAAAATCCTGATGGTACCTATACCATTACCGGGAACAAAATTTTCATTTCCGGCGGTGATCACGACATGACTGAAAATATTATTCATCCGGTCCTGGCGCGTATTGAAGGTGCACCTGCCGGGACAAAGGGTATCTCACTTTTCCTTGTTCCAAAGTTCCGGGTCAACAGTGATGGAACCCTTGGTCAGCACAATGATGTTGTCTGTACAGGTCTTGAAGATAAAATGGGACTTCACGGCTGCTGTACCTGTTCTCTCTCCTTTGGTTCCAGGGGAGAGTGTGTGGGTGAACTGCTGGGTGAGGAAAACAGAGGTATGAAAGCAATGTTTGTCATGATGAATGAAGCAAGACTCGGGATTGCAACACAGGGTCTTGGGTTTGCAACTGCCTCCTATATCAATGCCGTTAATTATGCCAGACAACGAATACAGGGGCCGGATCTCCGCAATGCATTTCAGGAAAATCCTGAATCAGTGGCAATTATCAATCATCCGGATGTAAAACGCCAGCTTATTTCCATGAAAGCATATGTTGACGGGATGAGAATCCTGCTTTACTACACCTCCTATCTTTTTGATAAAATAAAAATTGCTGAAACAGAGGAGGAAAAAGAGAAATATCAGGGACTTATAGATCTCTTAACCCCCATAGCAAAATCATACTGCACTGACAGAGCCCATGATGTCTGCACACAAGGTATCCAGATTTTTGGCGGATATGGTTATATGAAAGAGTTCCCCCAGGAGCAACTGCTCAGGGACTGTAAAATTGCAAGTATCTATGAAGGAACCAATGGTATTCAGGCCATGGATCTTCTGGGCAGAAAGCTTGGTCTGAACAAGGGTAAACCCTGCATGGATCTTCTGGGAGAGATGAACAGAACCATTGCTGCGGCCAGAGAGGTTAAAGATCTTGAAGAGATGGCGGCAAAAGTTGAGCTTGCGGTGAACAGCCTTGGTGAGCTTGCCATGCATATGGGCATGACGGCAATGTCTGAAAAAATGATGGATGCATTTGCATCAGCTCATCCATTCCTGGATGTTGTGGGTGATGTCTGCATGGCATGGCTGGAACTTTGGCGTGCGACAGTTGCAGCACCTAAAATTGAAAAAGCAAAGAAAAAAGATGTGGCATTTTATCAGGGCCAGGTAAAAACAGCAGAATATTTTATTACTTATGTTCTATCTTCAACCATGGGGAAAATGGAAGCACTGAAAACCAATATTCCGTCAATTATGGAAATGCCGGATGATGCATTTGCCTGATGATATGAGATTAGAGAACATGATTGCCTTTATCTGTAAGGGATATCTGCTGATGCCTGTAAAATTAATCCTCAGATGAGGTTTGAAACAGACAAAATGTCTGTTGTCTTGTTTCATCATCAGGTGAGAATCAGAATAAGAAAAACAGTAAAAATATATAGGAGAGAGAATGGCTGTAATTGAGTTGCGAAAAGAAAATAATGTGGCAGTTGTAGAGATGTGCAATGGAGCCAACAGAATGAACCAGGTCTTTGCAGATGATTTGAATCAATGTTTGGATGCAGTTGTTGAAGACGCTGATATTCAGGCTATGGTACTGGCATCAACAGATGAAAAAAATTTTTCACAGGGCATTGATGTTGAATGGCTCGGTGGTAAGCTTCATGCCCGGGAAAATCAGGCGGTTATTTCATTCATGCACGGAATGAATGAAATTTTTAAACGGCTGCTGCTTTTTCCGGTTCCTGTTATTGCAGCGATTAACGGTCATGCCTATGGGAATGGTGCTATTATATCCTGTGCCTGTGATTTCAGATTCATGAGAAAAGATAGAGGGTTTTTCTGTTTTCCCGAAGTCGATGTGTCCATACCTTTTTTACCCGGAATGGTCGGGTTTGTGCGTAAAGCCATACCTGAGTATCTGTTCAACCAGATGCTTTTATCCGGCCAGAGAATGACTGCAAAGGATCTGGAAGCTGCCAATGTCATTGTAAAGGCATGTGAGAAGGAGACATTGATGACAGATGCCATCTCCTATGCAGGTTCTTTTGCAAAAAAAAGAGGGATTTTTCAGGAATTGAAAAAACGGATGCATAAAGAGTGTGTCCGAATTATTAATGAAGAAGATGCGGAATATATAGATTCTTTGAATCTTTTTATAGCTTAAATTTAAAATATTATCATCAGAAAACTCAGGAGGATTTATGCAGTTCAAGGATTATGACAATTTTCATCAAATGCTGTCCGATACCGTAAGTAAATATACCCATGATCCGGCATACCGCTGGTTTGATAAAGATGGAAATGCAGCATCTTTATCCTGGCAGGAATTTTATGATCAGGTTAAGGCTGTAGGAAAGAGTCTTATTGCCCTTGAAATGAATAGAGGAGATAAGGTAAATATTTTAAGCTATACTTGCTATAAATGGGTTTTAACAGATGTTGCCAACATGAGTATTGGTGTAGGTACCGTAGGAATTTATCAGTCTAACCTGGCCCATGACTGCGAATATATCATTAATCATTCAGATGCAAGCCTCGTTTTTGTTGAAAATCAGATTCAGCTGGAAAAGATTTTGAGTATCAGGGATACGCTTTCTGATATAAAGAGAGTTGTGCTGTTTGAAGGTGAATATCCAGAGGACGACTGGGTGATTACATATGATGAGTTTCTAGAGTTGGGAAAAGAGGTGGATGATGCTGTGTTTGAAGAGAGAACAAAACAGATTTCACCGGAAGATACAGCTGGTATTGTCTATACGTCCGGAACAACCGGATTGCCCAAAGGGGTGGTTCTCACACATGATAATATCACATATACCTGCCAGTCGGTTTTTCAGAGTGGTGTCTTCAATGATGGTGAGGAGGCATTTGTTTTTCTTCCTCTTGCCCACGTGTTTGCCCGTACCTGCTGCTATGCTGGTGTGTTTGTGGGAAACAGGATGACATTTGCCAGAGGGATTGACACACTTCTGGAAGATTTTAAACTGGCCTCACCCCACTGGTTTGTCAGCGTTCCACGAGTGTTTGAAAAAATTTATACAAAGATAATCAGTGGCGCAGAAGCAAAGGGAGGCGTTGCATTAAAAATATTTAACTGGGCATGCAGTGTGGGTACTCAGGTCAGTGACCTCAAAGTGGAAAAACAGTCAATCCCTTTTCTGCTTGATTTAAAATATAAGGTTGCCACCAAGCTTATTTTTTCAAAAATCCATGAGGCTCTGGGTGGAAATGTAAAATGGTGTATCAGCGGAGCTGCACCATTGAACCCGGAAATTGCCAAATTCTTCCACGCCTCAGGTCTGCTGATTCTGGAAGGTCTCGGGATGACGGAGAACACCTCTTTTTCTAATGTGAACAGGCAGGATGATTACGATTTTGGTGTGGTTGGTCCTCCGGGCGTTGGTATTTCCCATAAAATTGATGAAGATGGAGAGGTTTTGTTTCAGGGTCGGAATGTGATGAAAGAATACTATAAAATGTCTGAAGAGACTGCCGATACCTTTACCTCTGATGGCTGGTTGAGAACAGGCGATCTGGGTGAAATTGATGAGAAAAATGTGCTGAAAATTACAGGACGTAAGAAAGACCTGATTATTACAGCAGGTGGTAAAAACATAGCACCTGCCCGTATTGAAGGGATTATGATCACGTCAAAGTATCTCAACCAGTTCTGTGTTATTGGGGATAAGCGTAAATATCTTTCAGCAGTTGTTACACTTGATGAGGATAATATAAAGGCCTATGCAGAAGGCAATGGAATCAGCTATGAGAACTATTCTGAGTTGTTGCATCATCCTGAAATAGTCAGCCTGGCTGATCAAGAGGTGGAAAAAGCAAACAGGAATCTGCCGTCATTTGAAACAATTAAAAAGGTAAGAATCGTTCCTGAATTCACGATTGAAAATGAGATGATGACACCAACGTTCAAACTTAAAAAAAATATCATATTGAAAACATATGAAAATGAAATTGAATCCATGTACTAAACATAATGGCTGGCAGGCACAGACAGTTAACTATCAAACCAGTGTGTTGTTTTTTTACAGAATTCAACCAGCATCAACATAAGCGGTACCTCAATAAGTACACCAACTACAGTGGCAAGAGCTGCTCCTGATGATAGGCCAAACAGCATGACCGCTGTTGCAATGGCGACTTCAAAATGATTGGAAGCGCCTATCATGGCAGATGGAGCAGCATCTTCATATTTAAATTTCAGAAATTTTGCAGCAGCATATCCCAGTGCAAAAATCAGTATGGTCTGTATGAGAAGTGGAATGGCAATCCAGAGAATAGTCAGCGGGTTTGCTGTGATCACCTCTCCTTTAAAACTGAACAGTAGAACAAGTGTTAAAAGAAGAGCAGTGATGGTGACAGGTGTTAATACGCCAAGAAATTTATTTTTAAACCATACCTCTCCCTTTGTCGCGATAATCCATTTACGTGAAAAATAACCGGCCACAAGCGGCAGGGCAACATATATTCCCACAGAAAGAACCAGTGCCTGCCAGGGGATTGGAAGTTTGCCGACGCCCAGAAGAAAGCCACCCAGAATGCCGTATAAAACCAGCATGGTCAGAGAGTTAAGAGCGACCATGATCAGGGTTAGGCCGTCATTGCCGCGTGACAGATAGCCCCAGACAAGGACCATTGCCGTACAGGGTGCGATGCCGAGGAGGATGCAGCCGGCAAAATAACTTCGCCACAGAGGAATCTGAAGCATTTTGATACCATCCTGGAGAATAACAACTCCTGCTCCATGCATTGAGCCTGGTGGAAGGTCAAGTCCAAAGGGCATTTTAACAAGATCCACTGCCTCGGTTCCGATAAATGATTTTAACAGGAATCCAAGGAAAAAAAGGGAGATTGCATACATGGTAAATGGTTTGATACACCAGTTGATAAATAGAGTTAAAAAAACAGGTTTGCCGCTTTTTCCCGCCTTAATGACCGAGGCGAAATCAATTTTGACCATGATAGGATACATCATGAAAAAGAGGCAGATTGCAATCGGGATAGAGACAACTGGTGCCCCATTCACATGGATGGACATATTGTCCAGTGTTTTAGCAAGATCCGGAGCTGTCTTGCCCAGTAAAACTCCTCCGATTATGCACAGACCGACCCATACAGTTAAATACCGCTCAAAAATACTGCTCATCCTGCGTTCATTGCCTGATTCCTGAATCATTTTCCTATTTCCCCTGAGTTTAATTAACCTAACAATCTGTTTATATTTTCAGGCATCTTTTCAACAAATGCCGACCTCTCTCTGTTTCTGGCTCAGTTTTTTACAGGGAACCTGCAGGATATCTTTCAGTGTTTCCAGGTCATTCTCAAATTGTTTTGATTTTTTGATTCTTTCCTTTATCCAGTCAAAAAGTGGAACAAAAGAGTGATTTTCCCTGTTCAGACGAAAATATATCCACCGGCCCTGTTTACGGTTCTTTAATACGCCTGCATTCACCATCAGGCCCAGGTGCCTTGAGGCTGTTGCGCCTGCAACGTTTAACAATTCCGTTATCTGGCAGGCACACAATTCGTTGTGGACTAAAAGGACGCTAAAGATCCTGAGCCTGTTTCTGTCTGATATCGATTTGATGATTGAGAGTGTTTTATCCACAATTCATTACAATTATATAATTAGCTAAATATCTAATTATTTATCTGAAGATTCAGTTTCTGTCAAGAAAAACAATCGTGTGCCTGGCCAGAATCATATCGAATTTCCGACAAGTATATCGTCTGGATTCTGATACATTATATACTCCTTTGTCATTTTCCCATAAAAAGTTCATCTGAGTATCAGATTTATGAGAAGGCGTGAGAAGCGAGGTGTCCGGTTTTCCTTCTTTCTGTAAAAATGAGTTGAAAAATTAATCAGTTGCAAACTGTGGAGTAATGGAATATGAAAACAGGAACAGCATGAATTGATCAAAAGTGTAAAAAGAGAGTTATTAATGAATATGGTTGATACTGATATTCAGGTCCGTTTGAGAAAATTGTGTGATATTTACCAGTTGTTTGACAAAACCATGGCATATTTTGATGTTTTTTGTAAAGAAGGGTGTGCTTCCTGCTGTACATGTAATGTGACAATGACACAGCTTGAAATGCAATATATGTTAACATCATTACAGCAGGATAAAAAAGAGAGTCTCTGCCGGAGAATTTCAGATTATTCTCCAACGTTTAGATATCAGCCAATACTTACAATGAATGGTTTTGCCAGGTTTTGTATGGAAAACAGAGATGTTCCAGAAGAGGAAAACAACCCGGATTGGGGAAAATGTCCTCTCCTTGTTGATGGACGGTGTACTATCTATCCACTGAGACCCTTAGGCTGCCGGGTGCTTCTCTCTGAAGTCAATTGTAAAAAAAGCGGGTATGCCCTGGTGTCCGGGATCGTCCAGACCTATCAGACTGTATTCATGCAGGCTGTTGAGCATCTTGACCGGGGAAACAGCTATGGCAATCTGTCAGATATGCTGGCCATATGGCTTGAATCTGGTGTGGGAAGACATCCTGACAGCAGTCATCTGCTGACAAATGAACCTCTCTCTGTGATGATGATTCCGCCGGAACAGAGAAAAAAAACAGAGCCTGTAGTCAACCATCTGATCCAAATCATTGAGTTGCATACGGATTAAAAATAAATTCAATTCTTTCGGGATAAAATTCTAAAGAGACTTCTATTTTCATACAGGGTAAATTTCAGGAAAAAGCAGACAATTTTTTTTCATATTTTTCAACCCATCCTTCGGCGCCACACGCTTTAAAAATTTTTATCCCTTTGACGAGGATTTCTTTCGCCTCCTGACCAGCTCCCTTCCGCTTGAGTAAGGTCGCATAAAGAGCATAGTCTTTTCCCAGGCGGAACATCATGTTATTTCTCTTATCTGCATCGATAGCCTTTAGAATCCACTGTTCTGCTTTAATTATTTCCGGATTATCCAGATTCAGCAGAAATTCGCTGATATAGTTGGCAATCCAGCCTTCAAGGATTTTCAAGCGGTTCTTTTGTGGGAAAGTGTACAGAATTTCCAGATCCATTACTCCATCTCTGTTCATCAACATCGACTTTGCCACCCCTGCCTTTGCGAGCCACGAAAAAGACTGCAATAGCTTGTCTCTTCCCAGAAATTGAATACATTTTTTAAAACTCTCTTTTGATTTTATGAAATCCCCCTTTTCAAAATAGGTTTCTCCTATGTGAAGTTGAGTGTATGCGGCCCAGACATGGAGATTGATTTTTTTGCCCAGGTCAGCTCCTTTTATAAGATGTTTAAGTGCTTTATCAAGCAACCCTTTTCCATAACAGGACATTCCATGGTTTGTGTGAGAATGTGCTTTGGAATGGATATCACCGCTTTCCCTTGCAATATCAAGTGCTTCAGTCGTTGTTTCAAATGACAGATTCATATCCCCCTGCAGGTAATAAAAAAAATTACCCAGTAGACTTTTGCTTACAGCAGACCCCCAGCGACTGTTAGCTGACCAGGAGATATCAATTCCAATATTCAAATATATATCTGATTTTTCAAACTCACAATTCCAGCACAGCAGGGATCCAAACCATATATTTGCAAAAGCAAGTGTCGGCATATCGTTTGACTCGCCTGCAGCCTGCAATGCATCCTTAAAAACCGTGGAAGAGGTCTGGAGATTTTCCTCTTTGAAAAAATGATAGCTTCCCATGATTGTATATATCTGCCCGAGCCTCTTTTTGTCATTGTACTTTTTTGCAAGTGTAATAACAGGTTCAATAATCTGCTTTGCTTCAACAACGCGGTACATCTGGAGCAGATAAAGCCCGTGGATTACTCTTGTATCTATTATCTGCCTCTCAACACCCTCTGTTCGTGGTAATTGCTCAACACAGGTTATTCCTTTTTTTGAGTAGGTAATTGAATCATTGAGTGATGCCCTTTTTTCAGCTTTTTTACTTGCCAGTCTTGAGTATTCAGCTCCTTTCAGATAGTTTTCACCCAGAAAAAAGTGTTCGGAGAGGACTTCAAAATGCTCTCTTACATTGTCCCGGTACAGCTCCTCAATGGCATTTGCGATCTCCCCGTGATGTTTAGCCTTTGTTTTGGTCAATATGGAGTCATATATCACTTCACGGGTCAGGGCGTGTTTGAACACATAAGTGGAGTCTGGAAATATACCCCTTTCGTAGAGCAGCTCCGCATCTTTCAGGATGGACAGATGTGAAAGCAGTTCCTGTTCAGGGAGATTTGATACCCGCTTTAACAGGAGATAGGGAAATTCCCTCTCAATTACCGATCCGGTCTGAAGCAGATCTCTGGCCGGTTCAGGAAGGGAATCAACCGTGGCCATAATGACATCCTGGATCGTCAGGGGAATCTTCATTTTCTGAATATTTTTTGACAGACCGCATCTGTTTTCAGTTTTTTCTATTATGGTTAAATTGATAAGAGACTTGATAAACTCTTCAATGAAGAACGGGATACCTTCAGTTTTTTCAAGTATCAGTTCCTCCAGGGGTCTTTCAATTTCACTCACGCCGAGGATATGAGCTGCCAGACTGAGATTTTCACGATTTGAAAGGCGATGCAGGGTAAGCTGACTGTGGTAGGATTTACCTCCCCAGGAGTGAATAAACTGAGGCCTGTATGTGAATATGAGGAAGACATTAAAGCCGGGAATACTCTCCATAATGTTTTTTAACACCTCCTCGGATGCTTTATCAATCCAGTGAAGGTCCTCAATGGCCATGATCAGGGACCTGATCCCGGAACTCTTAAAGACAATCCCCTTCAATGCCTCAATTATCCTTTCCTTCTTTTCCTCAGGGCTCATGGAGATCTGTTCAAGACCAGTCTCTGCCACGGACAGCAGTTCAAGACAGTAGGGGAGTGTGGATGCCTCATCAAGGTTCATTAGATTCAGTCCTGTTCTGACTTTTTCTCTTATTTTAGAATCATCATCTTCCATATGAATATTGAAACTGGATTTCAGGAGATCTATAAATGGATAGTAAGCCATTCCCCGGCCGTAGGAGAGGCATTTCCCTTCCAGAAAGGTCACATCTTCGTTGACTATGGCTTTTCTGAATTCATACAGAAGTCTGGATTTCCCGACACCAGCCTCGGATATAATGGAGATAGCCTGCCCCTTGCCAGCCCTCACTCTCTCAAAGCCATCCATGAGCAGCTCCTGTTCCCGTTCTCTGCCGACAAAGGGTGTGAGACCCCGCTCGGCATTTACATCAAATCGTGTTCTCCTCGTATTCGGGGCGATAACCTGATAAATCCGTACCGGTTTTTTCTTCCCTTTTACAGCTTTTTCCCCCAGGGCTTCAAAACGGAAGAGTCCTTCTGTCAGAATGAAGGTGTCTTCTGAAACATAAGTTGTTCCGGGCCGGGCAAGGGTTTCCAGTCGGGATGCAAGATTGACAGTATCACCTACAGCCTTGAATTCAACCCTCAGATCATTTCCGAGTGTACCCACAACAACAGGACCTGTGTGAATTCCGCTCCGCATTCTGAAAGGAGGAGTGTCGTCTCTTTCCCGTTTCATTTTATCGCTGAATCTGGCCATCTCCTTATGTATTGCCAGGGAGGCCAGTATAGCTCGCTGTGATGCATCCTCTATGGCAATTGGCGCTCCGAACAGCGCCATAATTCCATCACCCGTCATCTCATTAACAGTTCCCTCATATTCATGGACCTTATGGATAAGGATCTCGTAGATATCGTTCATAATGGAATATGTTTTTTCTGATCCAAGCTTCTCGACCAGAGGCGTAAAGCCTTTCAGATCACAAAACATGACAGTGACCTGTTTATTTTCTCCTTCGATCCTCTCTTTTTGGGCCAGGATTTTCCTGGTCAGGCCCTGGGGAAGATATTTTTGTATCTTGCCTATCTTCTCTTCAAGAGAGAGTGTTTCAGAGGGTGACGCTGGAGGAAGGCTTATTTTATAACCACATTCATCACAATATTTACTGTTTGGAAGGTTTCTATTTCCACATTGCGGGCAAATCAGTTCAAATTTATGTCCGCAACCGCTGCAGAATTTAGCTCCATCCCGATTGTTAAACCGACATTTTGGGCATTCCATTTAATATATACACTCCCGGCTGATGTAGATTTTACTACTATACCTATACTCAAAATCCTCCGGGCTTACAAGACCTAAATAAGAGAATCTGCTTTTTGCCTTGTTTCTGCAACTGAAAGCGCGGCAACTGCCCTCTCAATGAAGAGATCTTTTTCAATCAGGGCAGGGAAAAGGGCAGCATATCTGATTTTTTTTGTATCATTCATAATTGAATATATGTTTATGGTTCTTTATCTGATACTATAATTTTTTTAAATATACGTTAACAAAAATGAATATAGTGAGTGAATAACAGCAGGGAAACATAAAATGAACAATATCATGCTCTATCTGATTACCGTTATTGTCTGGGGATCAACCTTTCTTGCCATTAAATTTCAGCTGGGTGCAGTGGATCCGATGGTTTCAGTTATTTACCGCTTTGGAATCTCATCTGTACTGCTCCTTGCTTTCTGTTACGTTAAAGGATTGAAATTAAAGTTTTCCCTGGAAGACCATTTTTTTATGGTGCTTCTGGGTATGCTGCTCTTTTCTCTAAATTACTGGTTTGTATATGTGGCAGAACTTTACGTAACCAGCGGTGTTGTGGCAGTTATGTTTTCATCCATTGTATTCATGAATATTGCCAATGGCGCAATATTTCTCGGTTCTACTGTGGAGAAAAAAATGGTTGGGGGTGCTGTAATCGGAATTACAGGTGTTATTCTTATTTTTCTGCCTGAAATTAAATCTTTTGATCTGTCTGACAAAGGAGTGTTCGGGCTGTCCATTGTATTTGTAAGTGTTCTGATGGCATCGTTCGGGAATATTATCTCAGCCAGGAACACAAAAAAAAATATTCCTGTCATCCAGGCTAATACATTTGGAATGGGTTACGGAACCATCCTTCTGTTACTGGTTGCCGTAATTTCAGGAAAGGAGTTCTCCTTTACCGCTTCCATCCCCTATATTGGTTCTCTCTTCTATTTAGCTGTTTTCGGCTCCATTATAGCCTTTGGAAGTTACCTGACTCTTATCGGCTCAATAGGTGCTGACAAAGCATCCTATGCCATTATGGTTGTTCCGGTGGTGGCATTGATACTCTCAACATTTTTTGAAGGATATTCATGGAATTTTCAGGCAGTCACTGGATTGGTTTTTGTTGTAGGCGGTAATTTCCTTGCTTTGAGAAGGCCGGAAAAATGTTCTGCATAAAGTCCTGATTGAATGAAAAACAGCTGTGAACGGATGCATTGGGATTCTTCAGCTGATTAACAGAGAGGGACAGTACAGTGGAGGATATCTGTGCCTGTTGCCTAAACCCTGCTCAAAAGAGCTGTTTTCTCTCTCCACAGTCTTAAAAATGCTGTTGCAGATTCTTTTTTAAGGTAATCCTCATTACCCCCGAGTGACAACGTGATTCTGTTTTTATAGGTTGAGACCGAATATATGATACATCCTCCCGGACCGGTAGGAGCGAGAAGCGAATAATCTACAGCTTCAGTGTGTCCGAAATCACCGGTTTTATTTCCCAAAATCCCCATGTTGGTAATGGCATGATTATATCTGAGAAAATTAACCAGCGCTTTTTTAAAAACAATTGACAGTCTGCTGACTGCACGGTTTGGAAGCAGTTTTAATATTGCAAGTATCATAAAGAGATCCAGGCTGATCCTCTTTTTTGTATGATCCATCCTTGTTTTCACTGTGTCAAGTAATGCCTTGGGATCATTTATTTTCTCAATGGACTGCTCAAACATCAAAACTGAACTGAAGTTTCCAAAAGTGCCTTCAGGCTCCCCCCACCAGCGGCGTAAATTTGCCGTGTATCCAAATTTGAGCCAGTTCCTCTTTTCACCAGGTATCCTTTTTCTGTTCCACTGGTAAATGGCAAGAGAGAGTGATGTCATCAGCATATCATTGATCGTGACCTGATTTTTTTTTGCAGACAGCCTGAATCTCAGCATTTCATTTTTTTCAATCTTTATCTTCTCAAAATAGGGATGTGACGGTTTAGAAGATGTTCTGTCAAAAGAGTGAGAATCTCCGGCAATATTATACCTGTTTCTTTTGAGTACTGCAGAACGGAGCAGTTCAAAACCGATTATTGCTGATGCTTCAAATATCCAGATAAAATGACGGATGCTAAATGTGCCGGATATCTGCTGCCAGCTCCTGCCGGGGTGAGGCTTTTTTCCGGGTTTCCATTCAGGATCAGAATGGATGCTTTTATATATATGGGCAAATTCAGTACAGATCCTTTTTAGCCCTTCACCATCAACTGCCATGTGATGAACCTGAATGACAAAATAATATGTTGAAGGGCTGTCAATGGATGTAAACCTTATCATCGGCTCTCTGGCCGGGTTTATGGGATTGCAGTAAATATTTTTCAATGCATTGTCAGCTTTTACAGCAGTGCTATATTTTTTTCTGGTAAGAATAGTGTTAATCTCACTGTAAGAGATCTGTTTCCAATGTCCTCTGAAAATGTTGAATTCAGGTCTGCTGTTCAAAATTGGAATCTGCTGCAGTAGATGTTTCACTGCTTTTTCCATGGTGTCATCCAGAAGAGGCGCTTTAAGGGTTGCGATTCCCCATATGCAAAACAGCTCTTCGCTGCTGATGACATTCCATAGCAGTTTATCTGCTGTTGACATTGATATCGTATCGGACATACTGTCTCCTGATATATATTTCGTGTTATAGACGATGTCACCGGCAAAAAAATTACTGCGGATAAAAGAGATTTTTACGGTTTTTATTCAAACAGTTTAAATAGTGCCTGGGTACCCTTGTTTTCATATCCCATTTGTGCAATTCTCTGATAGAGAGAGAGCGTAAGATCCAGTCCGGGTGTTTCAAGCCCGAGGAGATCTGAAGATCTTGTGGCGATATTCATATCTTTTATAAAATGTTTAATATAGAATCCCGGTTCGTTGTTTCCTGCAATCATACGGGGGCCAAGGTAGTTCAATGACCATGACCCTGCTGCTCCCTGACCAATGCTCTTCAGTACTTTTTCAGGGTCAAGCCCTGCTTTTTTTGCGTAGGCAACTGATTCACAAACTGCAATGATACCGGCAGCAATGGCAATCTGATTTGCAACTTTTGTATGCTGTCCAGCTCCTGGTTTCCCCTGGAGCACGATATTCTTGCCCATGATTTTAAAAAGCGGCAACGCTTTGTTAAATGCTGTCTTATCTCCACCTGCCATGATTGAAAGGCTTGCGTTCTGAGCTCCCAGATCCCCGCCTGAAACGGGAGCATCAAGGGATTCAATTTCTTTTTTCTTTGCTGATTCATAAATTTTGACAGCAAGATCAGGGCTGGAAGTAGTCATATCAATTACAAGGGAGCCTTTTTTTGCATTTTCAAGAATACCGCTGTCACCCAGATATATCTCTTCAACATCAGAAGGGAATCCAACAATGGATATGATGACATCACACGCTGCACTCAGTTCTGCCACTGTCTCTTTCCAGACAGCTCCTTTTGAGATAAGATTTTCAGCTGTATCTCTGGTACGGGTATGAACGTGCAGTTCATATCCAGCATTTAAAATATGTCCAGCCATATTCCTGCCCATAACACCCAGGCCGATAAATCCAATTGCTGTTTTTCCCGATTCAATTTTCATTTTGTTATCTCCTTAAAATTAATGTCTGGACTATTAATGACAATTTTTCAGCAGTTAATCAATATTTTTGTCCAGATGGTGATGAGCTGTTTTACATGTTGTCCATTTTTACCTGATCATATCATGTTAAAAGAAATTTTTGTATCAATATATGAATATTTACAGACTGTTACTGTTAAAACCAGTGACAAATCTGTTAGGAATATGCTGCTTTTTTTGATAAAAAACTTTTGCTTGACTTATAAAAATTTATTATATATCTTACTTTTCCAGGGAGAAAAATATGAATTTTTACAAAACAGACAGATCTGATTATTGGGCTTGGTATTATTTTACTGCGGATCTGCCTGCTTTGTGCTGATATGAATTAATTTAAAGCCGCAGGTAGAAAGCCTGCGGCTTTTTTTATTTTAAGGTCTGGGCTTTTTTAAAGATCCTGCAAAGGAAAAGCCATGAAACAGACCTATGATGTCAATGTAAAAAAATTTAAACCTCTCATCACGCCTGCCAGCATTAAAGAAAAGCTGCCAATGCCGGAAAATGCCGTCAATACTGTTATTAACGGGCGTAAAGAAATTGAGAGCATCCTTACCAAAAAAGACGACCGTCTTCTTGTGATTGCAGGCCCATGTTCAATACATGATACTGATGCTGCAGTAGAGTATGCCGAAAGAATGCTTGAATTGAAAAACAGGGTTAAAGAGAAAATTAATCTTGTCATGCGGGTATACTTTGAAAAACCGAGAACAACAGTGGGCTGGAAAGGGTTGATAAATGATCCGTTTCTTGACTCCTCCTTTAATATCAATACAGGGCTGGAAAAGGCACGGTCTCTTCTGATAGATATAAACTGCATGGGGCTGCCGTGTGCAACAGAGCTGCTTGATCCCATAACACCCCAGTATATTGCAGGACTTTTATCATGGGTTGCCATAGGGGCAAGAACAACAGAATCTCAGACCCATCGTGAAATGGCAAGCGGGCTCTCAATGCCGGTCGGGTTTAAAAATACTACAGACGGCAGCCTTGATTCTGCGGTCAATGCAATGCTGGCCGCCAGATCTCCTCAGCATTTTCTGGGAATCGATCCAGATGGATGTTCTTCCATGGTTTCCACCAGTGGAAACAGTTATGGCCATATTGTATTAAGGGGCGGAGCACATCCAAACTATGACCCCCTTTCAATTAAAAAAGCCATGGACAAGCTTAAAAGGAAAGATTTGAATGACACGCTTCTGATCGACTGTTCACATGATAATTCCGGTCAGCAGTACAAGGGGCAGTCATTTGTATTTAAAAGTGTGCTGGACCAGCGCCTTGAAAAGAATGACAGCATCATAGGAATGATGCTGGAGAGTAATCTTTTTGAAGGAAAACAGAAATTTTCCAGGGATAAAGATACGCTTGAATATGGAATCTCAATCACTGATGAATGTATATCGTGGGAAACAACTGAAAAATTAATCCTCTGTGCATTTGAACAACTATAAAACAGATAATCACCTGGAATAATGAACCGGGATAAACGATAAATCAGGATAGACCATATGATATTAGAACAGTTTCCAGATAAAAACACCTTCTGCAGAATGGCAGAACATTATAATGTGATTCCTGCCTGTACCAGAATACTTGCCGATACCCATACGCCTGTATCTATTTTAAACAGACTGTATCATCAGAACAGACCTCTTTTCCTTCTTGAAAGTGTGGAAGGAGGGGAAAAATGGGCAAGATACAGTTTTCTGGGTATAAGTATAAAAGAGAGTATACAGGTTTTTAAAGATTGGGTTGAAATCAATTCAGGTAAGCGTATCAGGAGAATATCCCATGGGGGTAACCCGTTACAGATTTTACGGGAACTTACTGCAGCGTATAGACCTGCTCCTTTCATGGAACTGCCGCGGTTCTGGTGTGGTATGACAGGGTATATCAGTTATGAAATGGCCTCTTTTTTTGAGGATATAACCTTAACGCTTCCTGATGAAAAAGCATATGCTCATTTTATTATACCAGATGAAATTATCATTTTTGATAACATGAAACACACCATGACCTGTACAGGTATTGCTTATATTGACAGGCAGTCGGATGTCGCAGATGAATATGAACGGGTATGCAGAAAGGTCGAAACAACAATTCAGACCATCCAGATGGCAGACGCTTCCATTCACATCGGGAAACAGCATGATGCTCTGGAAAAAGGAGATAGAGACATATCCCTGAACCCTGAAATGGAACCGGAGGAATTTTCAGAAAAGGTCAACAGAGTCAAAAAATATATTATTGAAGGGGATATCATACAGGCGGTAATATCTCAGAAATTTTCTGCGGATACCTATGTTGATCCTCTTATGCTTTACAGGGCGCAGCGATATGTAAATCCTTCCCCATACATGTTTTTCATGCATTTCGGTGATATGACAATAGCTGGCTCATCTCCTGAGACCATGGTCAGAATGGAGAATGCAGCCGTTACCTTACGGCCTATAGCCGGGACCCGGAAACGGGGTGAGACAGAGGCAGAGGATATGGCACTGGCAGATGATCTTCTGAATGATGAAAAAGAGAGGGCAGAGCATCTCATGCTTGTGGATCTGGGGAGAAATGACCTGGGCCGTATTGCAGGTACAGGCAGTGTACAGGTTACAGATCTGATGTTTGTTGAAAAATATTCCCATGTTATGCATCTGGTATCGAATATAAGATGTGATCTTAAAAAGGATAAGGATGCATGGGATATTATAAAGGCATGTTTTCCCGCAGGAACGCTGTCCGGTGCTCCAAAGATCAGAGCAATGGAGATTATCTCCACGGTGGAAAAAAAATACAGGGATGTGTATGGCGGAGCTGCAGGCTATATCTCTTTTTCAGGTGATATGGATCTGGCAATAGCAATACGGACTGCTGTAATGGAAAACAATTCGATCAGTGTGAGAGCAGGAGCTGGGATTGTATATGATTCTGATCCTGAAAAGGAGTACCAGGAGTGTATCAACAAAGCAAGGAGTGTTGAAACAGCACTTAAGCTGGCAATTTCATCAAAAGGATAAAAATAATGCATACAATTGTAATTGATAATTATGACTCGTTTACCTTTAATCTTGTACACTATTTAAAACAGGCAGGAACCACGGTTGATGTCTATAGAAATGATAAAATTACATCTGAAGAAATTGAGAAGATGTCCGCTGATGCCCTTGTAATTTCACCAGGTCCGGGAAGACCTGAAAATGCAGGTAACAGTATGGAAATTGTTAATCAATTATCAGGAACAATTCCAATTCTGGGGGTATGTCTGGGACTTCAGGTGATAGCAGCCTGTTTCGGATCAAGGATTGTTCATGCAAAAAGAGTGATGCATGGAAAAACATCAATGATTTCTACAGATGGAAAGAAAATATTTAAAGGGATGAAAAAGCCTTTTCAGGCAATGCGCTATCACTCGCTTGCTGCTGATTCAAAATCTATTCCAGACTGTCTGAAAGTGACAGCAGAGACAAGTGACGGGGAAATTATGGGACTCTGTCATGTAGAACACCCTACACAGTCTGTACAGTTTCATCCAGAGTCAATTATGACACCGATGGGCAGACGCCTGATCAGAAATTTTTTAAAAGGAGAGCGTTAGATGGATTTTACTGAAAACCTTAAAACGATTATCAGTGGGAGTGCCCTGGATCAGGATGAGATGGCCTTTATGGTAAATCAGATTCTTTCGGGAAATATAAAAAATTCACAGATCGGCGCTTTTATGGCTGCTCTGGCTGCAAGAAAGGAAACCTTTGAAGAACTTGCAGGTGCTGCCAGGGCCATGAGAAGAAAGGCACAGAAAATCCAGACTATTTCCGGCAATGTTATTGATACATGCGGTACAGGTGGTGATTCATCTGGATCATTTAATGTTTCAACTGCTGCAGCAATTGTTGTGGCAGGGTGTGATGTCACTGTGGCAAAACATGGGAACAGGAGTATCACAAGCAGCTGTGGAAGCGCTGATGTGCTGGAGGCGCTTGGAGTAAAAATAGAGGTGGATCCTGAAATAGTTGAGGAGTCTGTAAATGAGATAGGCCTTGGATTCATGTTTGCACCGAGGTTCCACAATGCCATGCGCCATGCAGCCAGGTCAAGAAAAGAGGTTGGTATTAAAAGTATTTTTAACATGCTTGGCCCCTTAACGAATCCTGCAGCAGCAAAATACCAGCTTATAGGTGTTTTTGAGAGCAGGCTTACCCAGATGTTTGCTGAAACTCTAAAGGTTCTGGGAACAAAAAGAGCATGGGTTGTTCATGGTCATGATGGTATGGATGAAATCACTGTATGTGACAATACACGGGTGTCAGAGCTCAATAACGGGCTTGTCAGAACCTTTGATATTGATCCTTCAGCGTATTTCAACGGGTATTCCGATCCAGAGGAGCTTAAAGGAGGCAGTAAAAAAGAAAATGCTGAAATTATTTTATCTCTCCTGCAGGGTGAAAAAAGCCCGAGAAGAGATATTGTGCTTATTAATTCCGGGGCAGCTCTCCTGATTTCCGGAAAGGCAGACTCCCTTGCAGAAGGCATTTCAATGGCAGAAGAATCCATTGATTCAAAAAAGGCAGCAGGAAAACTTGATGCACTTGTTCAATATACCAGGGAGAATGGATAGATGCCGTTGAAGGGGTTTTTAAAGATAATAAAAGAGGTGAAGGAGAATGAGTTACAGAATCTTCTTAAAAATATATCATTGGACACCATTCGCACCAGAGCTGAAGCCCGTGAAAGCAGTGCGGATTTTAAAGAAGCAGTTGAACGGGCAGTTAATTTGAAAAGACCTGGAATAATTGCAGAAATAAAAAAGGCATCCCCTTCAAAGGGGGATATCAATCGAGATATTGATCCTGAAGTGTTTGCAAAAAAATATGAAAAGGCCGGCGCCATAGCCATATCCGTACTTACAGAGCAATTTTATTTCAAAGGGAGTGCTGCTGATCTTGCTGCTGCAGCCGGCAGTGTATCTATTCCTGTTTTAAGAAAAGATTTTGTCATCTCTTCATTGCAGATCTATGAGGCAAAATCACTTGGTGCAAGTGCTGTTCTTCTTATCAACAAGCTTTTAGAGGAGAACCAGCTCAGGGATTATACAGCTCTGGTAAGGCAATTGGATATGGAAGCTCTGGTTGAAATTCACTCTGAAGGAGAGATTGAACAAGCTGTCAATGCAGGGGCAAAAATTATCGGAATAAATAACAGGAATCTTGAAACACTTAAAACCGACACCGGAGTCGCAAAGAGAGTTGTATCCAGTCTGGCGGAAGGTATCATACCTGTGGCGGCAAGCGGTATTTCATCAACAGAAGATATAAGAGAAGGTATGACTACAGGTATCTATAACTTTCTGATTGGTGAGTCTGTTGTAAGGGCGGAAAACCCTGAAAACTTTATTGAAAAATTGATTCATGCATAGGTTAGCATCTATTGTTCATGTGAAAAAAACAGATAAAATTTAAATGAAAATTCAATGGCAGTTATAGAGATAAACTGTTCAACACCCAGTCTCTTATCGCTGAAGCAGAATCAGCTTGTGAAATATCGACTGATCCGGCTGAGAGTGCAAAGGGAGTAACATATGAAACCATTTATAAAAATATGCGGACTTAGAGATCCTTTTCAGGCCCAGGAGTGTGCAAGGTCTGGTGCCAGTGCAGTCGGGGTTGTATTTTTTGAAAAAAGTCCCAGGAATATTGATCTCTATGGTGCAAAAAAAGTGTGTGCATCCCTTCCGGAAGATATGATCTCCACAGGTGTTTTTGTGGATGAATCCTATGATTTTATAATGAATGCAGTCAGAACATGCGATCTTAAGGCTGTACAGCTTCACGGGAGTGAACCGCCGCGCCTTGCAATGAAAATAGCGGATCATGGCATAAAAGTTATCAAAGCCCTTTTCAGGGTAAAAGATCCCCTGTTTTCAGAAATAGCGTCCTATGATCATGTATGGGCATTCCTGCTGGAGAAAGGAGATGGAAATCTGCCCGGCGGCAATGCAGAAAAATGGGACTGGGATATTTCAGTTCTTGCTGATAAAGGCCACAGGATAATAATTGCAGGAGGTCTTGAATCAGGCAATGTTGCTGAAGCTCTTGCCACTTCAGGAGCATTCGGTGTGGATGTGAGTTCAGGAGTTGAATCATCACCTGGAATCAAAGATCTCAGGCAAGTAAAACAATTTATTAAAGAGGTTAAAATGGGAAAACCTGCAGGAGAAATTCTATGATCACATGTTATGAACAGCCGGATATTAATGGACATTTTGGAGAGTATGGGGGGCGGTATATAGGCGAGACACTGATGCCTGCAGTCATAGAACTTGAAAATGCTTTTAAGAAATATGGAAAGAGCCGGGAGTTTAATGGAGAGCTTGCTCTGCTTTACAAGAATTATGCAGGGCGCCCCACACCTCTCTTCTTTGCAGAAAACCTTACAAAGATGTGCAAGGGTGCAAAAATATATCTGAAAAGAGAGGATCTTGCACACACAGGTGCACACAAAATAAACAATACACTTGGCCAGGCCCTGCTGGCACGCTATATGGGTAAAAAAAAGCTCATAGCTGAAACAGGGGCAGGACAGCATGGCGTTGCAACTGCGACAGTGGCAGCACTTTTTAATATGGAGTGTTCCATTTTTATGGGAACAGCAGATATTGAAAGACAGGCTCCCAATGTCAAGCGCATCAGACTCCTCGGGGCAGAGGTCATTGGAGTGAATTCAGGAACAGGTACTCTGAAAGATGCCATGAATGAGGCTCTGCGACAGTGGACTGCATGCATTGAAGACACCTTTTATATAATCGGTTCTGTGGCAGGTCCCCACCCCTATCCTGTAATGGTAAGGGAGTTTCAGAAAATTATCGGAATGGAAACAAAAGAACAGATACTGGAGATTGAAGGAAAATTACCCGATCTTCTTGTTGCCTGTGTGGGAGGGGGGAGTAATGCCATTGGACTTTTTTATCCGTTTCTGGAAGATAAGGTCACTCTCAAGGGAGCTGAGGCTGCAGGAAAAGGCATGGAAACAAAACGCCATGCTGCAACCCTTAACAGGGGAAAAAAAGGAGTCCTGCACGGGTCCAAATCATATGTGCTCCAGGACAGGGCAGGGCAGATACTGGAAGCCCACTCAATCTCAGCCGGTCTTGATTATCCTGGTGTCGGTCCTGAACATGCATTTCTCAGGGACAGCAGCAGGGCAACCTATCATGGAGTGGAAGACAGCCAGGCAGTAGAAGCTTTTAAAACAGTGTGCGTGCAGGAGGGCATCATACCGGCTCTGGAAAGCAGTCATGCCCTCTATCTAGGGATGAAGGAGGCAGAAGCAATGGATAGATCTCAGGTGGTGGTAATCAATCTGTCAGGAAGGGGTGACAAAGATCTGGAGCAGATACTATGAATAGAATAGAGCAGACATTTGACAGATTAAAAAAAAGAGGGGAAAAAGCACTGGTTGGTTTTGTAACTGCCGGGGATCCAGATATTGAAAAATCCATTGAAATTGTTACGGCAATGATGGATGGAGGAGTTGATATACTGGAGCTTGGTGTTCCTTTTTCAGATCCTTCAGCAGATGGTCCTGTCATACAGAGAGCCTCAAAACGGGCTTTGACAAACAGGATTACCCTTGATGACGTGCTTGATATGGCTGCCAGATTAAGAGAGAGAACCACTGTTCCCATTATTATTTTTACCTATTATAATCCTCTTTTCACAATGGGACCTGATATTTTTTGCCGGAAAGCATTGAGAAAAGGTGTTGACGGTGTGTTGATAGTGGATCTGCCCTTTGAAGAATCAGGGGAAATTTTAAAGTTTAAAGAGTCGGAAAATCTGGATTTTATCAGCCTTATAGCACCTGTAACACCGGTAAAACGTATGGAGATGATAACAGCATCTTCTTCAGGTTTTATCTATCTTATCTCCAAAACAGGAATTACAGGGAGCAGTGGTTTAAACACCATCAAAACAGGCAGTATAGCAGAAAAATTGAGATCTGTTACAGATATCCCCATATGTACTGGTTTTGGAATTTCAACACCTGATCATGTGAGAGCTGTGGCCTCTTTTTCAGATGGAGTGGTCATAGGAAGTGCTTTTGTAAAAATTATTGAGGATAATCTTGAGAGCCCGGAACTCTCTGAATTGATCAGGCAGGCAACTGTGAGATTTAAAAAAAGCTGCTGCAGTAATAGTGAAGTGTAGACAGTGATTTTCAAAATTCATTACTTGCAGTTTGTCAGGCAAACCGGTTATGCAGCAACTGCCAGTGGAGATTCTGGCTTCAGGATGGACAGGGCAGCCAGAATCGTAACGGGTCAAAGGTAATATTTAAAAATGTTATCTTTAAGGCAAATGTCCAGTGAATTAACTTTATCCATTGACAAATACAATCTCCTATTGCATAACCTCATTTTACAGGATAACCGGACAGCTGTGTTCTGATTTCAGAAGCGTTAAAGGGAGATAGAGTGATAACATCGGGGAATTATCAGTTGGTTCTGTTATCCATATTATTATTGCCATTGCTGCTATCTGGCTGCTGGACCGGTTAGCAGGCATGGGAGTGTTTTAAAATCTAAACAGTGGAGTATCTTTATGCCAAAGCAAGTCAGTCTGTATGACCTATCCATACTTTCCGAAAAAGAGAGACAGCAACTGCTCACCCGCACTGAATCAGATCTTTCCGGATTTATTGAGAAAGTGAGTCCCATCATTGAGGAGGTGCGTAAATCAGGGGATGATGCACTGGCACACTTTGCCAGAATGTTTGACAAGGCATCAATAGAAGCAGATGAAATTGCAGCCACAAAAGAAGATTTTGAAAAAGCCTTTGATGAACTGGACAGCCAGTTAATTGAGGTGCTGGAATTTTCAGCGGATAACATACGCCGATTCCATGAAAAACAGATGCCTGAAGCCATGCGGATGATGGAGATACGTCCTGGAGTGTTTGCAGGTGAACGCGTAACTCCCATTGACTCGGTTGCCTGCTATGTACCGAGAGGCAAGGGATCTTTCCCAAGTGTTGCGCTGATGACTGCTGTTCCGGCTGTGGTGGCAGGTGTGCCGAATGCCATGATCCTTACACCACCCGGTCCGGATGGAAAAGTGGATGCAGCCACTCTGGTGGCGGCAAAAATTGCAGGGATTGATCAGGTATATAAATCAGGTGGTGCCCAGGCAGTTGCTGCAGCAGCCTATGGGACAGAAACCATTCCCAAATGTCATAAGATAGTGGGACCTGGAAGCCCGTGGGTGATGGCAGCTAAACAACTGCTTTCAGACTTGATTGATCCGGGGGTTCCTGCAGGTCCAAGTGAAAGCATTGTACTGGCTGATGAAACAGCAAATGCACGGATTGCCGCTCTGGATCTGATCATAGAATCCGAGCATGGATCAGACTCTTCTGCTTTTCTCGTAACGCATTCAAAAGAGATTGCAGAGCAGGCCGGAAAAATAATTCCAACTTTATGGGAAAAGATGGGAGATGAAAGAAAAGGGTACTCTTCAACAGTGCTCTCCGGTGATAAGGGCGGTATCATCCTTGCTCCTGATTTTAAAGAAGCAGTCCGGTTTGTCAATGATTACGCTCCGGAGCATTTGGAAATTCTAAGCCGTGAACCCTTTTCTCACATTCATAAAATAACAAATGCCGGTGAAATACTGCTGGGTGAGCATACTCCCCTGACTCTTGGAAATTTTATTCTGGGTCCCAATGCCGTGCTTCCCACATCCAAAGCTGCGTTTACCGCATCGCCCTTAGGTGTGCATGATTATTTAAAATTTACCTCCATAGGTTATGTGACCCGAAGTGGTTATCCTGAACTTGCAGAAAAGGCAAAAATGTTTGCAGAGTATGAAGGGTTTGACGGACACGCAAATGCTGTGTCAGATATTCGTAACCATTTTCTTTCATCCAGCTCCTGATCCGGATATGTGATGATATTTCAAGGTGTCTACATAATCATCCCATTATAACAGAAAACAGCAGCAGTTAAAACGGCAGATCAGGATTTACTTTGCATTTCAATGGTTTTGATTTGCCAAGGGATGCAAAGCAGGCAAGGCACTCATCACATTTTATGATCTCTTCCTCTTTCTGGGCAAGCATTTTTCCTGCAGTGTCAGGGTCGCAGATCATCTGTCTCCCAACTGCCACCATGTCGATGTCCTCTTTTTCCACTGCGTGTAAAGCAGTGGATAAATCCCCAAGCTTTCCAACGGCAATCACTGGCAGACCAATCTCCTTTTTAAAGGTGCTGGTAAGAGAGATATTGTCGCCCGAAGGTTTTTCCTTTGGAAGAGCTGAAGATCCAAGGAGAACGGTTTTGCCGCTTATGGTTTTAAATCCGCCCTGTGCAATGAGTGAGACATCAAATACATCCACACCTGCAGCTGCAATCTGTCTGGCGTATTCAACACTCTCTTCAAGGATAAGGCCGTCTTTAATCCGCTCTTCCACATTGATTCTGAAAAACAGCGGATATTCAGGACCGCACTTTTCCCTGATACTCTGGACAATATCAACGGCAAGTCTGACCCGTCCATTAATGTCGCCTCCGTATGGATCACTCCGTTTATTGGTCAGAGGAGATAAAAACTGGCTCAGCAGATAGAAGTGGGCTCCATGAATTTCCACGCCGTCAAACCCGGCCTGTTTTGCCCTTAATGCAGCAGTGGTAAAATTTTCTACAAGTTGATGAATATCCTGCTGACTCATGATAATGGGTTCAATATCTGGTCTGAAAGCAATGCCCGACGGAGAGAAGCCCTGCACCAGGTTTTTATCTGGAGCAGATCTCGGTCCGGCATGATTCAGCTGGATAACTGCCGCAGCTCCTTTTTTATGAATGGCATCAGTCAGTCCCTGCATGCCATGAATCTGGTCATTGTTCCACAAGCCAAGGCTGTTGGGGACAATACGTCCTGCTGCATTCACTGCAGTGGCTTCCACAATGGTGAGCCCCACACTTTTACTTCTTTTTTCATAGAAATCGAGAATGGTCTGATTGACAAAGCCGTCCTGAGTGGCATAATTGGTTGTTATCGGTGGGAATACAAGCCGGTTTCTCATCTTTACACTATTAATTGATATGGGGCTGTCAAGTCCTGTCATTTTATATCTCCTGATTTATCTGTGGATTTCGTTTCCGCTGAGTATAGCACTGTTTTTTATAAAAAAATAACAATATTTTTCAATCTGTTTCCATAACATATCAGAAAACGGCTGTTTTATTTTTCACTGTTTTATCAAATCAAATCAATGTGGTGCGCCGTGAGCTCAATACTTCAGATCAATGCCGAAAAACAGGAAAAACTACTGGTTTAAAGAGATCAACTCTCCAATCATACTTCCAATAAGGACTTTACTGGTCATTTTGACCAGAATATGTTTTTCATCAGAAGAGATCCAGAGTTTTAATTTTGGCTTTTTGCTTTTTTTGAATATCCCGCCAAAATTGGATAACTCAGGTATGGCCACATAGGTATTAAACGTTCCAACAGGAACGGTGATTCTCTCTTTTTTAATAATGGAAACCTTTTGTAAAAAACATTTTTTCCCGTCGGAAACTGAAAAAATAATGGTTTTATCGGGTTCAATTTTCTGGATTCTCATCTTGTAGAATACAGAAAGAGGGTCAAATGTGGTGGAGGGAATTTTAATGGAAGGTTTTATTTTTCCAAAATTTGAATATTGAACACTCTGTTTGCTCCAGTCAAAACGGACCATGATCTCTCTTTTTTCTTTACCCCTTGCTGTTTTTTTATAAAGGATGGAATGGATCATCCCGGGATGTGTATAGCTGTCAAACCGATCCCTGATTTTATAAATCCGGTCAATAAATGAGTTTGATTTTACATCCAGCCTGAAGTGAAGGGTTTCATGATTGTTGATATGTTTCCTGGGCAGGACTTGAAAAGTTGCTCTGGCCGCATCAATCTGCTCCCATCGTATATTATAAACAAGTGTTTCACCAATTTTAAAAGGCAGGGATTGTGAGTCTGTCTCACTGTTATTTTTTAAACTGGAGTGGGAAAAAGCAGGTAAAAAACCAATAAACATGATGATCAATATTGAAAGTCGTAATATTTTTTTTCTCATTGGGATTCTTCCTTTTACTATATAAAAAAAGCCATGGTTTTTATCTTCTAGTAAACAGGACACCTGAAAAAGAGAAAACTTCAAAAAAAATATTATTTTTTTATAGGCTGATACCCGGTATCGATAAAGTCATCTGCTTTTTGCAATCGTGCAGTCATCCTGTGAGGTTATTTCCGGGCAGTCCATTTTCCTTCATATTTTCCATCCGGAGTGTCAACAATCCAAGTGCCGGTTCCCCTGTTTTCTGATATGTTGCCTTTTATACTGCCACTGAAATAATAGCTGTCCACCAGTCCGCTTATATATGCCTCAATAATTCCATCTTTTATTGTACCGTTTAAATCAGCCGTGCCGCTTCCCATGGATGTCATTTTCAAGTTCATTGAACCCTTAACGATCTGAAAGTCCTGGTTGCCTCCTTTTGGCCATGCCGTTAATTTGAATCCTCCCGGTATCACCCCGGTCAGCTCTCCGGTCCATATATCTGTGCCTGCATCCGGCTGAGGTTGGGGTTTTGGTGTGACACACCCTGATAATATGATTGAAACTATTCCAAACAATAAAACCATTTTTAAAATATAAGATAGTCTGTCAGCCATTTCAGATCCTCCTCTATTTAATATTTTTGTATCTGTCCTGGTACGTTTTTTATAGATACCGCTCTACCCCTGAAATTTCATGATATTCTGTCTGTGCTGCTAGAAACAATTTATCATTACAATTGGTTGTTTTCAGTAACAGCCGGCCGGGATAAAATCTTACCCAGGGGCGATGCCATTTTACCTCATTCGTGCTGTTACCGCCTGTCTGCGCTGATGAACTGCGGTTTCACTGTCTGTACCTGACAGCCGTGACATACTTATTTGACTCCATATCCGGGTTGAGATCGACTGGCTAAAGCAGTTTCCATTCTATTTAATCCCTTTTCAAGTACAGATCTCGGACATCCATAATTAAGCCTTATAAATCCTTTTTTACCGAAAAAACTGCCATCAGAAAGTCCTACTCCTGCTTTTTCAAAAAATGCCACTGGATCATCCAGCCGGGTATCTCTTACATCAATCCAGGCAAGATAGGTGGATTCAATCGGATTTAAACTGCATCCAGGCATTTTATTTATCCGTCTGTAGACAATATCCCTGTTTTTTCTAAGATAGACAATTAACTGTTTAAGCCATTCATCACATTCAGCATAGGCTGTTTCTGCTGCAGAGAGTCCAAGAAGATTCATATCCGGAACAATACCATTCATTCTTGAAATGAATTTATCTCTTAAGGTTTTTTCAGAAATCACGGCAAATGAAGCGCCAAGGCCGGGGATATTATAGGTTTTGGAAGGAGCCATTAATGTGATGGTTATTTTTTCAGCTGTTTCAGAGACAGTTGCTGTCGGGATATGACATTTATCAGGATCAAGTACAAAATCACTGTGAATTTCATCTGAACAGATTGTTACATTATATTGATCACAGAGTTTTACAACTCTTTTTATCTCCTGATCGGTAAAAACAGTCCCGCATGGGTTATAGGGGCTGCAGAACATGAAAAGAGAAGATGGGCTTTTTTTGAACTCTTTTTCAAGAGCAGCAAAGTCAAGGGCAGCTCTCTTGTTTTTTTCAATCATGGGAACAGTTGACAGCAGTTTTCCACTATTACCGGGTGCTGCAAAAAATGGAGGATAGACAGGTGTTGTGGTGACTATTTTGTCAAAGGGATTGCCACATGCTGAACAGGCGACATTTAATGCACATACAACACCTGGAGTCCACACAATCCACTCTTTTTCAACCTTCCATCTGTAAAGAGTGTATAGTTTTTCAATAATGACTTCATTAAGGGTTTCAGGAACCAGAGTATATCCAAAAACACCATGTGCAATATTCTGTTTAAGCGTTTCAAGAATCTTTGGCGGTGCTTTAAAATCCATGTCTGCAACCCACATGGGAATGATGTCCTGATTTTTGTATTTTTCCCACTTCATCGAGGAGGTATTGTATCTGTCAACTATTGTATCAAAATCATATTTCATTTATATCAACTCCTGTCATGTGAATTTCACTATTATCTTATCATACTACTGCCGGAGAAAAAAAGATATGTTGTATAAAAAGTAATTATGATAATCTTCAGAAAAGGCAGATTGAATAACAGATAAAAAAATAACAAAAAATTAAGATTAATAAGGTTGAATGATGAAAAGAGATAAGAAAATTGATCGCATCAGACAGCTCATGAAGAGCAGAAATATTGCTGCTTTGATTGTTCCGAGTGCTGATCCGCATCAAAGTGAATATATTGCGGAACACTGGCGGGTGATAGAGTGGCTTACAGGTTTCTCAGGGTCAGCCGGTACGGTTGTTATAACACATGACAGGGCAGTTTTATGGACGGATTTCAGGTACTATATTCAGGCTGAAAACCAGATCAGCGGAACGGTTTTTGAGCTATATAGAATGGGAGAGCCTGGTGTTCCTGGTTTTGAAAAGTACCTTGCCGGCGCATTAAAACCGGGAGACACTGTCGGCATTGATGGAAAACTGTTAAGTATGAACCTGAAAAAAAAATATGAAACCATGCTGGAAAAAAAAGCGATTGAATTGAATAGCGATATTGATTTTATTGATGCTGTCTGGAAAGATCGTCCTCAACTGCCAGGTTCAGAAGCATTTTCCTTTTCAAAAGCATATGCCGGTGTCAGCAGGGTGGAAAAAATAAGTAGAATTCGTGCAGAAATGGATGATTTAAACGCTTCTTATCATTTAATAAGCACTCTTGACGATATTGCCTGGACACTTAACCTCAGGGGGAGTGATGTGCATACAAATCCTGTTAATATCGCTTTTGTTCTTATTTCTCCTGAAAAGGTGGTACTGTTTATAAAGCGTGAAAAAATTATTGACAGGCTTGAAACAGATCTGCAGCAGAGTGGAGTGGAGATTGCCGAGTATGAGTGTATATATGATGCTTTGTCACAAATTGAAGAGAGCAGTTCAATACTTGTTGACCCTGAAAATATAAATTGCAGGCTTTATCACTCCATAAATAAAACATGCAGAATTGTTGAAAAAACAAATCCATCAATTGCCTTTAAAGCAGTTAAAAACAGTGTTGAGATAGATCATTTAAGAAATACTGCAGTAAAAGACGGTGCAGCTGTTGAAAATTTTCTCTTCTGGCTTGAGACAGAGAGTAGAAGCGGAAAACTCACTGAAATGTCTGCTGCAGACAAGCTTTATGAATTTCGTAAAGATCAGGATCTGTTTATTGCCAACAGTTTTGATCCCATCATGGCATATGGGGAGCATTCTGCCATGTGTCACTACTCTGCAGACAGTGAAACTGATGCCGTTATTGGCAGCCATGGGATGTTTTTAACTGATTCAGGAGGCAACTATTTGACCGGTACCACAGATATCACAAGAACCATCTGCAGGGGCAGGCCCACAAAACAGCAAATTGAAGATTATACCCTGGTGCTGAAAGGGCATATTGCTGTAGCAGTTGCTCTCTTTCCAGAGGAAACCAGGGGGTTTCAACTGGATACGCTTTCAAGGCAGTATTTATGGAACTCGGGAATGAATTTTGGTCATGGAACCGGCCATGGAGTCGGTTTTTTCCTCTGTGTCCATGAAGGTCCTGCAAAGTTAAGTCCTCATCCTGTTGACATCAAACTTGAAAAAGGAATGGTTTTGACAAATGAACCAGGTGTTTATAGAGAGGATGAGTACGGGATCCGACTTGAGAATATGATTCTTGTCATAAAGGCTTTTGAAAATGATTTTGGAACATTCATGAAATTTGAAAATTTGACATATTGTCATTTTGAAAGAGAACTGATTGATAAATCAATGTTGTTACGGCATGAAATAGAGTGGGTTAACACATATCATGCAAAAGTATATGAAACATTATATCCGGTTCTGGATAAAGAGGTGCGTCTGTGGTTGAAGGATAAGACAAAAATATTGTAAAATCCGGTATGAAATATGCAATTTCATAAATTAATATTGGAATTTAATATGTAATTTTTGAAAGGAGACTGATATGGATGATTGTGTATTGCCAGTTTTAAATACAGGACTGAGGGGTATTGATGTTGCAAGTTCAAAAATCTGTGATGTTAAAGGCAGTGAAGGAAAACTTATCTACAGGGGTTTTCTGATTGAAGATCTTGCCAGAAATGCCGGTTTTGAAGAGGTTTGCTTTCTTTTATTATTTGAGAGACTGCCCAGTAGAGAAGAGTTGAGAAAATTCACTCAGGATCTTAAGCGGAAAAGAGCTGTCCCTGAAAATATAATTTCAGTGCTCAAAAATTTACCATCGGATATGGATCCCATGGATGTGCTGCAGATGGCTGTCCCGCTTTTAATCCAGAATGATCCTGGAGCAGGAGAGGAAAATCTCGGAGATGCGTTAGCAAGTGCACAGAATCTTATTGCCGGTATTGCAACGGTTACAGCAGCATGGGACAGGATCAGAAACAGTAAAGAGCCAATAGCGCCTGATAATGAGTTAAATCATGCTGCAAATTTTCTCTATATGCTTAAGGGAGAAATGCCCGATGAAAAGACAGCACATTTTTTTGATACCAGTTTAGTGCTGCATGCAGAACACTCTTTTAATGCCTCCACCTTTACGGCAAGACAGGTAGCCTCCACAAAAGCCCATATTTATGCGTCTGTCTCGGCAGCAATCGGTTCGCTTTCAGGTGCTCTGCATGGAGGAGCAAATGTACGGGTCATGAAAATGCTCAAAGAGATCGGTTCAGTTGATAAAATTGATGATTATATCAGCAATCTACTCAGTACAGGCGGTCTTATCATGGGGTTGGGTCATGCTGTTTATCAGACAGATGATCCAAGGGCATTGATCCTTGCTCCAATGAGCAGGGAAATGGGAGAAATAGCAGGTCAGCCTTTGTGGTACGAGCTTTCAAAGGAGTTGGAAAAGAGAGGAAAAGCAGCATTTAAAGTCAAAAAGAAGAGAGAAATTTTCTGTAATGTGGATTTTTACAGTGCTTCACTTTTTTATGCCATGGGTATTGCTACAGATCTTTTTTCACCTCTGTTTGCCATTTCAAGAGTAAGTGGATGGACCGCCCATATTATTGAAGAAAAATTTGCCATGGCCGCTGAAAAACCAACACTTTACAGGCCTGGAGCAGAGTATACAGGAGATTACTGCGGACCTGATGAGTGTGTGTTTACAGAAATTGATGAACGGTGATCCACACATTTCAGGTAATTTTTCTTATCTGTTTTTGTTGCAGACTGCCTGCGGCGGGGAACCACAGCTTCACATCCGGTATCTTAGAGCTGAATCAGAATTAACCCGTGAAATATCCGGATCAGTGATTTTTTTGGATTCACGGGTCTGTCATGAGACACCTGTCGAACGATACAGATCTGTATCAAAATCTATGGGAAGAGCAGGCGTGATCTATCATTTTTCTGCTGACTGAAAAATATATCAGTGAACATGCGGATTTCAGTTAAATCTATTGCAGTATCTGGTATGTATCGGTATAAGGACAATGCTGAATTACCATTATGATGAATCCGGTAAAAGAGAATATGATTTATTGTCAGTAATTTGTTATATAAAAATATGGAAAAAACAGATGCACGCAAACCGGGTATTGAAGCTCGACAGGATGTTCCTTATCAGGTCATCTGTTTAAAAAAAGAGTGTCAAAAAAGGTTGTGCAGGATGAAATAATATTTTAGACACTCCAAAATCATTTATGCAAAGGCAGTGGTTTGATAGCCGGATGATTATTAAATCGATTTAACAGGAGGATAAATGAAAAAAGAGAAGTATATCAGAATAGTTGCAGGCATAATATTGAGCACTTTAATTGCAGTTTCCCATGCAACTCTTCTGGCATCATCAAAAAACACTTTTCAAATTGATCAGTTTATTAACCCAGAGACCTGTAAAGACTGCCATAATGAAATTTTTGAGCAGTGGGAAAATTCAATGCATAACTTAGCTCATCAAGATCCGATATATGCAAGGGTCTCACAATTTTTAATAAAGGGATTAACAGATAAACAGGAGATAGAGGAAGCTGAAACCTGTGTTAAGTGCCATACTCCTGTGGGGTATGCAGCAGGATTTCCAACTAAAACGTCAGATGATCTGTCAAAAACTGCTCCCATAGCAAGGTTGGGGGTTCAATGCGACTACTGCCACTCTGCTGAAAAAATAAGTCAGATGTACAATAATGGACTTATGATAAAGCCAGGAGACGGTGAAGACGAACCTGGTGTGAAATATGGTCCTTTTGATGACAGTGAGCCGGAGTTTCATGAGGCTGCTTATTCAGAAATTCATACAGATTCAAGGATTTGCGGTACATGCCATGATGTAAAGCATGTCGTATTTGGTACAAATCTTGAGACAACATATACAGAGTGGAAAAACAGCCCCTATAACTCAAGTGATCCTGCTAAAAAAATTGTTTGCCAGGGGTGCCATATGTATCAGAGACCGGGAATACCGGCTACAGGTTCCACTCCAAGACCTGAAAATCCAGGCAGTGCAACTGATTTCAGTAAACAGAGACCTCACATATTTACACACTATTTTACAGGGGCAAACAGTTCAGTACCTGCAATGTTTAACAATCAGGAAAAAGCTGAAATGGTCTCTGAACGTCTTCAAAATGCAGCAGAACTCCATGTGGATATATCAAAACTTGATCAGAAAAAACTGGATATAACAGTGACCAACAGCGGTGCAGGACACTCAATCCCCACAGGTGTGGGAAATTTGCGTCAGGTATGGCTTGAAATTACCATCAAAGACAGTAAAAATAGAGTCGTATTCCAGCAGGGTGCTCTGGATGAAAACAGTGAACTTAAAAGCAATACAGTGATTTTCAGAACTGTTTTCGGGGATGCTGACGGCAATGCGGTAATCAATCTGGCAAAAGCCAGACAGATTATCCGGGATACAAGAATAAAGGCAAAAGAGAGTGTGGTAAAAACAATAAATCTTGAAGAGAAACCAGAAAAGGGTTCCACACTTAAGATAAGATTATTGTATAGAAGTATTTCTCCTAAAATTTTAAAGATGATTCCTGGAGAACCATTTAAACCGGTACATGTTGTAGAGATGGAGAAAATTGAAGTGTCGCTTTAGAGGTATACAGACAGATTGATCAGGATAAGTTGAATAGAGTGGTTATCATTTTCCAGAACAGAATATTACTGGGAAAGAATGTGGGAATCAGCATAGTATGATTTTTTTGATACATGAAAGGATCTGCTAAACAGATCAGGCAATATTGATGAAAACTGTATTGCAGATGGCTAAAAACACACAATAACAGGAGGTTTTAAGTGAAAGTAAGGGTTTTGATGGTACTATTGCTAATGTTTTGTTTCATGGGTACAACTGCTGTTGCAGTACAAAACAGAGGCAATAAAGAGATTAAAATAGATGGAGGCAAAAGAGGTTCAGTAAGCTTTTTTCATCATATGCACCAGAACATGATAAAAGACTGCAGTGTATGTCATTCGCTTTTTCCTAAATCAAAGGGGGCGATCAAAAATACCATTGCTGAAAAAAAGCTTAAAAAAAAGCAGGTTATGACCACAGTATGTCTAAAATGCCACAAGGACTACAAAAAAGCCGGAAAGGCCCACGGTCCCACAAAGTGTTCTGCCTGTCACGTAAAATAGTAAAATTCTGATTTTTATTATTTCAACAATAAGAATTCTGATTTTTCAGAGCTTTTTACCAGGGGAGTGATTCCCCTGGTAAAGTTACCGGTTTAATTTATGACTTCCAGAGACTGTGCAGGTTGCAGTATGCCCTTGCAACAACTTTTAAAGCATCTGTTTTAAATTCAGCTTCAGCCTTATCAGAAGGCTGAAGTATTTTTCTCTGGATAAACGTGTTATCTTCGCTTGTGAGTTCAATCCACTCAATCCAGTGATCATTACCCATTGGATGGGCAACGCTGCCAACCTTTACCACATATCCGGCATCTGTTTTTTCAACCACAGGTACATGTTTTTCAACTGCTGCATCCACTGTGTTTTCAACGAGACGGTCCATTGGTTTTCCACAGCATGTAACAGGTGGTTTTTCTCCATGTAGAACCTGTACAATGTTGCCGCATTTACCGCATTTATAAATTCCAAGTTGTTCAGCCATTTTGTTTCTCCTTTTTTTGTTAAATAACGTTTAACCTTTTTCCGGTAATTTAGTCCTATTAGATTAATCGTGTCAATAAAATTTCCCTAAGACTATTCTGCTGCTGACAATATGTTAAAGATCTGCAATAATTTCTTTACCGTAACTCTGGGCAGCCTGAATGCCTCCTCCTATCCAGCCCGCCTTGAGCATGAGGGGTCCTGACACCATTTTCATCCCGTAAATATGTTTCATTGTCTCAAAAATTCTTGGTGCAGCTTCACCACTCCAGCCATATGCACCAAAGGCTCCTCCTGGTTTGTCTTTCAGTTCAGCTCTCTCGGCGAGAAACAGAATCTGTTTCATTGATGTGATCATTTCACCATGGTAGGTGGCAGAACCAAATGCATATCCATCATATCCTTTTAAATCATTTTCATTTTTAATCTTATTTGCTTTTTTCAGTTCAGCCTCATGTCCTGAGATCCGTATGCCTTCTGCAATCAGATTAGCAATTCCTTCAGTTTCATTGGTTCTTGATGCATAGACTATTAATACTTTTCCCATAATTTTATCTCCTGGTATGGGGTTATTGAAATAAAACGCTTTCTCTGTAATATCATCTGTTCAATCATACGAACTTTACTTTATTGCGGTTGCAAAAAGTAGACCAATAACATTAAAATTGAGTTTTCAACGGCATGAAATATGCAAAGTTTAATTTATGAATAGGTAGAAGAAGAGGTTGCAGAAGTGTATCAGTTAAAAAAATCCATATGATATATTTAAATACTTGATTCTTTCAGAGAAGGAAAGAGTGAGTGAAATCGTGGCTAAAGCAGCTGTACAGACTGCTGCAACAAGTTTAATCAGACTTGTATGGCATGTACTGGATCCCAATCTGCTGAAATCATCTGAAGCATGGGTTTTTATGATGATAAATCTCACCATGCTCACAGCAACAGGTGCAGCTGGACATATCGGTGGAAAACTTGTTTTTAAAGATTAACCGTCTTGTTCTGCAAGATAATCATCATATAAAGATTCCAGGGCAAGTTTGTGTTTTGCCTCTTCCTGTACAAGGATATTAAATACGTTTTTAACATCCTCTTTATCACTTTTATCAGCCATCATGGTATAGAGTTTTACTGCATTTTCTTCTCTTTTCATTGCAAGTTTCAGAATGTCCGGCATTGGCATTCCCTCTTTATAATCTATCTCCACCATGTAATCGCTGATTTTTAAATCAGGAATCTTTTTAAATTCATAAGATTCAATTTTTTCCTTATTTGAACCCATATCTGTCAAAAGTTCGACATGTTTTAACTCTTCTTCTGCAAAACGCTCAAAGGTTTCTTTAAGTGAAGGCATGGTTGATTCTTCTGCAAGACCTGTGTAAAATTCCACAGCCTCTTTCTCTCTTTCAATTGCAAATTCTATTATTTCATCAACCGATTGAAAATTCATATCTGTTCTCCTTGATGTTATCGTTTAAATGATCCTATTGGATTTAGGATAAGATAAAGCGCTTTGTCAAGCAAAATATATAAATGCCTACAAACATAACAGCAGGCGGTAAGATCTGTGTCGTACTCCAATGCAGATATACTTTCTGCTGCTTTCTGTTTAACGGTTTATTTCTTTTCATGGGATCAGTATGAAAATTATGTTGGAAGAGACATCCGGCCTGGTACAGATCTGTACCGGGTAAGCTTTTTTAAGCTGCATAGGATAAAATAAGATATGTAACAATAACAGAACCGAGTACTGGTAGAATAATACCACCCCGCCATAAACCTACAATCAGTGTAAGAACCATACCTGAAACAGCAGCCATCGGCATGTCAGGAGTTGCATTGAGCACCCCCGGAATAATCAGGGCACCAATGGCAGATGGCGGAATATACTGTAAAAAAGTGTTTAATCTTTTTGGAATAGTTCTGTTGGATAAAAAGAGAAAAGGAATTAATCGGGGTCCGTATGTTACTGCTGCCATACCAAGGATAAGCGGAATTAAATTGTTCACGGTCTCTCCTTTCTGCAGGATTCTTCCATGGTAAAGAGTGTGCCGGTAAAAGAGATGACAAGAATACAGACAATGATGGTCCATCCATGGGGCAGGATATCAAGTTTGATTAAAGCGGTATTGAGAACTCCTGATGCAATAACCAGTAATAATATTTTAAAGGATTTTTTTACTTCAGGAAGTATAATTGCAAGCAGAAGTGAATAGAGGGCTACTCCCATACTCACTGTCAAAAGTTCTGGCAGAAAACTGCCAAGTATAAAACCGGCCACTGAACCACTTACCCATGCGAAATAGGCGGTAAACTGAACTGTCAGGATAAATGATTTTGGCATATCGCCTTTATGAAAGGATAAAACAGAAAACACCTCATCTGTTATTCCAAAGGCAATTAAAGCCAGATATCTTTTTGCCGTTATTTCAATTCTTGTTGATAAATAGGCACTCATTAAAAAATGTCTGAAGTTGACAAACAGAGTAGTTATAATAATGCCGAGCAGTCCCATGCCTGACATCAGCAGGTTTAATGCAATAAACTGGCTGGCTCCTGCAAATACGGCTGCTGAGAACAAAAAACACTCCAGAAGTGAAATAGAACACCCTTTTGCCAGTATGCCAAAAGCAATTGCTGCAGGCAGATATCCGATAAAAATAGGTAATCCTGCCTTAAAAGCGGCTTTTATCTCTCCAGTCATCATTTTTTGTTCTTTGCTCTAAATTTTTAAACAGATTATGTTTGTGTCTATTCCGGATGAATCATTAATATAATAAACAGGCAGGGCTGTTCACACTATTTTGATCATTTTTATATGATCAATGTCTGCTTCTTGATATATAGTGCCTTTTTCAATAAATCCTAATTTTTGATAAAAACCTCTGGCATGATACTGCGAAGATAACCAGATTTCAGATATTGGAAAATCCTCTGCAGTATGGATGAGTGCCTTCACTATTGCTTTACCAAATCCTCTATTCCGGTATTGCTTTATTACTGAGATTCTGCCAAGATGGCCGTCCATGAGAATTCTGCCTGTTCCAACAGCATTTTCAGAATAAAATGCAACAGCATGTTTTGCTTCTGTATCCAGGCCGTCTGATTCAATACTTTCAGGAACATTTTGTTCCTGAATAAATACCTGATGTCGTATTTGTTTTATTGCTTTTCTGTGCGTATTGTAATTTACAACTGATACGTTTATATTTTCAGCCATCAAATTGTATAATCCATCTATATTCCATACTGGCAGTCTCATATACCAGTTTTTATATATTTGTTTTCCTGGTATTGTTCTATTTTTCAGGTAAGGTAATATCCTCAAAAATTTCATCACACGCTGCAAGTATATCAAATGGCGGATCAAATCCTATTTTTTCCGCCACAAATATATTAAGTGTTATTTTAGGAATACCCGGATCAAGCATCTGCAGATCTCTTGGCTTTGTACCTTCAAAGATTTCCACCATTTTTTTTGCTACATACTGCCCTCTTGCACTCCAGTCAATACTTGAAAAACCCATCAAAGCACCTGATTTTACATATTTGGTTCCTTCTCTGGCAAAAGTGGGAATTTCATTTTCATTCAGGTAATCAAGTAATAACTTAACGTTACTTTGTGACCAGTCAAAGCAGTTTATAGCGGGTATGAAAAAAGCATCTATCCCTTGAGATACAAGCCATTTAAGACCAGCGAGGCATGACCTTGACTTGCTGTTATCTTTTATGTCTGTGTATGAAATTACTTCAAAACCTTTTTTTTCTGCTACTGTCTGTGCATCTGCAAGATTTGTATATTTACGGCCATTTTCTGAATCAGTATATACAAGCCCCAGTTTTTGAAATCCAACCACATCATGAAATATCTCAAACATGCGTTCATACCTGCCTGGAACAATTCGTGCAGTATAGTTATCAATACCTGAATCATCAGTGCTTAAGACAAATTTTGACTTTAAAGGATCTGAAACACCGATGGAAACAATAGGTATCTCTCCGTTGTTCACTTTTAATACAGCAGCTGTTGCAGGTGTACCCGCAGTGATTATAAGATCAATATCCTTACGTTCCATTAATTTGGCGGCAGCATGTGAAAGCTTTTTTTTATTTTTTGCACTCCATCCAGGGCTGAGATGTGCATCTTCAGGGAATTCAATTTTCTCTTTCCATCCCATTGAATCAAGAGCATTCTTGGTAGCATTCATGATTTCCGGAAAAGCCCAGAAGGGTCCGCCTTCTATATAGCCGATTCGAAATACTTGACTGCTCAGTTCGTATTTAGCAGGCAGAAATTACTTATGTGATCAAGAAAAACAAAACTGTTCAGAGAATAAAAATAATTATTGACACAATTAAAATTAAATGTAATGAATGAGTATTCATTTTATGATTGATACTGTCTTAATGAGAATAGTTTGATTTATGATGTATAATATTTTGATAACTTTTTATTTTTATTAATTTAAATTGTATTGTTTTGATATGATGCAATTGTATTGAGCCATATATTATTTGTCAAAGATAGATGAGTATAAATTCATTCATTAAGATGTAAAAGCTGTAACTGTATAAAATTATTAAAATATAAATATCAGGAGGTATTTGAAATGACCCAGGTAATTTCCGATAAAAGGGATATTGAGTTTGTAATCCATGAACAGCTTGATGCTCAAAAACTTTCCAGACTTCATGAGAATTTTTCTGATTTCAATAAAAAAACAATTGATCTTGTTATCTCAGAAGCAAAGAATTTTGCAGTCAAAGAGTTGTTGCCGGCAAACAAAGAGGGGGATGAACAGGGGTGCAGGCTGGAAGATGGTAAAGTGATTACTCCTGACTCATTTAAAAAACTGTATAAAATATTTAATGAAGGAGAATGGCTGGCTGTTACTGAAGATCCGGAATGGGGTGGTCAGGGAATGCCAAGGACTGTTGCTTCTGTAGCTGCTGAGTATTTTAACGGTGCAAATTTTCCTTTTATGATGTATCCGGGACTGACACAGGGAGCAGGAAGCCTTGTAAATGAATTTGGTACAAAAGAGCAGAAAGATATATATCTTGAAAATATGTACAAAGGTAAATGGACAGGTACAATGCTTCTAACTGAACCGGATGCCGGTTCTGATGTCGGCGCCCTCACTGCAAAAGCGGTAAGGAATGATGACGGAACATTTTCAATTACAGGTGAGAAAATTTTTATTTCAGGGGGCGATCATGATCTTGCAGAAAATATTATCCATCCGGTTCTGGCGCGTATAGAAGGTGCACCTGAAGGTACAAAAGGAATTTCTCTTTTTATTGTTCCAAAATTCCGTGTCAATGAAGATGGAAGTCTTGGAGAGTTCAATGATGTTATCTGTACAGGAATTGAACATAAGCTCGGTATACATGGTAACAGTACCTGTTCACTCTCCCTCGGTTCAAAAAACAACTGCATCGGTACGCTTCTCGGCGAAGAAAACAAAGGCATGAAGGCGATGTTTCTTATGATGAATGAGGCCAGACGTCTTGTTGGTTTTCAGGGGTTTGCATGTGCAACTGCTGCCTATATGTATGCGCTTGAGTATGCTAAAAACAGGGTGCAGGGAAAAAATATACTTGAATTCATGAACCCTGATGCCAAATCTGTCTCCATTATTCAACATCCTGATGTTAAAAGGCAGTTAATGATGATGAAGGTTACAGTGGAAGGCATGAGATCACTTCTCTATTTTGTTCAATATTGCGCAGATATGGCTATCCATGCACCGGACCGGGAGGAGAGAGAAAAACATCACGGTTTTGTGGAGGTGTTAACCCCTATTGCCAAAGGTTATGTGACTGACAGAGCTTTTGAGGTGTGCAGTACAGGTATGCAGATTTATGGTGGCTATGGTTTTATTGAAGAGTATCCCATGGCACAGCTTTTAAGGGACTGCAGGATTACAATGATCTATGAAGGGACAAATGGTATCCAGGCTATGGATCTCCTGGGAAGAAAACTGGGGCTGGATAAAGGCAAGCCGATCATGGATCTGTTCGGCAGTATGCAGAAAGCTGTTGCCGACGCAAAAAAAATATCTGAACTTGAGAATCTGGCCACTAAAGTTGAAGAAGCCATGAATAAACTTGCTGAAGTTGCCATTCATATGGGGCAGACTGCCATGTCTGCAAAAGTGCTGAATGCCTTTGCCAATGCCCATCCTTTCCAGGATGCAACCGGTGATGTGGTAATGGCATGGATGCTTCTCTGGAGAGCAACTATTGCTGCACAGAAGCTTGAAAAAGCCAAAAAGAGAGACAAGCCGTTTTATGAAGGCGTTATTAAATCCCTTCAGTTTTATGTTGATACACTTCTGCCGATAACCCTTGGCAGGTTCAATGCGCTGATGAACACCAGCGGCGCTGCAGTTGATATTGAAGTGAATATGTTTCCGAGTTGAGACTTTTATAAAATTAGCAATTCTGTTGCTCACACAAAGGCAGTCTGTATTCAGCGCCTTTGTGTGGGTAAAAACGGTTACTTGTTTTTTTTAGCCATCCATTTTGTCGCTTTATCAACATCATCTACCATGCCCATAACTATCAGTGAATCTCCTTTTGATAAGGTTCTGTCGTGGGAGGGATCAAATTTGATTACTCCAGTGCTCTCCTTTAATCCCATAAGCAGCAGGCTGAATTTTGTTTTCAGTTTAAGTTCAGTTATGGGTTTTCCCACAAGGGAAGAGCTGTTTTCAATGGAGATCTGATTAATTCTTAAGTTTCCTTTATCCTGACGCAGCATTGAATCCAGGAAATCAACAACTGCGGGGCGGATCATTTCAGAAGCCAGCCTGAGGGCACCTATTCTATTTGGTGAGACCACACTGTCAGCACCTGCCTTATAGAGTTTGGCTTCCAGTCTGAAATCTGTCATCCTTGGAATAATACGAATGATTTTATTCATCATCCGGGCTGTCATGGTGATATAGAGATTGTCTTTATCTGACGCGAGCGTGATTATTATACCGGCTGCTTTCCTGATACCGGCTGCTTCAAGGTTATTATCATCAGTGGCATCTCCTTCAACATACATGAGATTTTTAATTTTCTCCTGACACGCTTTAATGATTTCAGGATTTTTTTCAATCAGCACAACTTTTTTTCTGTTTTTCGATATCTCTTCAACCACTGGCTGACCTGTTCTTCCTCCTCCGCAGACAATATAATGATTTTGTAAATCACTGATCTGTTTAAGCATTCTTTTTCTCCTTATCGCTCCAGAGAGTCCACCTTCAATAATAGTTGCGGTAAGCATGCTGATACCATACAAAATGATCCCCATGCCTGACAGGATAAGACACATGGTGAAAATCTCAGCTGCTGTATTACCTGTTACACTGATAATTTCACCATATCCAACAGTTGTCAGGGATATGACAGTCATATAAAGGCAAGCCATAAAACCTGCTTCTGGAAAAAGAATATAATAACCTAAACTGCCTGCCAGAATGAAACCTATGATTGATAAAACAGCAAAATAAATTTGTTTTTTTAACTCCATGTCTGACTCTATCAATTTTTTTATTCAAAAGTCAATTTGATCTCTCTTTTACTCTTTTATTCTGTTGATTTTATATGTACAGATGGTATGTTGCCTTGAAAATCGAAAATGAATTTAAGTTATATGAGGATAAAACAGATATGAAGAAATTTAAAGCAAATGGTCTGCCTCTTTTGATTGGAAGTCTTCCAATGGAAAGTCATGTCAGGGCAGCTGAACTTGTTTTTGACTGTACACCGGAAATCCCTTTGTGGGTGCAACTTCCATGTTATAAGGAAGAAGGCATGATCAGTCAGTTCCTTTCAGGACTTCCAGGATTCATTGATGGGAGTGACAAACACACTCTTGATACTTCAAAACCTGGATTTGATAAGGAATTTCTTGATTTTTTTGAAGAGTATCTTGCCTTTTCAGAAGATGATCAAGATCTCTCATCTTCAAGATTTGCTTTTTCAGGTTCCAGGGCAAAGACAAGCGGTTTTACTGAGTTCCTGAAGCAGGTTGATACGCAAAAATATTCATTCAAGGCTCTGAAAGGTCAGGTGACAGGTCCGATAACATTTGGAACTGCTGTAAAGGACGAACAGGAGAAAGATATCTTTTATAATGATCAGCTCAGGGATGCTGCAATTAAAAAACTTGCAATGAATGCAAAGTGGCAGGCCTCTGAATTCTTAAAAAGAGGAGCAGTTCCCGTTATCTTTCTTGATGAGCCGGCCCTGGCAGGTTTTGGAACCTCTGCATATATTACCATTACCAGGGAAGATGTGATTGACAGTTTTGATGAAATTGTCAGGGAAATTCATAAAGTCAATGGTTTTGCAGGAGTGCATGTGTGTGCTAATACACAGTGGGACATCCTTCTTGAATCAGAAATTGATATTATAAGCTTTGATTCATATTCCTATTTTGAGAGGTTTATCCTTTATCCTCAAATAATAAAAACATATTTAGAGAGCGGTAAAATAATTGCCTGGGGAATAGTGCCCACAGATAAGGCAGAGACTATAGCCAGACAGACAGCCTCAGGCCTTGTCCAGAAACTGCACGGCCAGATGGATGAACTGTCAAAAAAAACAGGAGTTGATAAACATACCATTATTTCACAATCTTTTATAACCCCGAGCTGCGGAACAGGTTCTCTTGATCTTGAATCGGCAAAAAAAGTGTTAACGCTTCTAAAAGAGGTGTCCGGAGCAGTCAGGATTGAATAAGACTTTTATGGTCTGTTACATGGTAGTGCCAGCCTGCTGAGACCCTGTTGGCACCGTTATATTTCAAGTATAATTTTCGATAATGAGCCAGGTGGTATTTTAAAGATTTCAGCCATGACCGCTGTGGCAAAGGCTGAGTTGCCCCGGTCATAAAGAGCCCGGCCCCGAACAGCCTTTTTCAAGATCGGTATTGATTCATTTCCGTACGGTCTGAGAGTTTAATGCCTGCCCTGATATCCAATCAGGCATGCAGGATAAGTCGAGGCTTTTTCGTCCTCTATCAAGACATGGTAAACAGTTTTTATCATGCTGAAAAACAGTCTCCTGCTCCAGGAGAACACAACATATCGTGTTCCTTCTGGAGCAGGATGAAGAGCTGCCTGGAAAGAGAGATAGAGATTGATTGTGAAGAATAATGACCTGTGAGGGCTTGAATCCGGGAATATGAAATCATTGAATTTTCAATGGATGGTTACTATCCTTCCAGAAATTGCACCAGAAACTCCAGAATATATTCTCCTCCTTCGCTCATAAAATGTTCAGTGCCCCCAGGATGGCAATCGTCAATTTTATATTCTATGCCTTTAAAACCTAAAACACACATTCCCAGTCCAAATATAGCGCATAAACCTCCTTTTTTGACTCTTTTCAAGGTGATGGGTGTAATACTCTCCTCACTGCCTGCTTTCCCTGAATCCATATCTGATGTCTCCAGTCATCATCGTCTGGATAAAATGCGCGTAATAAATCTGTTTTTATCTTTTCAGCGTCTGAATGATTCAATCCGCCGTGATGATAAAGCCAGTTTTCAGTCCGTAAAGCCCAGAGTACCTTGAATGCAGATAAAGTCCCGAACTCAAGCGTCACAGCTGTGACATCTGCAGAGGGCAGCATTTCATAAACAGCACGTTTAAGATTGGTCTTCAGGTTGGCACAATCTGCTTTTTTACTGTGGGTTGTCTGGACCAGGTCACCCCAGAAACCGACTGCTCGTTTATAGGCTGATGAATTTTTATCTTGATGTATGATTATATGAGCTTTACCAAATTCGCCGAGGCCTGTGTGGAAGTCTATATATACGACCTGACTTGCCTGGGACACATACCGGGTGATTATTTTTCTGACAATAGTGTTGGACCATGTCTCTTTCCGGCCGCTGTAAAATAATCCATTGGCATCTGTATACTGACCGGCAGTTATGGCCTGTTTCAAGGCTGCTCCACCTTCTGTCATGCGATATCGGTAAAGTCTGAAGATCGATTTGATATTTGACCATAATGAAATTGAATCCGGCGATATGGCTTCTGCAAGTTTCTCATACCCTGGATTGATCGGGTATGGTTTGGAATAGTCTGTAAAATTCCGGTTTATATCAACGTTGTCTTCATTCCATCGCCTGAGATGAGCAAAACCATAGGGATTTACAGCATGGACCATGATTATTCTTGACTTTGGCATGCTGCCTGAAACAACACCTTCCGATAACAGGCCTGTCTGAATGGCTGAACCTGCAAACCCTTCCACCCCATGGGTGCCGGATCCAAGGATGATGATATTCTCGGCATTCTCCGGCCCGATCAGCGCCACATCTGTATACAATGCTTCGCCTTCAGGACCGGGATGAGGATTCTTAAAACTTTTATTGACGGCTCCGGCTGCAGTGGCGGCATCTAAAAACCTGCTTCTTGCTTCAGTGTAATTGCGTGAAAAATACCTGAGGCTGTCCGGGCTTGCCTCTGCGGTTTGAAAACAATTGCCACTGCTGACACAGAAAAGAAAAATAAATAATGATATGATAAATGTATTGACTCCCATACTCTCCTCCTTTTAAAAAAATTAATGTTTGTCGATAGCGTTAATTGTAAATTGCCACTATATAATGATTTGATTGTTATCTATTTATTATGGCACAAATAATGCCAGCTTGAAGGAATGATTGTAACTATCTGTAATAAAAAGATTTTAAATGATTCGAGGATGAATAAGCTATAAATAAATATTCTATGATTGACATCAAATGTAAACATGGTAAGCAATTAATGTATATCAAAAAGGGTATTAACGAAGACAATCCATCACACACACTCGATTTTAATGTTGCCGTATCTGCATGGGCTGATCTGATTGATTTGCCAGAGCAGAAATGGAAAAACGGCTGTTTTATAACAGGCTGAGATCTCTGCACCATGCTCAATTTTGTTATCGTGCAAGGAAGATGGAAATTATAACCGGAGGAATAGATTGAGTATTTTGAGGATTATCATTTCATATCCCGTGGCCATTAGGCAAAAGAGGGGGATATGCAAAGGTTTCAGGCTGTAAATAGGAAGATGCCTGTTTTACGGAGAAGCGTATTCCGGAAAATCAATAGCGATTTAAAATAATGATTCTTACTGGTGACGTTGATTTTCTCTTGAAGCTTCTTTTGCAAAATTACCTGAATGTCTCTCAATGTTTTTAAAGTATTCAGGATATGCTTTTTTAAAGCGTTCAAGAATAATATCCCATGGTAAATCTGCAAAGCTTCCATGCTCTTTTACATACTCCATGTGTCTGTTTCCAAGTCTGTCAAACTGGTGGAAAATAGAATCTTCTGCCCCGTTAAATTCAAGCGGTTTTACATGGAAGTTGTTGCACAGTTCCAGGTTGAATGCCGGAGTTGCCTTTACCCAGACATGATTCAGCAGCAGTTCTGTAAAACCGTGGTAGACAAAAAGGTCTGTTCCCATTAATCTGTGGAGTTTTTCTGTGTTAAGATGGTTTTTCACATCAGCAAAGCCAAGCCTTGCAGGAATTTTTTCACTTCTGGCACAGGCAGCAAGAAGCACTGCCTTAGCTACACAATATCCATCTCCTTTTTTCAGAACACTGCTGGCCTTCATACTCTCTTTTTCAGGCTTTATGCTGTATGGGTTGTATCTTATCCTATCTCTGACTGCATAATAGAGGCTGACTGCTTTTTCCCTGTCTGTCTGTTTTTTGTTAACACTTCTGGCGGCAAATTCAATTATCTCCGGGTGATCACTGTCTATGTAATATGTCGGTTTAAGATATTTTTTCACGGGTTTCAGCTGTTTTTATCCTCATGGGTTAATAAAAATCTTTTGTATAGTTTTTATAGAAAAAAAGAAACCATTTTATTTTTACAGATAGTCATCCCTTTCAAATGTTACAAAAGTGTTTCATGTAATGAGACATAAACTGCCTCATTTGTCGGTTATTTATACAAAATAGCAGATGCGCACTCTTTTTTTCTGGCATACTTTGTGCTCAAAAATATTTTATACATTATAAGCTCAAGTTCATACCGGTTGATATAATGATGTATCTGTTTTCTGTAGCTGGGTGTATGGTTCTGGATTGAGTTGTTTAATTTGCCGGTATAGTAAAAACGCTTGAAAGAGCGGATCACAAAGTGATTCATAAATAAAGAGGTGGTGTATGGAAAAATCATACGGTAGAAGAACAAGGAAAAAAGTGGGGGATATACTCACTATGGATATTGAATATGCTGCTATGAAAAAACTGGAACAGATCCCTGATAAACAGCTTGTGAATCATCTGTTCTCTCATTTTTATCATAAGGATGAGCTGATAAAATTTCGCAGTATTAAAGCAATGGGTCTCCTTGGTGCAAGAGTCGGTCACAGGAATATGGAGCAGGCAAGAGTCATTCTTCGCAGAATTATGTGGAACCTGAATGATGAATCAGGAGGAATAGGCTGGGGTTCTCCTGAAGCCATGGGAGAAATCCTCAGATGCAGCCCGAAACTCGCCATGGAGTTTCAGTCCATTCTTTTTTCATATCTTCAGCCAGGAGGTAATTTTATTGAGCATGAGATGCTTCAGAGGGGGGTAATATGGGGCGTTGGCACCTGCCTTAAAGGTAACCGTGATCTCCTTGATCAGATAACAGAAAAACTGTTGCTGCAGCATCTGCAGTCTGTTGATCATGTGAAAAAAGCATATGCCATGCGAGCTCTTATAAATGCTGATTTTTTCAAACATAATAGAGTTGCACAGCATCTTATTTCAGACAGGCAGAAGATTAATATGTTTACAGGATGGAATTTTTTACAGACAACACTGGAAGAGATGGCTTGTAAAATATAGGGTAATATAATTACAGTCAATAATTCAGCAGGGGTTCAACCCGCATCCAGCCCTTTCTTCTTTGACCTGGTGATTCACAAATGAAAGCGTATGATTCACGGCCGGACAGTTGCATCATAAAATAAAAACTCACCTGCTGTTTTATAATTTCAGTTGGTTTCTCTTGTTTTGGCATGTTTATTGAATGGAAACAAAGAGAGATCAGAAAAGCCAGATAAGGAGTATGTGTGAAAAAGGTTTTAACAGAAACAATGCTTAAAAAAGAGTGCGATATCAATATTGCTCAGACTATTTCTATTGCCCGGGAAATGATAAAACTTGCGCAGAAGGGATATGAGCAGAGAGAGGATCCTGGATGTGGAATTCTGTATGGAATTTTACTTGATTCAGGATATAAGCTTCTTGATATCGCCCAGAAAGAGAAGCAGGCACATATACTTAAAGGCTGGTGGAAAAAATAATTTTAGAATCATTTAAAAAGGAGAGAAACTATGAAAACTTATGTTTGTTCAGTATGCGGTTACGCACACAATGGTGATGATGCCCCGGAAAAATGTCCCCAGTGCGGAGCAGGACAGGAGAAATTTAACGAGCAGCAGGGTGAGCTTGTCTGGGCTGACAGCCACACTATTGGAGTTGCTAAAGATGTTGATGCTGAAGTGCTCCAGGGATTAAGGGAGAATTTTGCAGGTGAGTGTACAGAAGTTGGTATGTATATTGCCATGAGCCGTCAGGCAGACCGCGAAGGATATCCTGAAGTGGCAGAAGCGTATAAAAGAATTGCCTGGGAAGAGGCAGAGCATGCATCAAAATTTGCAGAACTGCTTGGTGAAGTAGTTGAAGCTGATACAAAAGCAAACCTGGAAGCCAGAGTCCTTGCAGAAAATGGTGCCTGCGCAGGTAAAAAACAGATTGCAGTGAGGGCAAAAGAACTGGGTTATGATGCCATCCATGACACCGTACATGAAATGTGCAAAGATGAGGAGCGTCATGGTCGTGCATTTGAAGGTCTTTTAAATCGGTTTTTTAAATAATAGGGATTGAAAATACCCTTGAAAGCTCCTGTTGTTGATCTGGGATGCTGTATTCTTTGCGAGATCTGTATAGAAATTGCGCCACATGCATTCCAGATCAATGATGCAGATTTTGTTGAAACACTTTTGCTTGATGACTATTCTGATGAAGAGATTCATGAAGCCATAAAAAATTGTCCTAAAAACTGCATCTTCTGGGAGTGATTCAGAAAGGTAATTTCAAATAACTTTTCATAATGAAACAGGCCAGATTATCAATCTTAAAATATTTTTCAGATATAATTTAAACATAAAGAAGGAGGTAAAAACATGTCAGAAGCACAAAGATGTCCTGGAAATGAATTAAACAAGAGTTTAGGTACTATTGATATCAAGTGCTCTTCATGCGGCACTGTCAATGAAATCTTTAGCGATGAAGCAGAAAAAGTCCACAAATGTACAAATTGTGGTGAAGCACTGGAAACAGCTTAATAAACATAAACATCCACTCCAAGCAAACCAGCCTGTAACCTGAAGAAATGTTATATGATCTTCAGGTTACAGCTGATCTAATCTATACTCCCCTTCTCTTCCTAAATACCATTTCAATCAGTCATATGGCAGTGAATTTATATCTGGTTTTTTTAAAAAAAATATTGCTTTTGAGACATATATGTGTCATTTGTTTGTCTGCTGCAGTTGGAATTAAAAAGCAGAATAATTTTAAAGAATTAAAGGGTTATTAATATCATGAATGATGTATCACAGTCTGTGTTTGGGGAGGAAAACCTCAGGCTTGTGCTTGATAATCTGAAGCTTGGTATAATTGCACACACACCAGGCAGAATCATCACTGTATTTAACAAAGAAGCTCAGAAAATTACAGGATATTTAAAAGAAGAGGTTATTGGGAAAGATTGTCACATGGTTTTTCAGACACCTTTCTGCGGGCAGAAATGCTCTTTTTGTGATGATAATACAATGGATCTCTCTTCTGGAACAAAAGAATATCCGGTTAATATAGTAACAAAAGACGGTCTGGACAGACAGCTCGAGATGACCCTTTCTGCCGTTACGGGAAAGGATAATGTCTTTAAAGGTGTGATTGCTTCATTTAAAGATGTGACAGAAACCTTTAATCTTTCCCTGAAGGCTGAAAATCTTTCCAGTTTTGCAGGCATTATTGGAAAAGACAAAGCCATGCAGGATATTTTCCGTCAGATTCGAGATGTTGCACTCTATAATTACCCGGTCACTATTACCGGTGATACGGGTACTGGAAAAGAGAGAGTCGCTTCTGCCATTCATGATATAAGCTCTTATGGCAATGGGGCTTTTGTTCCGGTAAACTGCGGTGCCATTCCTGAAGGTATCGTGGAAAGTGAATTGTTCGGGCATGTAAAAGGTGCTTTTTCCGGTGCTGTGAAAGAGAGAAAAGGAAGATTTGAGCTCGCTCACAAAGGGACTCTTTTTCTGGATGAAGTAGCTGAGCTTCCCTTGAAAACCCAGGTAAAGCTGTTGAGATTTCTGCAGGAAGGCACTTTTGAAAAAGTCGGCGGTGAAAAAAAGGTGTCTGTGGATGTCAGGATTATCAGTGCAACCAATAAAAATTTAAAAGAGGAAGTTGATAAAGGCAGATTCAGAGAAGACCTCTATTACAGGCTGAATGTGATTCCAATACACCTGCCGCCTCTTCGACATCGTAAAAGTGATATCCCTCTTTTAGCTGCCTACTTCTTAAAAGAAGCTGAATCGGACAGCCCGAATGCTGTTCCCCAGCTTTCCAGTGAATCTCTTGGCATCATGCTTGATTATCACTGGCCAGGTAATGTAAGAGAACTTAAAAATGTAATCCAGTTTTCAATCGTCCGGTCCCGTGGCCAGAAAATACTGCCCGCGGATCTCCCTGTTGAAATAACAAAGGGCAGGGATTTCACTTCACAAAATGATGATTCTGATTATATGAAAAATATGATTCCAGCCAGGGAAAAGCTGTCAGTTGAATCTGTAAAGGCGGCCATTGAAAAAACAGGTGGTAATAAATCCAAGGCAGCACGACTGCTGGGAGTCGGGCGGGCGACTCTCTACAGATTCCTTGGGCAGAATAAGGATGTAAAACAATATATTGACCAGTTTTAACAACTGTTCCTGCATATTGATTTTATTGAATGTTTTATTTTCCCTGGTCAGAATTGAGACGGCAATTACAGGATTATTTTAACTGGAGGCTGTTACTCTCTGCATTATATCTGAAGTTGATTATATCATACGCATTAAACTCTCCCTTAAGGATAGCCATGGAGAGAGGATTTTCAATCTCCTGCTGAATAACACGTTTTAAAGGACGGGCCCCAAAAGCGGGATCATATCCTCTCTCTGCAAGGTGTTCCATTGCTCTTTCATCAAGGTGAACAGTCAGATGGCGTGTTTCTAATCTTTGATTCAGTCTGCTGATCTGGATAGCTGCAATCTGTTTGATATCCGCCATTGTCAGTGTGTGGAAAGTAATGATCTCATCAATTCTGTTTAAAAATTCAGGCCTGAATACCTCTCTTAAAGCCGCTGTAACAGAAGTTTGAATATCTGTCCTGTTCAAAGTGGCGTTCTCTTCTGCATTCTGTAAAAACCGAGATCCCACATTGGAAGTCATAATGATGATGCAGTTTTTAAAATCCACAGTTCTGCCATGACCGTCGGTCATTCTTCCATCATCCAGAACCTGCAGAAGAACATTAAATACATCTTTGTGGGCTTTTTCGATTTCATCCAGCAGAATCACTGAATAGGGACGTCGTCTGACAGCTTCAGTTAAATATCCTCCTTCATCATATCCGACATATCCTGGAGGAGCACCAATAAGCCTTGCAACTGAGTGTTTTTCCATATATTCAGACATATCCACCCTGATGATATTCTCCTTGCTGTCAAACATGAAGCGGGCAAGGGATTTTGCAAGTTCTGTTTTCCCGACTCCTGTAGGACCCATGAAAATAAAGGTGCCTATGGGGCGGTCTTCCGGCTGAAGACCTGACCTTGCTCTCCTTACTGCATGGGATACAGCATCAATGGCTTTTTTCTGACCTATTACCCTTTTTTTCATATGTTTTTCCATATGAACCAGTTTTTCCTGCTCACCCTTGAGCATTTTTGATACAGGAATGCCTGTCCAGGAAGAAACCACTTCTGCAACATCTGAATCCTCAACATCTTCTTTTAACATTCCTTTGTCCTGCTGAAGGTCATCAAGCTCCTGTTTTTTCTCTTTCAGGTCTCTGTGCAGTTTTTCCAGAGTCCCATATCTGATCTGAGCAACCTTTTCAAGATCTCCCTTACGTTCTGCCTGTTGAGCAAGGGTTTGATTATTATCAATATCTTCCCTTATACTGCTGATGGTATGGATCAATTGTTTCTCACTGTCCCATCGCAGTTCTAATGGATCAACCTCCTCTTTCATCTCTGCAATTTCCATCTCAAGCTTTTTCAGACGCTCTTTTGAAGATTTATCTTTCTCTTTGAGCAATGCCTGACGTTCAATCTGGGCCTGTGTTATTTTTCTCAGGATTTTATCAATGGCTCTCGGCATTGAGTCAATTTCGATCCTGAGACGGGAGGCACACTCATCAATCAGGTCAACAGCTTTATCAGGAAGGAATCTGTCAGCAATATAGCGGTTAGACAGGGTTGCTGCAGCTACAATAGCAGAATCCTTTATCCTTATGCCGTGGTGTACTTCATATTTTTCTTTTAATCCTCTTAAAATTGAAACCGTATCTTCCACAGTAGGTTCTACTGCAAGTACCTGCTGGAATCGTCTTTCAAGGGCAGCATCTTTTTCAATATATTTTCGGTACTCATTTAGAGTTGTCGCCCCGACACATCTTAACGTACCCCTGGCAAGGGCAGGCTTAAGCATATTGGATGCATCTACTGACCCTTCTGCCGCTCCAGCGCCGACAACAGTGTGCAGTTCATCAATAAAAAGAACTATTTCACCCTCTGCTGCTTCAATCTCTTTTAAGACAGCTTTAAGCCGCTCTTCAAATTCACCTCTGAATTTTGCCCCTGCAAGGAGAGCTCCCATATCAAGTGCTACAACCCGTCTGTTTTTCAATGTTTCAGAGACATCACCCTCGATGATTCTCTGTGCCAGACCTTCTACAATCGCAGTTTTCCCTACACCAGGTTCCCCTATTAACACGGGGTTGTTTTTCCGTCTCCTCGAAAGAACCTGTACTATCCGTCTTATTTCTTCATCTCTGCCGATAACAGGATCCAGTTTTCCTTCCCTGGCAAGGGCAGTCAGATCCCTGCCGAATTTTTCAAGAGCCTGGTATTTTGCTTCAGGATTCTGATCAGTTACACTCTGGTTTCCCCGAATATCTTTTAAAACTGATAAAACAGCCTCCCGGGTTACCCCGTTTTTCTGTAAAATAACAGCCACTTCATCTTTTACTGAGACAAGAGTCAGAAAAATATGTTCAAGACTCACATATTGATCCTGCATTTTTGAGCTTTCCAGGAAGGATTGATCAAGAATTTTTTTCCCTTCTCTGGAGAGGTAGACATCCCCTGCACCTGATACCTTGATCAGTTTTTCAATAATCTGATTTGTATTTTTTTTTAGTTCATTAATCTGGACACCTATTTTTTTTAATATGGAAATTACTATTCCCTGTTCATCTTCCAGCATGACTTTCAAAAAATGTACGGGTTCAATCGCCTGGTTACCTTTTTTTTGTGCTGTGTCATGGGCAGATTGTATAAGTTCCTGTGATTTTACAGTGAATCTGTCAAATTTCATATCAATCCCTTTCATTACTTTTAATTATTTATCAGATAAAGTAATGCAAAAATCAGAAGGGTCAAGATTGCATACAGATAATTTTTATCTATTATCATATCTTTTGAAATCATCTGTTCTGCAGGAAGCCAATATCGTTATTCAACAGGTTGTATGGAATGAAAAATTGATATGTTTTTACATCCTCTCGACAGCATATTCACTAATGAATATGGCTCCCATATAACTGAGTCAACTGATTTTAATACGCTGCCTGTTATCTGTGTGTTGACAAACCCTACATTGTGGCATATGATATCATCATGAATGAAACCCTAATTATTAAGATGATAATATGGAAAAAGGTAAATTTAAACATATAAGAGCAAAACTTGAAAAAACCCAGAAAGAACTCGCAGAACTGCTTGGTGTGTCTATTAAGGCAATACACAGCTATGAACAGGGATGGCGAAAAATTCCGCATCACGTCGAACGGCAGCTGCTGTTTCTCTTATCAAAAAAAATCTTAGGAGATGAAAAGCAGTCAAAAAAATGCTGGGATATTATCAAGTGTTCTGACAAAATGCTGAAAAACTGTCCTGCATGGGAGTTTGATGCAGGAGATCTCTGCTGGTTTATCAACGGAACCAGATGTAATGGCAATACCCAGAATTCCTGGAAAGATAAGATGAAAGTCTGCAAAAAATGTAGAGTCTTTAGAAGTATTTTTGGAAATGAAAAGGATGGTTCCACCAATGGATGAATTTAGTTTAGACAGTACCTGCCGTACAGAAAGGGATAATGCCTCTGATTACCGAAAGGAGTTGCCAGGGGTGATTAATACGATTTTGAGATCCATGGAAGATGAAACCTGCTTTGCACATATAGGTGATGATCCAATTCATTTTTCAACTTCAATCAGAGAGATGATTGAAAATTTCAGAGAAATTCTTTTCCCTGGATATTTTGCAAAAGAAAAAATTGACGGGGCAAATCTTGTCTATAACATGGGACAGGCTGTTTCCAAACTTTATGATATCCTGTCAGAACAGATTATTCATGTCCTGAGACATGACTGCCTGCGATACAGCAAAGCATGTCTCGAGTGTGAAAAAACAGGCCATGATATTGCTCTAAAAACTATTGCAGCTATTCCAAAACTGAGAATATCTCTTGCCAAAGATACAAAAAGTGTTCTTGAAGGAGACCCTGCTGCTAAAAGCCATGATGAAATAATTTATTCTTCTCCCGGCCTTTATGCCATTTCAGTTTACAGAATCGCGCATATCCTGTTTAAGTTAGATGTACCACAACTGCCAAGGCTTATGACAGAATATGCACACAGTAAAACCGGAATTGATATACATCCGGGTGCAAAAATAGGTGAGCAGTTTGTTATAGATCACGGAACCGGCGTTGTAGTCGGTGAAACAAGTGTTATTGGAAATAATGTACGATTATACCAGAATGTAACCATTGGTGCGTTATCCCTACCGCCAAACGCAGGGAGCAAGCTGAGGGGGGCAAAACGGCATCCAACAATTGAAGATGATGTGATCATCTATTCCGGTGCCACTATTCTTGGCGGGAAAACCACTATTGGGGCGAGATCAGTAATCGGGGGGAATGTCTGGCTGACAGAATCTGTTCCCCGGGATACGAAAGTATTTATCGAATCCCCGAGTCTTATATATACATATCAGGAAAATAAAAAAAATCTGGAACAGCGGTTATTAAAATTGGAGAAAAACTGCCATGAATGTCAAGTCTGATATAACAGAAACAATCGGATCAACTCCTGTTGTCCATATTCAGAAAGCCAGCCGCGAAACATCGGCTGAAATATTTGGAAAACTTGAATTTTTCAATCCAGCGTCAAGCGTAAAAGACAGGATTGGTTCCGCCATGATTGAAGATGCTTTTCGAACCGGAAAAATTAACCGGGAATCTACCGTTGTAGAGCCTACCAGTGGTAATACAGGCATTGCCCTTGCTTTTGCTTCACGGGTAAGAGGTTTAAAACTGATATTGACAATGCCTGAAACCATGAGCCTTGAAAGGCGGCAGCTTTTAAAACATCTCGGTGCTACCCTTGTTTTAACTGAGGGTTCAAAAGGTATGAAAGGTGCCATAGAAGAGGCAAAAAAAATTGTTTCAGAAACTTCAAATGCGTTTATGCCGGATCAGTTTTCAAACCCGGCCAATCCTGAGATTCATAGAAAGACAACAGCTCCTGAGATATGGAAAGACACAGATGGCAAAATTGATTTTTTTGTTGCAGGAGTAGGCACGGGAGGAACCATTACCGGAGTGGGGGAAGTATTAAAAGCGAAAAATCCGCAAATTAAATGCATAGCTGTAGAGCCTGCTGCTTCACCTGTTATTTCGGGCAAATCCCCTGGTCCCCATAAAATTCAAGGTATTGGTGCCGGTTTTATCCCTGAAAATCTCAATGTGAATATTATTGATGAAGTGATTACTATTGAAAACAGGGAAGCACTGCTCGGAGCAAAGGAGCTTGCAAACGACGCGGGAATCCTTTGCGGTATATCTTCCGGAGCTGCTTTTCATGCTGCGAAAACGATTGCAGGCAGGTCTGAAAACAGCGGAAAGACAATAGTGTTTGTAATGCCCGATACCGGGGAGCGCTATTTATCAACTGATTTATTTAAGACTTCTGTTTGAAAATTGAGCGTTTCACAGTTTGTGTTTTGTTTATTATCTAAAACCGACAGCAATGTGTTCTATGTCGTTCCAGTTTAATCCCAGTAATCCTGCTGCTTCACAATCTACCTCCCAGGGATTATATCCGGCAATTATTTTTTCAACCGGTGGGTCACATTGAGGCCCGCCAAGATGAAATTCAGCCATGCCTATACTGCAGTCCATTATTGAAAGATCCGGCACAAGATATCTGTTTAAATCAATAATTGACTGCTGCATTTTTTCATGGAACACTGCTTTTTTCCAGACTCCGGAACGGCCGGAATAATACCTGGGTTGTGCAAAGCCCATCATGTTTTTAAGACTTCCCGTAATTCCGGCAAGGGAGTGAGCTTTGAGAACAGGAACCGAAATAATATAATGGCTGAAGGCTGTTTCCGGGAGATACATTTCTGGAAAGATACAGCAATCTCTGTTTTTTAATATTTTTACTGGCCCATAATTCAAATCTGACAACGATACATCCTCTTCTTCAGCCATTTCCGTATAACCCAGATTTTTAAAAATCTCTCTGGTTTCATAATTTGCATCTCCACACCCTTCTCCAATTACAATTCTGGCTTTTGAATATTTTCGGATATATTTAATAATAACCCTGCAGCATTCAGGTGAGGTGGTAATGGGGTGGGGTGAGTCAGTTGTTAAGTTCGGTTTTATCAAGATTGCCGATTGTTCAGCTATCTGCTTATAAGCAGAGATGTTATCAAGGGCATCTGTTATTGATTTTTCAAAGGATTCAAAATCTATATTTACACAATTCATAGTCATTCATGTTCAAGTTATTGAAAATCTTTATCAATTCCTGTTATATATTCACGATTTCAATCTGTTCCTGGAGCCAGGACATCTTGAATCATACACTTTTTTAATTGAAACGTTATTAATATTCCCTTATATCTTCCAGCGGAGAAAAACTGACAACATGATCCAGGTTTATGAACACACAATTTCTATTGGGTACAATATCATTGATTTTGCTTTTCAGCAGATAAATTTCCTTGGATGTAGGTGTGTCAGCATTGTCATGGGCATCTACATCCTTGAGTAATACACAGTGGTCTGTTAATTTTTCCAGTGTACCGATGTACATCCAGGACGTTTTCGTATCCACCACGATCTTTTGATTAAGAAATTTTTTCAGCTCTTTTTTCATTGTCTGCAATATATAAAATTACTGATATTTTTTCAAGGGCAGGGAAGGATTCAAAGAATTGGGGCAGGATGTTCCGTTGTCATTAAAAAATAATAAAGTTTAAGGGTTTTAATACGGAATTTTTTCAAAGGATTGCAGCAGATATTTTATGATTTCTCATTGTTGAACAGGTACAGGTTATGGTGAATGAAATACCGGTATTTATGGTGATCAGTATAAATGCCGGAATGAAAGTTTTATTTGTTGACATTGAATTTGACAATATTATACTTGCTGAGAATTTTGCTATATCGGGTTGTATCTGTTTAAATTTTTTATTATTTTTATCATGCAATGGGTATAGTATATAAAAATTTTAATGAGTTACACGTCCAGATGGAGTGATGAAACAGGAAAATGAGCTCATACCTTTTTACAGATTGAGCCTGCTGCTGTTGAAGACATTATGAGATTAAGATGAAAAAAATATGATAGGTGAGTAGTATGATACAGTATAAACGAACCATAACTTCCAGTGAACAGATTTCAAGAGTTGCGGGACTGCAGAAAAGACTAGAAAAAAACAGAGTTGGCGGAGCTTTGATTCTGCAGAAGGCAGATCTGTTCTATTATGCAGGAACAGCACAGCAGGGGTGGCTTTATATTCCAGACCATGGTGAGCCCCTTCTCATGGTTTTCAAGGATTTTCAGCGCTCCATTGAAGAATCGGGTATGGAGAGGATCGTATCCATAACAAGTCCGAAGGAAATTCCTGAACAGATGGCTTCTTTTGGATATCCAGTACCCCGGACAATAGGGCTTGAACTGGATGTGCTGACAGTCAATCACTATTTTTTATTTCAAAAGATATTCTGCAATTCATCTCTGGTTGATGTCTCACTGCATATCAGACTGCAGAGAGCTGTAAAGTCAGATTATGAAATAGGGTTAATGAAGCAGGCATCCAGCCTGGCTGACAAGGTGGCCGGGAAAGTACCTGACTTAATTGAAAAAGGTATCAGTGAGATTGAATTTGCCGGCAGGCTTGAGGCCTATGCCAGAAGTCTGGGACATCAGGGACTGATCCGGATGAGAATGTGGGATAATGATCTTTTTTACGGCCATATCATGTCGGGTGCAGCAGCAGCCATTCCAAGCTGTTTAGCTTCACCCACAGGCGGCCTCGGGGTCAATTCAAGTATTGCCCAGGGTCCGGGGTTTAATTTAATAAAGAGCCATGAACCTGTACTGGTTGATTATGTTTTTGTTTTAAATGGATATATCAGTGACCATACCCGCATATTCTCTTTCGGCAGTCTGCCGGATGAACTTTTAAAGATTCACGACCTTATGCTTGAGATCCAGGAAATGGTGAAAAAAGAAGCTGTACCCGGAAGTATCACCGGTGAATTGTATAAAATGATGATTGCCATGGCCGAGGCAGGTTCCTGTAAAGAGTATTTCATGGGTTCAGGGGAAAAAAGAATTCGATTTACAGGACATGGTATCGGCCTGGAGCTTGATGAATTTCCATTTATTGCACATGGTCAGACACTGGCACTTGAAAAAGGCATGGTTATCGCCCTGGAACCAAAAGCGGTTATTCCCGGGAAAGGTGTAGTCGGTATTGAAAATTCACTGCTGGTGACAGACAGCGGTCTTGAATCCCTTACAACTTTTCCTGACACAATTACTATGCTGTGATTTTGATTAACTCTGTTATATATACCACCTGCATACTTTAAGCGGGATACAGGATGGGCAGTTATATTTTTTTAGCAAAAAAAGAGTTGTTATAAACGAAAGAACGTTTTATTTTTATCCTATGAGAACAAAAAACAGAGCGGAAAAGAGGCATTATTTCAGGAGTAGTTAAATTGCCCAATGGAATCGGGTTGCATCCAGATGATGCAAATTAAAAATGATCATTCATTTAGGGGATTGGGAAAATCATACCCATGAGAAGTGTCAGTATGAGTAACAAACGCGTTGTTATCATTGGTGCCACCGGAATGGTGGGCGGAATTGTCCTTAAGATATGTCTTGATCATCCGGAAATTATCAGTGTCACTGTGATCGGGCGGCACTCCACAGGGATGAACCATGAAAAATTAAAAGAGATTATTATTAATGATTTTACAGATTATACCTCTGTGAAAAATAATCTTTCCAACCTTGATGCAGCTTTCTACTGCCTGGGTGCATATACAGGAACCGTGCCTGATGATCTGTTTCGTCAGATAACGGTTGATTACACATTGGCATTTGCAGAGTGTCTGCATGAGAGAAGCCCTCAGACTGTTTTCTGTTTTTTAAGCGGGCAGGGGGCAGACCCTTCGGAAAAAAGCCGAGTGGCATTTGCCCGCTATAAGGGAATAGCAGAGAGTGGACTGCTTGAGTCTGGATTTTTTCGAATCCATATTTTCAGGCCTGGATATATTTATCCGGTCCGGCCGCGCAAAGAACCCAATACGTTTTACACTCTTTTTCGATTCCTTTATCCCCTGGTACGTCTGATTTATCCCAATATAGGCATCTCTTCTGAGCATCTTGCCGCTGCCATGGTTCATGCCGGCCTGAACGGAACAGGGCCATTCAGCCAGGCGGTTCTGGAAAACAGGGATATTCGAAATCTATACAAAAAGGATGTGATGCAATGAAAATCATAAATTCTCGATGGACACGAAGAGAGTTTATTCGATTCAGTATAACAGCAATGCTCCAGGCCATGTTTTTTTCATGGACATCATCGGCAAGGGCTGTGGCAAACAGTTGCAGCCGGTTGGATTGGGAAAAACAGATTCTGACCTCTCCCCAGTTTAAAGAGGGGAGGTTTGTCAATCCTGTCAATGCACCTGTCATTGCCGAAGGCTCCACCCTGCCATATATTAAAAAACGGTTTTTCACCACCCGCATCGATCCTGCACCTGCAGGCGAGCTGCCTGTAAGAAAAATTAAAAAAGAGGAGTGGGTCAGCATCAGAGAAAATGAACTGCAGTTTGCCTGGCTGGGTCACTCCAGCACCCTGATTACAATGGATGAGAAACTGATCCTGGTGGATCCGGTATTTGAAGAGCGGGCATCCCCTTTTTCCTGGATCGGGCCCAGGCGATTTCATCCAGCCCCTGTCGCGGTTGATGAACTGCCGAAAATCGATGTGGTGCTGATTACCCATGATCACTATGATCATCTGGAAGAGCCAACCATAAGGCAGTTGAAAGATCAAACGGATTTTTTTGTAGTGCCTTTAGGCATCGGCGGTCTGCTTTCTGACTGGGGTGTTCCATCCAATAAAATTGTGGTATTGGACTGGTGGGAAGCTCACAAGATCGATTCATTAAACATTACAGCCACACCAGCAGTTCATTATGCCAGAAGAGGGCTGTTTGACGGAGATAAAAGACTATGGTGCTCTTTTGCGGTACACGGCAGAGAAAAAAAAGTCTTTATCAGTGGAGATTCCGGTTATTTTGATGGGTTTAAAAAAATAGGGGATCAGCTGGGGCCGTTTGATGCAACCTTTTTAAAAATTGGATCATATGATGAAATGTGGAAGCAGATCCATATGTTACCGGAGCAAGCAGTCCAACAGCATATAGACCTTGGCGGTCATATCCTCGTACCCCTGCACTGGGCAACATTTGACCTGGCCCTTCATCCCTGGTATGAGCCCGTTGAAAGAATGATGGCAGCTGCAAGGGAAAAAAATGTTAAATTCATCACGCCTTTTATCGGGGAGCATATAGATTTAAATCGAATCACGGATACGCCCCAGTGGTGGAAAAGCAGTTAAATCCATCTGAATCATAACTCAGGAATCTGATGACAGATTATACCTTCTGATGGAGATGCAGATTATCTTTGTAATAGTAACCCTGTCTTTTCCAATAGAGGCACAGGATCAACAATATGACGCGGAAACCACTTTTTCTGATCTTCTGCTCCAAGTGCCATTGAAAGCAGTTCAGAAAAATGGAGAGTAGGGATCGGGTTTTTAATTGTACACCTTATTTCAAGGTTCAGGTGACACATGGCACAGGATGTCACCAGGCATTCGGCTCCTGCTTCCATGGCTTTCCCTACAATTTGATTTACAACCGTTTGTGCAAGCTTGGGTTTTGCAACTGACAGGTATGTACCGCAGCATTTTGTCCCATATCCAAAGGGAATAATATCAGCTCCGAGATTTGACAGGGTCTTTTCCATTATGCCGAAATATTTTTTTTCATGTCTCAAATCAGGAGGCATGGAAAGCATGCATCCATAGTATGGCGAAACTTTGAGCTGTTTTAATTTTCCTTTTGGGTTTTCAATATAATCTTGAAGATTGATCCTGTCAAAAATCTCAAAGAAATGAATAATTTCAAGGTTGTTATCAAAGGGTTTCCCCCACCTGTTCTCATATTCCTTTCTCAGAGACGTATCTTTTTTTATCTGCAGGTACATGGATTTCATTCGCATCAGACAGCTTGGACAGGCTATCAATAGAGGGGTACCCTCCGGTACGAGGGAGAGGTTTCTCATTGGAAGATTCTGTGCCACGTCATGGTTAATGCTGTGGGCAGATGATGATCCACAGCAGTTCCAGTCTTCAAGTTCTTCAAGATCAATATTGACCTTGTCACAGAATTTGAGCAGGGACATTGTGTTTTCATGACCTGAGGCTTTGAGTGAACAACCCGGAAAAAAAGAAAATTTTAATCTTCCAGATCCATGAGATGTTTTATCTGTTTTTAAAGATCTTTTTAATGGCATTTCTGTCCTGTACCTTAGATGGTGTTAAATCCAGTTTTCTCTTTTTCAGCATTTTAAGACCCATTCCCATATCACTGAACAGATCCATTTTTTTCAATTTATACCGCATCATAATTCCAAGTTTATGGGTCCGGCCGTATTTCTCCACACTGTTCAGGACTGCATCATGAAAATTTAAAATATCAGGTTCTGCTATTTTGATATTTTCATCTAATGCTCTGTGACGAAGAGTGTCCATTACAGCAGGGATATCAATTGCCATGGGGCAGGCACTGCTACAGGTGTTGCATCCAACACAGATCCATATGGTCGAGCTTTCCATGGCTTTTTGCTCCATCCCAAACTGGACAAGACGTACAACAGCATTGGGCGCATAATCCATACCTTCCAGAAAGGGGCAGCCGTTAGCACATGAATTGCAATGAAGACAGGAACTGAAATCAGTTCCTGAATCTGCTCCTGTTTGATCAATGATCTTATCACCCTTGTGACCGAGTTTTATCATATCATTCTGCCTTCTTTCCAGAAAGGTGACATTTTTCTCAATTGTTCGATAACAGGAATCATGGTTTTAATAATAATATCCATATCCTCTTTAGTATTATAGTGGGAGAGGGAGAATCGAATGGAACCGTGGGCAGATTTAAAGGGTACTTTCATTGCCATCAGCACATGTGAGGGCTCCAGAGACCCTGAAGTGCAGGCAGATCCGGAAGAGGCACAGATACCTTCACGATCCAGCATCAGCAGTATGGATTCACCTTCTACTGCATCAAAACCGATGGACAGGGTATTCGGGAGTCTCCGGTCAAGGTCTCCGTTAACAGAAGAGCCTGGTATCTTTTCAAGGAGCTGGTTCTGCAGATAATCTCTGAGTTCTCTGACCTCGCTATCCATTATGGGGAGATTTTTTCTGGCAAGCTCGCACGCTTTTCCAAGCCCAATAATAGATGCAGTATTTTCTGTACCGCCCCGTCTTCCCTTTTCCTGGTGTCCGCCAATCAGCAGTGGTGAAAATTTAAAACCCTTTCTGACATATAATACGCCAATCCCTTTAGGAGCATGTATCTTATGCCCTGAAAGAGACATCATGTCCACGTCTGCTTTTTTGACATCAATGGGAACCTTTCCTGCTGCCTGTACAGCATCGGTATGGAACAGAATCCCTTTTTTGCTGATTTTTTCTGCAATTTTCTGAACGGGAAACAGTACCCCTGTTTCATTATTGGCCCACATTAACGAAACAATTGCAGTATTGTCTGATATACTCCCATACAGCAGGTCAAGGTCTAAAAGTCCTTTTTCATCAACCGGAACATATGTCACACTATAGCCTTTTTTCTTTTCAAGATATTGATAATATTTATTAATACCCGGATGTTCAACAGTGGAGGTGATAATATGTTTCTTTTCCGGATATGCTTGAATTGCTGCAGAGACAGCAGCATTATCACTTTCCGTGCCGCAGCTTGTAAAAATTATCTCTTCAGGATCTGCATTGATCAGTTCTGCAACTCTATTGCGTGCCAGCCTGATTTTTTTTTCAACCTTATCCCCAAAGGTGTGCATGGAAGACGGGTTACCGTAAAATTCACCAAAAAAAGGCAGCATCTCTTTTATCACTTCGTCGGCTGTTTTTGTGGTCGCATTATTATCTGTATATACTAATTTCATTTTATCTTCATTATCCTTTGCTGTTAACAGAATCGATAATTTCTTCAATTTTCTCAAGGCATTGACCGCAGCCACCACCGGCTTTAAGATAGTCTGTAACAATTTCAGTTGTTTTAATTCCCTTCTCTTTGACCACGTCTATAATTTCAAGGTCAGTGACATCAAAACATTCACAGACAATCTGTCCGGGTTTTGCCAGGATCTGTACCCCGCGGTAATCGGCAATGGCCTTTTTCAAGGCCGACTGTCCCATTACTGAACAATGCATTTTTTCTTTCGGAAGACCACCAAGATAGTCTGAAATGTCATCATTGGTCAGCTTTAAAGCATCGTCCAGGGTCATACCTTTAACAATTTCTGTCAGGGCTGATGATGAAGCAACAGCACTTGCACATCCAAATGTCATAAAGGATGCATCAACAATTCTGTCATTTTCATTGATTTTCAGAAACAGTTTCAATGCATCGCCGCAGCTTAAAGATCCTGTTTCCCCAATACCGTTTGCCTCTTCCAGTTCACCCACATTCCGGGGGTGGAGGAAATGATCTTTTACTTTATCTGTATAATCCCACATAATTATTCTCCTTAAATCATAATGCTAATTAAGATTAAAATACTACAAGGTGGTAGAATGTCAATAAGGCAATTGTTTTTTTCCATCTCATCTGTACGTTGCCTCTCCGTATCAGGTGAGTGTCAGACACTTCTGAAGTCATTGTCACAGTTCTACCGGTATTGGACTGCCTATCATGATAGTTTCAGTGTTGATTTGAACATCACGCACAATGAGCTCAACACCACTTTTCACAACTTTTTTCAGTTTTCGGGCATACACCTTATCAATTTTTTCTGCAGGTTTGAAGATCTCTGCATCCATGCGCTGGACCAGGAAAAAAATCACTCCTCTGTGACCTATAAAAACTAAAAACTCAAGCTCGTCAAGATGTTTCTGCCCCCTTGTTGTTACAGCATCGGGGAACATGGCTTCACCATTTTCCACAAGGGTGCAGTTTTTTATCTCAACATAACAGTTCTGCCTGCCCTCTTTTTCCAGAAGCAGGTCAAGCCTTGTATGGCTGCTGGTATATACTTCGGCTTTTACATTTTCATACCCTTCCAGCTCTTTTACAAGATTGTGTTCAATGGCATTTTTCACTAATTTATTGGGCACCTGGGTGTTAATACCGATCATGGTTCCAGACACTTTAATCAGTTCCCAGGTAAATTTGTATTTTCTTTTTGGATTATCACTCTCCGAGAGCCAGACAGGGGATCCAGGTATGGCACACCCTTTCATTGAGCCTGAATTGGGGCAGTGGGCAGTCACTTTCTCACCTGTTTCAAGTTCAACATCAGCAAGAAACCGTTTATACCTTTTTATCAATCTGCCTTTTATCAGATCCGGCAGTACAAAGCCACAGTTTTTCAAGTTTTCATCCTTTGACTCATGCAGGTGAAAGCATGGTTTTTTCAAATTTTATTGCGGGTCATTTATAAACCGGCTTAACTGTTCAATGTCCATATTTCTCTGTATCCCGAATCGTGTCAGGCTGAAATCATACTTAACAGGGTCATCACGCTCTATTCTTTTAAATCCGCTTGTAATTTCAAGAGCTGTTTTCATATCAGCACTTCTCCTGCTGGTAAACCCCAGCATCATTCCTATTTTATGCATGTGGGTATCCAGTGGAACAATCAACTGAGAGGGATTGATTTTTTCCCATCCGCCCGGGTCAACCAGATCATGCCGTACCATCCATCTCAGGTACAGCATGTTTCTTTTACAGGCACTCCTCTTTTTTGGATCAGCAACCAGGTGAGTCATCTGTCTGTTCCGGCAGAGCTGCTCACAGAAAAATTCAAGTCCGGATATAACATTTTCATCAGAAGATTTCCATCCTTCACAAAAACAGTTTTCCAGGGATTTAAACCGGATCAAAACCTGTTTGATACCAAGGAGGAGATGAATAAAATGTGTGTTCTTTGTGAATCTGTATTGAAAATTCTGGAAGTCATTTTCAATATCAATCTCTGTTCTTGACATCAGATAGTCAAAGGGAGCAGGCGTAAGCTTTTCCAGAACATTTTTTACAATTTTCATTATTTGTTCAACACGTCCATATGCAAGTAAAGCTGCCACCAGTCCGGCTATTTCTCGATTTTTTTTCTGATTGTAATCATATAGAAATAAAAGCGGATCTGGATCTACATATTTCCGTTGATTATAATTGAGATAGATGGATTCTAATTTTTTATTCAAGCCACTCATTTTGTAATTTAATTGCCAATGGAATCATTCATTGATCAATGGTGTCGGTAATTTTTCTGCTGTCCCTGCCTGACAATATTAGCACCAGTAAAACTGATTTGGGGTAATATACAGATTATAAGAGATTAAATCAATTAACGATAATCTTTAAATGAGACTGTTTTTAACACTCTTAGAAGATAAATAAGAAGAAAAACCCCTGCCAGGGTGATGCCGGCTGCAGCATTAAATGAGACTTTGTACGCATAGGTTTCAGCTTTTCCTGCAGCAATGAGAAAATCAGTTATGGGACCTGCGATAAAGGTTCCTGCAATGCCCCAGCTCAGGAAAAGAGCGGCATTGAAAATACTGAAAAGGGTTCCTCTTCTGTCCGGTGGAATCAATTGTGATGCAAGCTCATAGGATGAGGCCAGAATGGCAACTTCGGAAAAACCCATGAGAAAACTTGATATGCATATCCAGACCAGCGAGTCTGCAACCCCGATGATGATTAAAGAGAATGCAGCAGCAGCTGAAGCAGCTGTGAGATAGGCGTAATTTCCTAATCGACGTGCTGCCCATCCGGATGTTATTCCAAATATTATCATTGCAATGGACTTGATATTTACCACATGGCTTAAAACAAGGCTTGAGAGATTAAGACCTGATTCAAGCGAGAGGTACTGGGTGAATGTGACAGCAATTGAGTTTCTTCCAAAGTGGATAAGAGCCATTGCCGTTACAAAGACAATAAAAAAAGATGAGTTAAAATCCCCTGTAAGGGTCCTGCTTCTCTCTCTCTCATTCTCCATGCTGATCCCGCCTTCGGGCACCAGGAACATGGGAAAAATTGAGATAATCATAATTCCGGCTGAGAGAAAAAAAAGCGGGCCTTCATAAAAACCCCAGCCTGGATAGGATGACCCAAAATTATCATACAGCAAGCCTCCTGCAAGGATTCCCAGAAACCTGCCGATTCCGCCAAGACTTTCAAGCCGCCCCATTACAGATACCCTGGAGCCTTTCTTGTACATATCTGAAATAATGGCACTCCATCCCACATTTGACATTGACCAGAAGATTTCAATAACCGAGAGTCCTGCTATGATGATGTAACCTGACAGGGGTTTGTCTTCCGGTATGAGATGAAAATACCATACAGCGGCAGTACCAATTCCGGCTAACGCTTCGCCCCATATAATAAGCGTCCTCCGCTTTTGATATTTATCAGATAAAATTCCCCACACATATCTTTGCAGGACAACATTTAAAATCATTGGAATGGTAGCAAAAAGAGATGTGGCAGTGACAGAAAGGCCAAGAAAATGTTTCAGATAAATAGTGAGATAGCTGTAAAAAAGCCCTCTTCTGAACATGGCCAGCATCTGAAATGATGACAGACTAAAAAATATTTTCAGGTGTTACCTCATTTTATATTTATTTTGCCGGGTAATTTTATATTGACATTAGCAGCATAAAAAGCAATTCAAATTGTATGAAATATCCAGATCACGTCTTTCAATATCACAGGTTTTAAAAAAATGCACGCTTGTCATTCACTTCTTTGTGCCGGAATATCTGTTTTTCACTTTTTTCATACGGTTTGAAAATTGATCATTTATTCAGGCCCAGCCCTTTTTCATAGATTTTATTCATCTTTACATCCGATACTCCGCATAAAAAAAACAGTTTCATTATCTGGTTCAGCATGCCCTGGATTAAAAAACCATTTTTTACAAATCTTACTGAACTTGTCACGGAAATGTTTTTCAGCAGTACCGGTTTTGCATAATTGTTCAACTCCCTTGAAAAAAGTGTATCTTCAAAAATCTCTTTTTCCGGAAAGCCCCCGACTCTTGAAATCAGGATTCTGCTGGCAAATATGCAGTGATCCAGATACAGAATTCCTGAAAGTACTCTTCTGACATGATTGGAATACCAGGAGGTAAATTCCATACCTCTTGAAATGGAGTCAAATGTATGGGTAAATCCTCCCCAGAAAAGTTTTTTTGAATGATGGTTAAATTTTTTAAGTTCATCAATGGCTTTTTTTGATATAAAACTTCTTGGATGGTGAAAAAGAACGACACTCCCCCTGGACACGTCATATCCACAGTTCATCCTCTCTGCACGGCTGGAGCCTGCCATTAAGACATATCTGTCAGCTTTAGATCTGCACAACTCAGAAGTGCCATCACTGCTTCCGCCGTCAACAGCAATTACTTCTATGCCTTTGATACTGCAAAGTTCATCAAGTATTCTGTTTATATAGCCATGCCTTATTTCATTAAAGGTTGGAATGACTATGGAGATATCTTTTTTTATCTGAACTGTTTTCATATTTAATATGTTTAACTTTTAAATCATAATATCTGTTTTTGTAAAGAATATTTACGTATTTGCTGCAGATAACACGGGAAGGCTGCCTGCTTCATGAATGTCTGTTTATCCTCTTTTTATGAAATATTCAGATACGACATTTAATTTTTTGATTTTTTTCTTTTTTATTGATACAAAGAATTTTTTAAAAATATATTGGAATTACTATTTAAACTAAAGGGAGTGCAAGGAGATGCTGAAGAACAAAAGGATTGGATTTATTGGAAGCGGAAATATGGGAGAAGCGTTGATAAGCGGTCTGGTTCTTTCAAAGGCAGCAAGTCCTGAAAATATAATCTGCTCAGATATAGCAGAAGATCTTCTCAAAGATATTGAAGCAAAATATAAAGTTGAAACAACAACAGAAAATATTGAAGTTGCAAAAAAATCAGATATCGTTATCTATGCAACAAAACCACAGATTTTAGGAGCAGTTTTAAAAGAGACCGCCTCTGCCCTTGACCACTCCAAGCTGATTATATCCATAGCAGCGGGAGTCCCGCTGGCTGCAATTGCAGCAGGGCTTCAAAAAGAGCTGCGCCTTATCAGGGTGATGCCCAATATTTGTGCTTTTGTAAAAGAGAGTGCAACTGCTATTGCAGCCGGTGAGTTTGTAGAGAAAAATGATGTGTCAATTGCACGGGCTATTTTTGATTCAGTGGGAGAGACTGTCTTTATCCAGGAAAACATTCTTATGGATGCTTTTACAGGATTGAGCGGAAGTGGTCCTGCCTATATATTTACTATTGTTGATGCCATGGCTGATGCAGGGGTTAAAATGGGACTGTCAAGGAAAGATTCCCTTTTTCTCTCCACTCAGACAATTCTCGGATCAGCAAAACTTCTGCTTGAATCAGGGGAACATCCGGGCCAGCTTAAAGACAGAGTGGCTTCCCCCGGAGGAACCGCCATTGCCGGTATTCATACCCTTGAAGAGGGGGGGCTTAGAACAACTTTAATCAATGCTGTGGAATCAGCAACAAAACGGTCAAAAAAACTTGGGGCCATGATGGTCAAGGATTTTATTGAAAATAATAAAAACAGTCAGTTATAAACTTTAAATTTCAATATTTTTAAATGGATGGCCTCAAGTGACAGCACCTGTTTCAATATTAATGACAATATGGTTGTCTTTTGGAGCAAGATTTGTCCACCAGTCTTCAAGCAGATCTTTCTGTACCCAGGATACTACCTTGAGCCACATACCAAATTCTCTTGAATCAATAATTTTTAAAGGTTTTATTTCATCGCCTCTCAGGTGGGCTGTATATGCCTCTGCAATCTGTTTGACTGCCGTCCCGATAATGATATAGTGCTGCCTACACTTCAAGCTCTTTTTTAAGCCATTCCCTCACCTCACCATCAACTGCATATACGCCCTTGTGTTTTCCTATTCCTTTCATGAAATCTTCTTCAAGATCAAGCGGAAGCCTGAAATTTCCAATATCTTCAGAATCAAAACCTTTTCTTCTTACCAGGGTCAGAAGAGGGGGCTGTTTCCATGTGTTGATAACAAAGTAGACAGTTTCATTATCGTTGTCCCGTGAATTATAATAGGCCTGGGATCTCAATGGACCCCACTCCAGATGGAGCGCAATGGCTTCCTCTGGTGTCATTTCCCAGTCAACAGAATTTACAAGATTAAAATTATTTTTTATGTCGTGAATATTCATTATCTTCTCCTTTTCCTTACAGGCCGTTAAGTATCAGAACCTGAAAAACGGTTATTTATCAAAAGTGTTCAAGTCAGTAATTCCATAAATCATTAAATTCATCATACAGCAGAACAGTGAATTTCTCGTCATATTGAAACTAATGAATTATACAGCAAAGAATATGCCTGAATTTATATTTCAGTCAAAATATCTTGACTGAAAATAGTGACCCCGGATATTTAATGATGTTTTGAAATATCCTGAGTGAAAGACAATGCAGAATATGGCAGTAGAACTGAAGGAGATCGTCAACACACTTCAATATATAAAGAGACAACAGGTTGATACACTTATGAAACAGGATCGATAAGACATATCTGTCTCTTTAAAGGGTTTCAGCAGCCATTATGTCCAAGCCACTCTATTCGCCTTGTTAGAAAGTGATTATTTCAAAGTTGTTTTCCCTGTAAATTGACATGGCAGGGTGTCCTGACATATCTCCAAGCAGGGGCAGTTCTTGCTGCTGCGCACTTTCCAAAGTGCCCAGCTTGTTAGAACATGCTTTGCATACTCCCTCTACCAGGTCCCTCCCAAGGGCTTTTTCCCAAAGCTTGTTCATGGGATTTCCCTCTTTAACAAGTTTCGGGACCAGTTTTACACTTGCACCTTCCATAATAATTTTTGGGTCATATCCTTTTTCTTTCATGTCTAAGGCATTTAATAAAACATGAATAAAACACATTGGATCACCATTAAATACAAACAGAGCAATTTTTTTCATTTTTTCCTTTTTTTATCAATCAAATAAATATGTTGTTCAAAAGGTTTTTTATCTGTTTAAAGACCAGTCATAATCAATATAGCTGATCTTTATGCTTTCACCCATTGAAATGATCTGCTTCTTTAATTCTTCTGGAACATATTGTTTCACAAATAAGAGAGGATTGTTGGAGAAGTCCTCTTTAAACCATTTAAAAATCTTGCTGATAAAAATAGTATCTCCTTTTATAAAAATATTTTTTCTGTTACTGAGAAAATCTGCTGCCTGGCTGTCTAACTGAATCTCAAGTTTTTTACTCTGATACGGTTCATTCAAAAGATGAGGACAGCTTTTTGAAGCGCAGTTTATTGCAAAATGAACTCTCGGGTCTTTAAATTCAGATCGCAGGATCTCATGTTCAATATAATCAAGGGATACTTTTCTATTTTGAAGTGATATAAATTTTTTACTCCATGGACTGCTGAAAAAACTACCAGCCTCTTTGATGGAGTTAATTCCTGGGAATTTTGTCAATACAAGTTTTATGGTAAAGGCATTATAGGCATTTATATAAAAAGCAAACCGTCTGCTGCCGACAAGGGATCTGGATTCTGTATTACTTAATACAGCAAGATACGCATCCAGCAAACCTTCATCTTTCTTAAAACCATCATAATTTACCCTTCCGTTTTTTACATGTTTTTTCAAAAGTGCAGAATAAATGGAGTCGTCTCTGTTCTCCTCTGCTGTTGAAAGGCTTTGAAAGAAAAGAGAGCAGAGAGAAATAAAAATAACATATTTTACCAGCTTATTTTGCATTGTTCAAAATTTTATAAACCTCGGTTTTATTTTTCAGAAATAAGTAAATTATTATAGATATTATCATTAAAACCGATAAATAGTGTATCTGCAGCTTTGACAGCCGGTGCCCTCAGATTGCCTGTCCTGCCGAGAGCAGCTTTCATTATCTCATCTGAATTATCAGGTGATGGTTTAAATTCCAGCACTTTTTTACCTCTGCCCACCATAACTGTATCAAATGAACTGATCAGTTCAGATGCAGGTTCTTCAGTAATCGTATTTTTTCGTGCATCTACAATCTCTTCAATTTCAATACCGTTCCGGTCAAAAAACTTTTGAGCCCTGGTACACGATTGTCAGCCTTTTCTCATATATGCCCATTCGATATCCATTTTTTCCTCCATGTCATTAACAATATTGTTTCATAGTGATACAGTGATACTATATTCTAAAAAGCACTAAACAGAAAGCATTCAAAAAACATGCCATTTTATTACAATGGTTTTTTTAATATTTTCTGCTGATAAAACTCTGTTCAGCTGAAGGAAAAAATCGGCACTCTGGGATTGAGAAATATCCGGTCAGGCAATATAAAATATCTGCCAGGGGCGGACTCTTATATGAAGAGAACTATTGAATATGCTGCAGAACAGTTAAAAAGAGAACTGTATACAGGAGATGAAAGTATGGATAGCAGATATATTGATTCTTATGAGATACTAAAGAGCCGGCACGACTGCATGTTAAAGATGAAATGGCATACTTCTTTAGGGGATGTGGCATACTTTTTGAAAGATAATTCTGGCAGATATCTGTTTTCCTGTCAATGAACAGATTAACAGTTTTGATGCTTTCATATCGATTGTTTTGAGACAGTTTTGTATTGACTGCTGTCTTTGGGTAAAAAATTATAAATAAAAATATTAAAGGGAAAAGGGAGATTAAAAATGGCTGAACCAGCAGATATGTATCAATGCCAGATAGTGAATTGCGGATATATTTATAATCCTGATAAAGGGGACAGAAAAGGCAAAATTGTAAAAGGGACAAAATTTGAAGACCTGCCGGAAGGTTGGAAATGCCCTGTATGCGGTTCATCCACTAAATCATTTAAATCTCTCGGTTAGCAAGGATGTTTTACAAGTCGAGTTTATCTTAGCTGGAAGTTTCTAGGCATGCAGCTGTAGTAGTCTATCGCAAATACCCTGCAGCGCAGCAGACGATAAAAAATATCTTTCAGAAGTTGGAAAACTTTTGGATGCATTCCGGTATAAAAGAGCATCTGCTTTTTATCCCTTTTTCTTAAAATTCACGAAAAATGAGATGCAGGCCGGATATTGACGAACAACAAAAGAGATAAATTGTTCAACAGGGGGAAAAATGGAGACATATTATGACCCGAAGGATCTTATAAAATTTGAACAGATTGGGAAAGATGCACCCAGACTGGCTAAAAAATTTTTTGAATATTATGGAGAAGTCTTTGCAGAAGGTGAACTGACCGGGAGAGAAAAATCCCTGATTGCACTTGCGGTCGCCCATGCAATACAGTGTCCCTACTGTATTGATGCATATACCCAGACATGCCTTGAAAAAGGTTCCAATTCAGCAGAGATGACTGAAGCTGTGCATGTTGCCACTGCAATACGGGGAGGAGCATCCCTTGTTCACGGCATACAGATGAGAAATATAAATGATAAACTCTCCATGGGATAAACATGTCACTCAGTAATTTCTCAGAAAATATCAGCAACTCATTTGACAGGATGTTAGAAAAAAACGGACTTGACCTGAAACGTGAAAAAACAACAACCTGCCAGATTAATGTAGGATATCTGTGTAATCTTGAATGCCGGCACTGCCATTTGACAGCCGGTCCTGACAGAAAAGAGATCATGAGCGAGAAAACTGCTCTGCAGGTGATAGAACTGGCCGGAAGATATAAATTTGATACAATTGATATCACAGGTGGTGCACCTGAAATGAATCCCCATATTGAAATGTTCATTAAAAATCTTGTATCTGTCAGCTCAAAAATTATCATCCGCTCAAACCTCGTTGCGATCAACAATGGCGGATTAAGTAGACTTATAAGGATAATAGGGGATAACAGAGTTACAGTTGTTGCCTCTTTCCCCTCCATTAATGAAGCCCAGACCGATTCGCAAAGAGGGGATAATATTTTTAATAAAAGTATTGCAGCCCTTAAAATGCTGAATAAACTGGGATATGGGAATGTTGAAAAAAGTGGTCTGGAATTAAATTTAGTTTCAAATCCAACTGGAGCATTCATGCCCCCGGACCAGGATCAGATTGAAAAACGGTTCCGTTCAATACTTGATGATAAGTGGGGGATTCAATTTGACAATTTATATAGTTTTGCAAATGTGCCCCTTGGTCGTTTTAAAGCGTGGCTTAAAAAAAGCAACAATTTTGAGCAGTATATGAAAAAACTGATCACAAATTTTAATCCTGCTGCTGTACAGAATCTGATGTGTAAAAATCTGATTTCAGTTTCATGGGATGGTTATCTTTATGATTGTGATTTCAATCTTGCAGGCAGGATTACAGCAGAAAAAAAACGAATCCATATTACCGAGAAAGAGTGTATTCCAGAACCAGGGACACCAATTACAACTGCAGATCACTGTTTTACCTGCACTGCCGGTGCTGGATTTACATGAGGCGGTGCAATTGACTCCTGAGTTCAGGGTATCATATTTTAAATTGTTCAGTGCTGTTTTCATCTTATGATATTGCAGGAATACACTTCAGATGGAGGCCATTTCCTGGAGCAGAGCAAGAAAAAGGAGTATATATGAAACTTGCCATGAAATATAAAGCGATGAGAGAAAAGATGGGAAGTTCATATATGCCCAGAACCAGACACATTGATCAGAATGGATGGGCAGAATATACCAACAGGCTTTTTTTAGAGTCCAGCCCATATCTTCTGCAGCATGCACACAATCCTGTCAACTGGTACCCATGGGGGGATGAAGCCTTTGACACTGCAAGAAAAAAAGGCATTCCCGTACTGCTCTCTGTTGGATACTCCACCTGTCACTGGTGTCATGTCATGGAGGAGGAGTCCTTTGAAAATATAGAGATCGCATCCTATATCAATAAAAATTATATAGCAGTAAAGGTTGACAGAGAAGAGCGTCCTGATGTTGATGCAGTCTATATGAGTGCTGTACAGGCGATAACAGGGCGTGGGGGCTGGCCCATGACAGTCTGGCTGAATTACGATAAAAAACCGTTTTACGGTGGGACCTATTTCCCGGCACAGGATGGTGATCGGGGTGCTTCAATGGGATTTCTTACAATTTTGTATAAATTAAAACAATTCTATGATGACAACCCTGAACAGGTTCAAAATGCAGGTGTTGAAATTACCAGAGCCATACAGAAAAGTCTTTCACCTGCAGCAGAGGAGGAGATAAAGAGAGAGAAAATATATAAAACTGCAATCCTTTATTTTAAAAGCGTCTATGATAAAACCAATGGTGGTGTTATTGGCGCTCCAAAATTTCCAAATACAATGCCGGTAAGGCTTCTTTTAAAACTGTACTGTCGGACCAGTGACAGATATCTCATTGAGATCGCTGAACAGACACTTGTAAAAATGGCACATGGCGGTATCTATGACCAGGTCGGAGGAGGCTTCCACAGATACTCAACTGATGATAAATGGTTTGTGCCCCATTTTGAGAAAATGCTATATGACAATGCCCTGTTAGTCATGGCATACCTTGATGGGTTTCAGGTTACAAAAAATCCTCTTTTTAAACAGATTGTTGAAGAGACACTCCTTTATATCAAAAGAGATATGACATCATACCGGGGAGGATTCTTTTCTGCAACTGATGCTGACAGCCTGACACCTGATGGGAAAAGTGATGAAGGGCACTATTTTACATGGACCTATGAAGAACTCATTGAGGCATTGGGGGAAAAAGAGGGAGGTATTGTTGCCCACTATTACAATATAACAGAATCCGGCAATTTTGAAGGAAGAAATATTTTTAATATAAACGCCTCTTTTAAAACGGCTGCAAAAGATATGGGTATATCTGAAGAGCTGTTTTTACGAACAGTTTCAAGGGCCAGATCAACACTCTGCAGATTGAGGAATAAAAGAGCCTTACCCCTGCGGGATGAAAAAATACTTACAGCCTGGAATGGACTTATGATATCAGCTTTTGCACGGGCAGGACTGATACTTGGAAATCATGATTATATTGATACTGCAAAAAAAGCAGCCTCCTTTATATTACAGAATTTATTCAGCCGGAACCGGCTGTTGAGGACCTATAAAGATGAAAAAGCATATCTTAAAGCATATCTTGATGATTATGCCTTTTTTACGGCTGCTCTGTTAGACCTGTTTGAGGCTGATCCTGATCCTTTGTGGATAACAAAAGCAGTTGAGCTTGATACAACATTGAATGTGTTTTATGAAGATAAAAAAGCAGGTGGATTTTTTATGACTGCAAATGATCATGAAACGCTTATTGCAAGAGAGAAGCCAGGGAGTGACGGTGCCACTCCTTCAGGTAATGCTGTTGCTGCCATGAATCTTTTCAGGCTTGCAAAATTTACCGGGAAAAAAGAGTACCGTGATCGCGGGGAGAGGTGTATGAATGCTTTTTCTGCCATATTTGACAAAAATCCAGCAATGGTTTCAGAGATGATGCTTGCACTTGATTTCTCACTTGACAGATCTAAAGAGATCGTTGTTGTTTCATTGGCAGATAAAAAATAGAAGAGTATGTATATTGCACAAAAAAAATATAGAGGCCGGAATCGCTATCTCTTAAGAGAGACATTTTCAAAAGGGGAGAGGTTGACTTTTCGCAACCTTTTTGACTTTGGTTGTGATCCCTCCATTTTTATTGAATATAGTGGTGGAAATGCATTTTATTTCAGTGACAAAATTGAAGATGCCATCTTAAAAGTGAAACCTGATTATGATCCTGATGAGCTTGAAGAGCTTTTATGGCCATGGATCAAACCAGATATAAGACGTGCAGTTGAAACCTTTAAAAACCGTTCTTCTAAAAAGGAGTACAAAAAGCTATCTGAAAAAGAGAGAGAAGAGATCGCAGAAAAAGTACACTGTTTTGACAAAAGAAGAAGTCACTATCTGAGATTTGGAAGTATGGATCTCGGGCCTGTTGAAAACATGCCTGCCGCCCTTTTTAAAAATCTTGTGAATAAATCAAGAGACGAGATTGAAAACCATTTTATAAGAGAGGAATCAGTTTTAAAAATTCATGAACTGAAATCCTATGTATATGCCACATTTAATCTTCACAGCTTTTTTGCGGGATTTATGTCCAAAAAAATGCCCCATGCCCTTGACCAGGAAAAAGTGGATACCTGTTTTTTAAAAGAGATGTGCAGGCTTAATAAGGACCTTTTCAACAAGGAGACTCACCTTGATGAATATATGATCCGCTACAGCATTATGTTCTTTGATAATCAATATGCTCACACGACCCTGCTGGATGATTTTGCAGAAGCGTTTATGAATCGTCATCGTTTTTTTAAATCAAAACCACAAACATCAGTTACAGCCGTCAGAGCGTGTGAAATATTTAAAATAACTGAAAAAGATATAAGGTCAATGACCAGAAAACAACTGACAAAACACTACCGCAGGCTTGCAAGGGATTTACATCCTGATGCGGGAGGCTCCCATGAGAAATTTGTGGAATTGAACAATGCCTATCAGAACCTCTTATTAAAGATATAAAAAAATGCCAGCAGTATTAATCTGGATATTTCACAAAGTGTTTTTGCAATTTTGATTTCACCAGAAACAGTGTAAATTATTTATAATAAAAATGCTTTATATTGAAATAATAAAAATGGCATGAAATATCCGGTTAACCAGTTGTTCCACTGTTTTTAACGGTCTGTTGAAGTATCCAGACTGAATACAGCTGTATTATCTTAATGAATCAGACAGAATACTTCGTCCCCCTAAATGTTTCCCAAAAAATTTTTCCATATTATTCAATAATCTGAATTGATTGCTCCACCACCTGATATGGTGTGATTCACGGGGAAAAAGAATGTATTTGACCTCTTTATCAGCGGATTTTAATGCTTTTACCATGGTATCTGCTTCACTTCTTGGAACACGTTCATCTTTTGCTCCCTGAACAATTAATAAAGGTTTAGAAATTTTATCCACATGGTAGAAAGGGGATCTGGCTTTTATTGCTGCCTGATCTTCCTGGCTTTCTGGATTGCCCACATATGTCCGCCATTTATACCAGTTTTTATAGTCATTGTCCTTAATATCCTTTGATCTTATAAAGGTATCAAGATTGGAGATCCCATTCACAGAAATTCCGCAGGTAAAAACCTCGGGTGTAATTGTAAGCCCCGTTAAAACAGCATATCCTCCATAACTGTATCCTAAAATACCAATTTTTTCAGGATCTGCAATTCCCTGTTTAATAGCCCAGTCCACACCATCAATCAGGTCTTTATGCATTTTGCGGGCGAATTCGCCTTTTGCAGCTTCCATAAATATCCGTCCATAACCGGAGGATCCTCTGAAGTTGATCTGTAATACTGCATATCCCCGATTGGCAAGTAATTGTACACTTCTGTCAAGTCTCCAGTAATCCCTGCTCCAGGGGCCACCATGGACGTATAGTACCATGGGAAGATTTTTTCCACTGGTGCCTTTAGGTATGGTAAGGTAGCCGTTTATTTTCAATCCGTCCCGGCTTGTAAATGATATCGGTTTCATATCAGAGAGCATTTCACTGAACTCAGGTGAAAACCGGGTGCCAAGTAATTGTTTTTCCTTTGTCACGCGATTATAAAGGTACCAGGCAATATTTGTCCCTGTAATGACTTTTACTGTTATCAACCGCTCTTGATTATCCAAGCTTAAAGGAAATACTGCGGTTTTTTTACTGATACCATCCATTTCAAAGAGATCTTTATAATCAGGGTCCAAAAGATGAATTTTTTGATAATCAGGATACGCAGCTGCAGCAATGGGTCTTCCTGTAGTATTACTGATAAATACGGATTCCAGATCTGATTTTGGATTGTCAGCAATCAGTTTCTGTTTTCGGGTTTCCAGATTCAAGCTTATCAGGCCGATACGGTCCCTGCCAATGTTGGAAAGAAGATAAATGGATGAGTTGTCCGGTGAAAAATTTAAAAACCTGACACTGTCATCAATGGTCCAGTTCAAAACCGGTCCCCATATTTTGGATTCTGGATTTTTAACCTCCAGAACTCTTTTTGTCATGTTGTTGACTGTTATCCTTGCTCTTAGTGTCCCATTATTATCAACCATCCAGGAGTAAACGTTTCCAGGATTAACTGAAAGATCTTTGAAGTCACCCGAAGCAGGGCCTGTTTTGTTCTCGGTTTTTTTAGCTGAAAGCTGCTTTTTTGCAGAAATAATATTGAGTTTGACGAGCTCAATGGTTGATGCCTTGATAATGGTTTCAGCGCATTTATATTTCGCAAGAATAATATGTTCCGGATCATCTCTAATTAATCTTTCTAAACTATAGGAGTGATCAGTGTCAGGGGTTAAATTCCTGGCCACTTTTTCAGGATAGTGCGTGTCTGCTATATATATATGGTTTTGATTTCCAAATTCTTCCCAAACTGGATATAAAATATGGCGGCTGTCATATGCCCAGTAAAAGGTTTTGAAATGAACGGTGCTTTTGATAAAATTGTGTCTCAGATATCGGGTGTCATCTTTACCGATTGTCTTAAAAAAAATAGCTGTTTTTTCTTTTCTCCCGCCAAGCCATGCTATTTTTTTCCCATCTGGAGAGACTTGAAAATTTGATTTTGGTTTTATGTTAAAAAATAGCTCTTTAATTCGAATCATTTTTGGCATGTCAGAATCTATCAGAGATGGATGTTCAGGAGCTGTTATACATCCCTGGATCAGAAACAAACATCCTGTTAATAAAAATACTATATTATCTATTCTAAATAAGAATTTTTTCAAATTATCCCTTTTTATCTGAGTTCGATAAATATCTGGATATCTTTATCACAAAAAAAATAAAATAAAAATGGCAATTTAGAATAAATCCCTACTGACAGATATCTGCTGCTGGCAGAGGATACGCTTTGATAAGATAGTAAACAGCCAGCAGTCATGTTCAAATTGTGCATTTTGGTCAGGATATTTCACAAATTAAGTCTGCACAAGCAGAATATTATGAAACTTGCTGATCAGTGCGATCTCTTTCTCTGATGCAGGAATATACATGATGTGATCAATTACCCTCTCATCCAGGTGTGATATTTTTTTGCCCAGTTCAGGAGTTTTACAGGCAGATGTTTTTTTTTCCATTTTCCAGCTGCATATTTATTGGCTTCAGCAAGTGTGGGATATGTGTGGATAGTATTCAATATTTTATTTAAACCAAGGTTGTATTTCATGGCAAGGGCATATTCTGCTATCAGATCTCCGGCGTGGGAGCCTGCAATGGTGACACCAATAATTTTATCTGTCCCGGGTTTTGTTAATATCTTTACCATACCGTTGTCCTCGGAATCACAGATCGCCCTGTCCAGATCCTCTATCCCATAGGTGGTCACTTCATATTCAATGCGCTTCTCTGCTGCTTCGAGCTCATTAAGTCCGACCCGGGCAATTTCAGGATCAGTATAGGTGGCTCTGGGAATGACACGATAATCAACAGCTGATCTTCTGAACTGTCCGAAAAGGCTGTTAATTGCAGCATACCATGCCTGATGTGCTGCAGTATGGGTAAATTGAAAGGACCCTGTTACATCGCCGGCACAAAATATATTAGGAAAATTAGTCTGGAGCATCTCATTGGTTTGAACGGCTCCTCTGCGGGTAAGGTTTACACCCAGTTTTTCCAGACCAAGTCTTTCTGTATTAGGCTTTCTTCCTGCCGCAATAAGGATTTCATCAAACTCAATCTCTGTTGTCTTCTCTTCACTCCTGCAGACAAGGAATTTTGAGCTGTTTTTTAAAATAATCTCTTCTGGGTGATGCTCTGTCAATATTTTAATATTTTCAACTTCAAACTTTTTCCTTATCATATCTGAAATTTCTATGTCCTCCTTTGCAAGGAGTCTTTTTCCACGGATGACAATGACTGTTGACGCTCCGAGTCTTGCAAAAGTCTGGGCCAGTTCGACCCCGACAGGTCCTCCTCCCAGTATGAGGAGCTTTTCAGGGAGTGTTTTCAAATCCCATATATTATCGGAAGTGAGGCAGCAGATTTTATCAATCCCTTTAATGTCAGGTATAAATGGTTTTGCCCCTGTTGCAATGACGATGCTGCGACAGGAGATTATTCTGCCATTCACCCCTACCGTGAATGGTGACAAGATCTCTGCTCTGCCTTTGATACAGTCAACACCAAGATCAGTATAATGTTCAATGGAGTCATGGGGCTCAACTTTTTTTATGATTTTATGGACTCTCTCCATAACCCTTTCAAATGTAAAATCAACAGATGCACTGTTGAAACCAAACTCTTGTGCGCGCTTTGCATAGGAGATCATTCTGGCGGAGCGGATCAGGGCTTTGCTTGGAATACAACCGGTATTAAGGCAGTCTCCGCCCATTTTATCTTTTTCAATAAGGGCAACTTTAGATTTGGCCATTGCAGAGATGTATGAAGTTACAAGTCCTGCTGATCCTGCACCGATCACTACCAGGTTGTAATCAAATTTTTCCGGCTTTTCAAAAGTTGAATATATCTTTTCAGTTTTGATAAATTCAATTGCTTTTTTTGCAATTATGGGTAATACGCCAAGCAGAACAAAGGAAAAAATCAGTTCAGGCGAGAGGATCTGGCTAAGAGAATCAATTTTACTTAACTGGGTTCCTGCATTTACATAAACAATTGTTCCTGCGAGCATGCCTGCCTGGCTGATAAAAAAAAATGAAGCCGTTGATATGGGAGTCAGTCCCATAACAAGGTTGATAATAAAAAACGGGAAAACAGGAACCATGCGCAGGCTGAAAAGATAAAATGCACCATCTTTTTCAATCTCTCTGTTTATTGTCTGGACCCTGTCACCCAATTTATTCTGGACATAATCTTTTAAAATAAATCTTGAAGCAAGAAAAGCAAGTGTTGCCCCAATGGTGCTGGCAAAGGAGACTGCAGCAACACCTTTGATCATCCCGAAAAGCACTCCTCCTGCAATGGTCATGGCAGCGGCTCCGGGCAGAGAGAGAGCAGTAACAGCTATGTAAACAGCCATGTAGACTGCAATTGTGGTTGTTTTGTGGTCAAGATAATACTGCTCAAAGGAGGACTGCTGTGCTTTAATGTATTCGAGGGTGAGATATTTTTCAAAATCCATGGAGAAAAAGATATACAGTGAAATGGCAACAACCGAGATGATGAAAAGCTGTTTAATAACTTTTTTCAATTATTTTCTCTTCTCCCATGTTATGGATCAAGCAGTCAGTTTTCCTGCAATTCCCATGAATTGTTTTATTGTGTAACGGATATCGTAACTGGATAAACCCTTTTTGGAATTGTCAGAATAATACGGTTTCTGGAAGGTGAAGCTCTGGGGCTTTAATGATGCATGGCAGATGAGTCATATCTGTATCAAACACTTCTCTGCCATGCTTTTTTTACCAGTTTTTATAAAGCAGTTCAAAATAACCCCGTGGTTTTACACAGGCCGGGCATTTTTTTGGAGCCGCTTTCCCGGTATGGAGGTATCCGCAGCTCAGGCACCTCCATACCTTCTCTTCCTCTTTTTCAAATACCCTGTTCCCTGCAATATTGTCAGCAAGTTCAAGGTAGAGTTTTTCATGATGTTCTTCTGCTACAATTATATTTTTAAAGGTATCTTCTGCCCTTGCAAATCCTTCCTTTTCAGCTGTTTCTGCAAACTGGGCATACATCTCTTCACTCACATATTTTTCCAGAGCTGCTGCAGACAGCAGGTTTGCACGGGTGTCTTTAATTACACCTGTTGGGAAGACCCATTTCATCTCAAGCTCTCCCCCATTGAAAAATTTAAAAAACCGCAGTGCATGTTCAAATTCCTGATCAGCAGTTTCGTTAAATATTTTTGCAATCTGGATAAAGCCTTCATCCCTTGCCTTGTTTGCAAAAAAATCATATCTTGTTCTTGCCTGGGTCTCTGCTGCAAATGAGATATGAAGATTTTTAGCAGTGCAGCTTTCCCTGAATTTAATCATGACACGCCTCTTTTCTATTTTTCAATAATAATGGCTTCAGCACCGCACTCATCTGCTGCCTGCTGAACAATACTTTGCAGATGTTCCGGTATTTCATCCATTTTAACAGTTGAAATGAGTTGATTTTCATCATACTCAAATACTTCAGCACACAAATCATTACAATTTCTGTCACCCATGCATTGTTTGGTAATGGTTACTTTCATTTTTACTCTTCTCCTTTTTAAATAATTAAACTAAGTTATGCAGCCGGCATTTTTTGATACCATATTTTGTCTTTAATTAATATCAAAAGCGTCTCTTTATCGGTTGTTAGTTTTTTTAATGAACATTCAAAAATCATGCCATATCAATATTTGAAAGAAATCTTAAACTATCAACTTCAATATCAGGCTTCTCACACTATTTTTTTTAATATCTCATATCTGTCAAAGGGAGGCATGATACAGGCACCGGAAAACAGATTCCTTGCCATATCAAGCATCTCTTTTGCATGGAAAGCGCCATGCTCCACAGGCTCTTTTGTCTCTTTCATCTGTTTGAGCAGAAAAGCAGGTACTGCTATACCATCCACTTTATCGTTAAGAAATCTTGCATGCTTGTAGGATAACAGGGGTAAAATACCCATAATGACAGGTATATTCATATGTTTTGTTCCGTTGTGTATTGCAGTTGCTGTTTTTTCATCGTAGACCGGCTGAGTAACAGCAAACTGGCATCCTGCAGCAATTTTTTTTTCAAGACGTTTTATCTCATGGTGAAGGCCGTTGATTTCAGGTCTGAAATCAAGAACAGCACCTGTATGGAGACCAGATTTTTTCATCAATTCAATGAGTTCAAATACATTTAGATCCGCAACAAACTCTACTGGATTCTCTTCTTTTTTTGCAGATGGATCACCTGTCACGGCAATGACAGATTTTATACCCAGCGCCTTTGCACCCCACAGCTCACTCTGCAGCCCAAGTCTGTTGTGATCCCGCACAGTGCAGTGCAAAACAGCAGGTTTCCCTGTAGATTCCTGTATCATGTGGCAGAATACCATGGCTGACATCTTTGATTTTGCTATTGGATTTGACGCCACACTGAAACCGTAAAATGAGAGATCAGAAAGGTCAGATAATTTTTCAAGTATTTTTTTATGATCGCTGTCCTCTGGGGGAACGACCTCTATTGTTATCTCAAATTTATGTTTATCTGAGAAAATTTCTACTGGATTTTTTAGATTCATTCACTCTCCATATATCTTTGAATTCATTGATATTTATATTTTTGAAAATTTCAATAAGCATCAATATATTGAAAACAGATCAATGTTAATTGTATCATGTCAGCGTATAACATATAAGCTGGATTCACAGGCCCGATTTTTTCATATAAAATTTATAGTGTCAAACGTTTTTCAGGCATGTCTGTCTGGTAAAGAAAAATTGAAATGATCTAAAAAAAATTGCAATTTAATTTTTCCTGCAATAAAATTACAGGATCAGGTCGATTACACTTTTTAATGAGGTTCCTTATGGAGGGAGAAATGAGTAAGACCAGAGAAAACTTAAAGGCTGCATTTGCCGGGGAATCCATGGCACACAGCAGATATATGTTCTATGCACAGACTGCCAGAAAAGAGGGTTATCATTATATTGCAAAAATTTTTGAAGAGACTGCAGAGAATGAGATGTACCATGCACTTGAAGAATACAGGCTGCTTTATGGTGAGAAAACAACAGAGAAAAATCTGAAAGAGGCAATAGAGGGAGAAACCCTTGAGGCTGAGAAGATGTACCCTCAGTTTGCACTTCATGCGGAAATCGAGGGAGATACCAGGGCAGATGTTCTCTTCAACCAGATAGCAAAAATAGAGAAAAATCATCTTGAGAGATTTCAAAGACTGTTAGCTCTTGTTGAAACAGGAAGTGTTTATAAAAGAGAGAAGCCCATACGGTGGAAATGCAGTATCTGCGGATATACCTATGAAGGTCATGAACCTCCGCCAAGATGTCCTTACTGCCGTCATGCAAGGGAGTATTGTGAGCCGGCAAACCTGGATGTCTGATGAAAGTTGGATCCTGCACGAAAAAGGTGTGTGAAATTTTCCACTGATCTGCTGATAAGCCTCAATGAGCGGATAATTGAAGGAACATTCTTGAAATGTATGAAATTATCAGAGACGGCCTCTTCTGATAATGGCTATCAAAAGCCACATTCCCATGACAGCGGCGGCAAGAAATCCCGCGATTCCAATGACAGATACCCCGAAAATCATGGGCGGTACTTTGGATTTAAGTACCAGTGCAGACCCGAGGATCAGTGCAGCTATGATGATTGAAAAAGAGATTCTGTTGCTGGTCTGATCCATGGTATTCAACATCTTGTCAAGGCCTTCCACCTTCAGATTGAGCGACAGCTGCCCGAATTTTGCCAGACGTATGATTTCCATGATGTCTGAAGGCAGGATCTGGAGCATTTTATACGATTGTCTTGTAATGCCTATGAATTCTCTGAAAACCCTTGCCGGAGTGAATTTGCCGAACTGTGCAGCCGTGACATAGGGGATTGCATGGGAGATCATATCAAAATCAGGATCAAGTTTTGAGGCGATCCCTTCAAGATTGACAAAGGCTTTCATCATCAGGAAAAAGTCTGGTGGAATTCTGAGTTTGTGGGTGGCACTGAGTTCAAGAAATTTGTTGACCATTTTAGCGGTGTTAATTTCCTTCAGAGATTTTGAAAGATGCATGAATACAAATAGAGATACATCTTTTTCCAGGTTTGCAAGATCCGGCTGCACTTCATATTCAGCCAGTTCACACAGCAATCTTGCCGTAAGTTTAAAATCCCTTGTGGCAATGCTGTGGATCAGATCAACAAACGCTTCCTTAGTGAGCTGATCAACAAAGCCCACCATTCCGAAGTCAACAGGGCAGATACAATTGTTTTCCAGTACAAAAATATTGCCGGGATGGGGATCTGCATGGAAAAATCCAAATTTAAACACCTGCTTCATGACAAAATCTGCACCACGCCGGGTGAGTACTTTTTTGCTGAGCCCTGCAGATTCAATCTCTTCCACATCATCAGCTTTGATCCCTTCAATCAGTTCCATGGCTAAAACCCGGCTGCTGGATTCATCAAAATATACTTTTGGGATGTGGACGGTTCTGTCGTATTTGAACTGTTTAGCCATCTGTTCCATATTGGATGCCTCAATGGAGTAGTCCAGCTCTTTTTCAAGGGTTTTGGCAAACTCTTCCACAATTTTCACTGGTTTGAAAATGGCAACTTCTTCAATATTATTTTCCATTATGGAGGCTAAATGAAGCATTATTTCAAGGTCGGTTTCAATTATTTTTCGAATGCCCGGTCTCTGGATTTTTACAGCAATCTGGTTTTTACCATCAATCTGTGCCCTGTGAACCTGGCCGATGGAAGCACTGGCAAAAGGAGTCTCTTCTATTGATTCAAACACCTGATCATACGGTTTTCCAAATTCAGATTCAATAATGTTTTTTACATCTTCAAATGGAAAAGGGGGAACATGATTCTGAAGTTTTTCAAATTCAGCTAAAAGATCAAGTGGAATAAGATCAGGCCTGGTGGAGAGGACCTGTCCCATTTTAATAAAAGTGGGTCCAAGTTCCTCGAGCGTCATTCGCATCCGTTGATTTTTAGACAGCTTTTCAATTTTTTCATCCCTTTTGACAAAGGGAATGAATTTAAGACCCGATTCAATATAGCGGTCTATATTCATGGCTTCGACTATATTATCAAAACCGTACTTCAGAATAATACTGATTATCTGCTGATATCTTTTCAGGTGCAGGTATCGCTTGCTTATCCTTCCAATGGATTTAATACTTAACATAAATAATCAGTTACTTCTGTAATTTTCAGATATTTTTTCTTCAATATTTTCAATTGTATCATTATAAGCCTTAAAATAAGCTTCAATCTATCAATGTTTTTATTTTTTGGCAATGGTATTATCTTTTTATTCTTCATACTTGAAAGGCATTATGCAAAATAGTATTGTGAAATGGCTTTATTCAATTTTCACAGGAGATAACAATGGCTGAGTATATATGTGACGTGTGTAAATTTATTTATGACGACGGAAACAATCCTTCCTGGGACACACTTGACGGTGACTGGCCGTGTCCTGTATGTGGTTCGTTAAAAAAAATGTTTAAAAAAAAAGATGACGCTTTGTATCAGGCAGATGAAACAGCAGAACTGAAAAAGGGGAGAAAAGAATCAGAACAATCACCTGATCTTAAAAGAACAATGTCTGAAACAGAACACTATTTTTCAGATATTCATGAGATTTCAGCAGGAGGGGATATTATTTATGAGCCTATGCGTACCAGACTTAAAACCATCTCATGGGATGATATACTCATCAAGGGAGCACAGCTTGCAAAAATACCGTTGAATAGTGAGGACCCTGTTAATGTCAGAACCATTATAGGTCCCGATGCTGATCATCCCCTTATCATTGAATCACCTGTTTATATCGCCCACATGTCTTTTGGTGCACTCTCACGGGAGGCAAAAATGGCCCTGGCAGCAGGAAGTGCTGCTTCAAAAACAGCAGTGGGTTCAGGTGAAGGGGGCATTTTATCCCAGGATTTCGAAAATGCATATAAATATATATTTGAGTATGTGCCTAACCTGTACAGTGTTAATGAAGAGAATCTGAAAAAAGTAGATGCCATTGAAATCAAGATAGGGCAGTCAACCAAGCCCGGTATGGGAGGACACCTGCCCGGAAGCAAAGTTACAAGAGAAATTGCGGATCTCAGGGGGGTTAACAAGGGGGATGATATAAAAAGTCCTTCCCATTTTCCAGGGTTAAAGACAAAAGAGGATTTAAAAAAGAGAGGTAATTATTCAGCACCTATTTTTAGAGATGATTAGATTTATAAAAAAAATTACCT